>JAYEOM010000001.1:0-1651 GCA_034722955.1 Campylobacterota bacterium
GAATTATAGCGTAAAATGATTTAACTTGTCAACCCCTGCTATGAAAAGTTTGAGATTTATCTGTTGGATGGTGTCCAGATGCCCTGATGATGGGTTTTAGGCTACCCCAATGAAATAAACACCCAAATAGCCTTAGGGGATTGTTTTTGTATGATTGGTGCGTTGGAAATGGCATGATAGGTGCGTTGGAAACAGCACCCTACGCTATCTCCATCGGTGGATTGGTGTGGATCGGGTGTTTATTTCATTGGGGTAGCCTAATCTTATGTTTGATATAATATCCAACAACTCCAATACCTAGGTTTTTGATGCTATTTAACAGCTACTCCTTTATCTTTCTCTTTCTTCTTCCTGTTGTCGGCATCTTCTTTCTCCTCAAGCCTGTTCATCGGCTCGGTTTTCTGATCCTCGCCTCTCTCATCTTCTATGCTCAGTGGAGTATGGCGCATCTGGGGCTGCTGATAGCCTCTATACTCTTCAACTACCTCTCTGCTCTTCTCATGATGAGAAGCAGTCACAAGCGAACCATCCTGACTCTGGCTATCCTCGGCAACCTCTCGCCGCTGATCTACTTCAAATACAGCCTTTTTCTGCATCTAAGCACCCAATCGCTGCTTTTGCCTCTGGCTATATCGTTTTATACCTTTCAGCAGATCGCCTTTTTGGTAGATCTATATAGAGAAAAGATAACTAGAGGAACTTTCAGGGAGTATCTCTTTTTTGTCATATTTTTCCCTCAGCTCATCGCAGGACCCATCGTACACTACCGGCAGATCATCACGCAGGTACGAGATGGAGCCTTGGAGAGTGCAAGGTGGCACTACATCCATAGAGGCATACTGCTCTTCTCTATGGGTCTCTTCAAGAAGATCGTACTGGCTGATCAGTTTTTTCCTATCGCCAATAGTGCATTTGGGCATGTCGGAACACTCAGCTCTCTGGAGGCGTGGGTGGGTCTCTTCGCCTATAGCTTTGGGATCTACTTCGACTTCAGTGCCTATACCGACATGGCTATAGGGCTGGCACTGCTCTTTGGACTGCGGCTGCCCATCAACTTCGACTCACCATACAAAGCGGTCAACATCATAGACTTTTGGAGACGCTGGCACATCACACTGTCGGACTTTTTGAGAGACTATATATATATCCCTCTAGGGGGCAACAGGAGAGGAGAGTATAGGGAAGTCTTCAACCTCATAGTGACTATGACTCTAGGGGGTATATGGCATGGTGCCGGATGGACTTTTCTGCTCTGGGGACTTCTGCATGGTCTGCTGCTCTCTATCGTACATCTGAAAAATCGTTATCTTCTCCACTGGAAGATACCCGATATGGCAGCCATAGTGATCACCTTCATCTCTGTAAGCCTGCTCTGGGTACTCTTCCGCTCCGAGAGTGTAGAGGAGGCAGAGATCTACTATGAAGCACTATTTGACTTTGGCAAAGCAGATCTGCCTGCTATCAACCTATATGGTATAGCCATCGGTCTGGGTATAGTGTGGCTCTTGCCTAACTCCATAGAGTTCTCAGGCTACCGAAAAGAGATACGACTTGGGTGGAGATATGCACTAGTCGCTGCACTTCTGAGCTTTATGGCACTAAAGATGATGGCAGAGGCACCTGCACAGACTTTTGTCTATTTTAATTTTTA
>JAYEOM010000001.1:1751-38886 GCA_034722955.1 Campylobacterota bacterium
ATTGAAATTTATAATCCTGTTTGTTATCTTTTGGATCCTTCTGCTGCTACTCTGGTCGCTACTCATACTAGGTCAAGTCGGCAATCCCACAAAGATGTCACAGTGGATCACTGATGCTTATGCCAAGAAGGAGCATATAGCCGGAGAGATCAGAGGAGAGAAGATCGTCATAGCAGCAGGCTCCAATGCTCTCTTCGGTGTAGATAGCAAGATGCTCTCCGATGCCTTCGGGCTTCCTGTCATCAACGATAGTGTCAATGCCGGTATAGAGTTGCCATGTATACTTCATATGGCAAAACATGTCATAGGAGAGGGTGATATAGTCATCTTGCCTCTTGAGCATTCGATGTATGCCTATAGTGGCAAGCCCGGTATACAGATGATCGACTTCCTACTCTCAAAAGAGCCGGGGTGCTTCTGGACTCTGCTACCATCTGAGCAGTTCTATATCATATGGCATACTACTATGGATCGCATCATCAAAGGATACAGAGCAGAGGGTGGAGAGCCTATCACAGAGGGGCTCTACGGTGCTCATCACATAGACGATCTCGGTGATCAGAATGAGACAGAGATAGAGTATCGTACCGAGGCTATGTATCGGGAGGTGCGACAGAGGTACAAAACAAGCCCTCCCTATACCTACGGCGAGGATTTTAGCAGAGATGCTCCGGGGTGGTCTTATCTAGGAGAGTTTATCGAGTGGTGCGACGAGAGGGGTGCTAGAGTGATCTTCATGCCGGCTACGCTGATGAGAGATGAGAGTTATTATAGTGAACCTAAAGAGAGGTGGTTTTTTACCCATATAGCCGAGGAGGTAGAGCGTCATGGATGGAACTATATAGGAGACCCATACGACTATATGTATGATCAGGAGCTATACTTCAACAGCGACTCACACCTCATAGATAGAGGCAGAGCTATACGAACAGAGCAGATGATCAGAGATATACAAAAAGCACTATCACTATAAGGCTAGTACTTCAAACGATTGTCTTGTCTATGAAAAACCTCATAAAGCTATTTGTGTGTTTATCTCCTTGGGGTAGCCTAAGGTTATTTTTTTCAAGTCGATCTCCGCAGATAGAGGATCCATACGAAATCTTTTGTCAGTCGCTATAACGATATCTGTACCTCTGACTCTATAGACAACATGGAGTTGTCTTTGATCCAGTATCCCCCTGAGTGCCTCAAGGGAACTCATATTGAAGATAACAGTATCTGCCTCCTCGATCTGATAATCAAAAAAATCATTAATATAACCATACTCATCTTTGGTGAGAGTCTCAACCATGAGTGCAGCTAGAGGCTCATCAAACAAGATATCTCCAAAGTCTGATTTGTGTTTTGAGAGAGCAGAGACAAATTGATCACTGCTGCTCATAGTCGATAGATAGGCAAAATCAAACTTCTCCCAAGGTTTGGTATCAAAATTTTGTCTATTTCCGGGAAATAAGATGATAGATGATCCAGTGATAAGAGCAACAGATACTATTATCTTCTTGTAGCTGACCATCGACTGAGGATTGACCCTATGGGCTATCAGATAAGCAAACATCGGCCAAGAGAGTGCTGTGATAAAAGGGAAAGCATAGTAGTTGGAGAGGTGTCCGGGCATACTGCTTATCGCGATAAGTGACAAAAACAACCAAGGCAATGTAGCGATAAAACTACTCAATAAAAAAATATTTCTACTAACAAATGCCATCAAGATAGTAAAAAAGAGGGGGATATAGAGATAGGCTCTATCAGTGAGGATGAATTGGATCCTTCCTGATATAAAGTCTGCTGTCAAGTGAGCAAAGTGAGGTTTGCCCAGATAGATTCTCTCTAGTGCGTTGTCTCCGGGATAAAAAGTTTTTTGGAGATAGATCACGCTGAAACTATAGATCAAACCTACAAGTGCAACAGCGATCAGCTCTTTTGGCAGAGATTTTTTATCTCTTGTCATCACATACATACTCAGAAGAACGATACTCAAGAGTCCAAAGAGGTGAAAGCCTGCATCCTCTCTTATGGTAAGTAGCATTAGAAACACAATATAGCTACTCTTTACATATCCGCTAAAATAGAGAGAGATAAACAGTAGCATCAATGCCGGTATCGCGATCTCTATATGTGGAAAACCTATCAACCCCAATGCTGCTCCATTCATCGAAGTGAGGATAGCGATCACACAAAGGAGAAGTAGAGATAAAAAGGTGCTATTGGGCAACAGTCTCAATCCGGCAACAAAAACAGCCAAAGAGATAAGACCATACATAGATCCTATAAAGAGACTATAGTATAGAGGGGGGGAGACAAAATCCTCCACAAAGCTATAGAGAAAAGAGAGAGGATAGTAAAATAGGGAGAGGTGCGTTGAAAAATAACTTTCATCCAACAATCCAGCTAGAGGATTGAGAAGGGGCCAACTATCTGTCTGGGTCATAAGAAAGGTAAACCACCCCACATCACATACTCCTGAACCAACGCCATAGTATTGATTCATCACATAGTTTGTAAATAGTGTAGTCGGAACCAGAAAAGATAAGATTAAAAGATAGATTTTCACCGAAGTGCTTCCAGCATATCGCCTAGTCTCTTGCCGACTGCGGAGTATCTATGTGTTTGGCACCATTTGCCGGCATCTTCTCTCTGCTTTTTGGCTACTGTGGAGTTGCTCTTGATCTCATCTATGATCACCTCAAGGCTATCTGCCATCTCCTCTGCTGAACATCCGGAGAGTCTATAGACGGCTTGGTCTACATCTTCGAATATATCCAGAGGTGTCACAGCTACAGGCAGACCCGTAGCCAACCCATAACGAACAGATGCACTAGATGACTCTCCCGTCTCCTGATAAGGGAAGAGTAGAAGATCACAAGAGCTTAGTTTGGCTAGAGACTCCTCATCAGGCAGATAGTCAGTTACCAACTCTATCTCTCTACTTAAACCCAATCTCTCTATCCTCTGTGATGCCTCCATCACAAGCTCATGAGAGATAGGTACAGGATACTCTGCATTGATCATCTTCAGCCCGATATCGACCCCTCTATCTGAGAGGATTTTGACTACGACTATCAACTCCGGTAGACCTTTGTGCGGAAGGAAAAAACCATAACTACCCAACATAAATCTATCACTTCTCTCTCGATCACTCTCATAACTCCAATCTGGTATACCATGAGGAAAGAGTGTCACATTTTTGGTCAACCCATGCCTCTTGAGATGATTTAGATCTCCGATAGAGTGTACTAACAGACGGGAAGCATACTCAAAGAGAGGAAGCAGTATCTTCAAATCTTTGAAGCGTATATGAGTCGGGTCAGTAGTAGCATGCATCATGACAACCACTCTATGCCCCTTTTCAAACTGCTGATACATAAACTCATAGAGATGATGAAAACTGAAAAAACCATAATTGAACTGCAGTACGATAGTATCAAGTTTCAATCTATCTATAGTCTCCTCTAGCTCCCTAAAGGGCTTCTCCTCTCCTGCATTCCAGCATCGATAGACAGAGGAGTCATCTACTGCAGTCTGCTCATCTGTATGAGCTGCCAATATCGTGACATCTTGAGAGATAGCCTCTATCAAGTGTCGTGAATAGGCTGCGATACCGCACTTTGTATTCCATGTAGTTATCCACCCTATATTTGCCTTTTTTCTCTCTATGCTTTTGCCAAACTCTCTCGATGCCTCTACTAGTCGCTCAGCTACAAACATCCATCTATAGTTATCTAGCAGTAGAGTTCTGCCTACCTTTGATCTAGCTCTCCTCTCTGCTGCCGGTAGGCTATGTATCTCACGCATCAACACCCCCAAATGCTCCCTCGATGGCTCTGCCCAGACCGAATCGGGGAGTCCAAAGTGTGTATCTGCTGCTGCAAAATCATAATCGATCAACCATGCTGTCTCATCCGTACAAAAATCGAGCTGACCGCCCCACCCTGTCACGATGAGAGCCAATCCGGAGAGGATAGCCTCTGCAAAAGGTACTCCAAACCCCTCAGCTCTGCTAGGACCGACATAGGCATGGCACTGCTGATATAGTGACTTGAGTTGTGACGGGGAGAGATCATCCTCTATCACGATAACGGCAGGGAAACTTCTGCTACTGCTCTTCGCCTCCTCTATCCATCTGTAGATCTCGTTGTGTGGGTTGGGGAATGTTTTGATGATCAAGACTACATCATCCTTGGCATCAAACTTTTCACCATACGCTCTCAGCAGTAGATCTGCACCTTTTCTAGGAAAACAGGAGGAGACATGCAGAAAACGAAATGAGTGATCATCCTCTAGGATATAACTCTCATCTGCTACAGTACGCTCCCAGTGATCCACACCACAGCCGGAGGTGGCTATGGGTACCTTCACTCCGTTATCGATCATGATCTTCTCCACATGAGATGAGAGGCAAGTCATGCCGGTAAGGTGACGGTTGAAGTCTTGGACCCACTCTCTTGGAAAAGCGGACTCTTCCCAAGCATAATGGTGCAGCAGATTGATAGGAGACCCCATATCACTGACCCGTGGCGGATAGATATTTCTACTACTGATATCTACATCCCGTTGGCTCTCTCCGATCGACTTGAGATATAGTTTTTTCAACTCGGAGTGGGTATTTAGAAACCCCTCATTGGGGAGAAAATCTCCCGGACCCTCTGTCGAGTGCAACTGCAGATCATGTCCTAGTTTGCTCAGAGCCATGGAGGTTTCACGGTTGATCAATGCCAAACTATAAGAGCTGTCAAAGGGACCCTCAACCCTCCACTTTATACTCTCTGGCAGATCAAAATATTTCACATATTTTGATATGGTTTTAAGAGTCAAAGAGAGTTCATCATAGCTATTTTCTATCTCAAAACGGCAATCCGTCTCTATATCTTCATCTAAAATGAGCTTCTCTATCTCCTCTGCCTCTGCTCTACTGAGTGTAAATAGAGCATCCAAAGAGGCGATGGTTTTCAACCGTTCGAGATACTCATCTCTCTCTAGGGACTCATCATCACTATCTAGGATGGCTCTGCTCTCATAGAGTATATATGTTATGGCTATGCCTCGATAGTGCATCATATTGTGCAGGAGAAGTCTATCTGAGTCTATCTCCTCTATATCAGATCCCACAAAGATATCTCCACAATAACTGTCGATAGGCTCATCGCTCAAGATACCTGATGGTATACTTAGCTGTTTGGTCGTAAATGTGCGAGCGTAGCAGTAGTGCGATCCATCTACCGAGAGATATATAGGCTCTACACGATACCCCTTGGGCGGAGAGGTCAGGATCTTCTCTAGAGATACGAGAAATCTCCTCTTGATCTCATCGGAGAGATCATCACGCTCTACGATAGCGATATCGACAAGTATCTGCTTGATCCTTGGTCGGGGTGGAAAGCTCTGTGCTATATCCGATGACAAGCTCGATAGTTCATCGCTGCTCCAGTGCTCTATCTTTTCGGGTAGTGCCTGCATCAATCCATAGAGCTTGTCTGATGCATCATCATAAAAGTCTTCTATCTCTATAGCATACTCCCTAGCACAATAGATTGGCTCATGCTCAGTGAGTATGATCTCTCTGGCTTTTTGACCGAGCATCACTCTCCTGCTCCTGTCAGAGTGCAGCGACTCAAGAGCCTCTATCAACTCCGAATCAGAAAATTCATCCGGCAGTATCACTAGCGCCTCAGGAGATAGATCAGCTATGGCACCGTTGGCATTGACTATCGTAGCCAATCCATAATTCATACAGTCCAGCACTGCTGCTGAGCTTTCACCTCTGGAGTTCGTCCGCAGCTGTACACCTATATCCGCTGATTGCAGATATCTCCTAAAGACCTCTATCGGAGTCCAATCTGTGATATGGATACGCTCTTTCGCATTTGACTTAGCACTAATATCTCGTATATCATCAGCATACTCTATCCCTCTGCTCTCTCCTACAAAGATGAGATGACACTGCTGATCCTCTGCCAACCGAGAGCCCAAAAACGCTTGAAGCAGGCGGTGGTTTAGCTTGTTTTGGTGTAGAAGTCCGAAACTGCATATGACAAATGCATCTTTGGGTAGACCTAGTGCTTCTCTAGCCTCTAGCTGACTATACTCCGGAGTAGGGATCCTAAGCAGAGGGATAACAGACCAAGGCAGAGCACTTCTCCCATACCACTGCTCTCCTAATCTTCGTGAATTTTCCGAGTGCACGATAACACCTAGTGCATTTTGCAGTACGGGCAGGTTAGTTGGGTAATCCCCTATGGTGTCGTTGAGGATTTCAGCATCCAGATGATCTTTGAGGACTGCATATCCGTGGCTACGATAGAGACTCTGCGTCCAAAACTGAGGCTTGTAGCCACACTGCTCCATATAGGCACTAACTCCCGATAGATAAAAGTCATGAAGCACTACAACACCGGGGATATCAGCAAGAAGATCAAACATATGTTTGTGGAAATGAGAGTTTCCAAAATGGTAAAGTATACGATCATAAGAGCTATGGTGCTCCCTAAACCACTCTACTCCTCTTACTCTACAGTTTTTCTCGATAAAGCTATCTGTGATGCTAGATTGATCTGTGATGAGCTCGATCTGATAGTGCTCACTCAGTGCAGGCAGAAGCTCTGCACTATAGTCACTGATACCACTCCGCTCAGGTGGCAGTGGTGAGAGATATGCCATAGATGGTTTTTTGGCTCCAAGTGGCTTGGTGATATCTCTCTTTTTTATCTCAGTTATCTTATCTTCGATAGCGGCTATAGAGGCTATAGCACTAGTATCCCAAGAGAATTTTTGGGCTTGTCTGACACCATGGCTCTTGAGTCGTTCTCGAAAAGGCTCATCGGTGAGAGCCTGCTCAAGCTTGGCAGAGATAGAGAGATCATCTCTAGGGTCAAACAGTGCCTCCTCCAGACCGATGACTTCGGGGAGACTAGATGTGTTCGATCCGATCACAACACGACCACACAGCATAGCTTCTAGTGCAGGCAATCCAAACCCTTCATGCCATGATGGAAAAACAAAAACATCACATAGGTTATAGAAGAGTACCAGATCCTCATCGGAGACAAATCCCGTAAAGATCACCTCATCTTCTAGTAGTGCAAGCTCTTCGACAAGCTTGGTCAACCGTACTCTATCTGCCTCTCCCATCGAACAGACTATAGCTAACTGATATCTCTCTCTCAGATCAGCAGAGAGTAGTGCATAAGCTCTTATCAAACCCTCTATATTTTTGCGATAGTCCATACCGCCTGTATACATGATGAAAGATTTGTGAATCGCATATCGCTCTTCTATACCCTCTCTCTGCAGATCATCTACCTCTCTAGGGTAGAAGTGAGCATCAGCAGCTGTGGAGATATTGATCACATCATCTTCGGGAATATGGAGATAGTCGTGGGCCTCATTTTTGGCAGATTTTGATATAGAGAGGAGTAGATCAGCTCTCTTGAGTGATTTGATCTTGCCTAGGTACCAAGCTTTTAGATCTGGATTTGAGAGATATACATCTTTGTGTATCAGTGGTATCAGATCATAGAGGATAACTGCTGTGGGTGTATGGCTGAAGCTCGCTACTGTTGTCACTGAGTCATCTCCATACCCCTCGAACAGGCTCATGACAAGCACCATGTCCGGTCTCAAACTAGCAAAAAATGCCTCTCTTGTACTCTCTGCAACTTCCCTTCTGGAGGTACTATCTTTATCTATATATAGAACTGGAGAGGGTACATGCCATATCACGATATTTTCTGGAGGGAGCAGCATCGAAAACTCTGCATATATAGCATCTGTCGCCTCAAGAAAGATAGAATTTAGTGCTATGATGATCTCATGCTCTCCACGATTGGCGATGATAGCCTTAGCTAGAGAGAGGGTGTATCGACCTATTCCACGATTGCGTGAACTGTATGATTGAGCTCCCTGCAGATCTATGACTATACGCATCACTCTTGGCTCCTCTCTTTTGTCGCACTCTCATCTAGAGTATTGTGGATCTGCTTACTACGAGATGATAACTCTGTGGAGCTATCTGGGTGAGCTTGGATATCCTCTTTCGGGGGATGCTGATGGGCTTGGATATCCTCTGTTTGGGGAGGCTGTTTGGCAGGTACTTCTTTGTGTAGTAGTCTATTTTTTAGATTTCTCAGGTAGAGTACCGGTGCTAAAAGTCTCTTGATCACCCTTGTGACACGCTGCCACTTCGCCTCAAGCACTACACATCTATCGTTAGTTGCCTGCGCTATTTTGTGAATCTCATGGACACTCTTCTCTGCTTCCGTGGCTCTTCTCTCCGACTCTGCTGCTCTTCTCTCCGCCTCTGCTGCTCTTCTCTCCGCCTCTGCTGCTCTTCCGTTAGCTTCAGTTGCTTTGGATTTGGAGCTGACTGCTACTCTCTTGGTCTGGTCTGCTATGCTCTGTGCTTCGACTACTCTCCTCTCTGCACTTGCCACCTTTGCGTCAGCTCGTCCTGCCTTGAGCTCTGCATATCCTGCTCTAGAGAGTGATTCGAATAGTTTGGATTCCAACTCTACAAGATCTGCTTCCAATTGAGTCAAACTACTGGAGAGTTCACTATTTTTCTCTATCAATCTCTTCATGGATAGCTCTAAGCCACCTCTATGACTCTGTAGTTGATTTGGTTTTCTCTTTATCCCTATAGTTGAATGATTTTTCAAGTTTGCCACCTTATATTTTATGCTTTTATATTAATATTTAAACACCCTAAAAGCTGTAGAGTGCTATCTCTCCAAGTTAACCATGAGATACTCTTTGACTCTGGATAGCTGCCTGAGTCATACAGTGAGATCCACTCTGCTATAGCCCTAAAAACTGTATCTGCATCAAGATCATCATCGAAGTAGAGAGCATGATCTTCGGCTATCTCTCTAAAGATTGGTATATCTCTGGCAATAACCGGCAGGTTATACTTGGCTGCCTCTATGATGGGTAGACCAAACCCCTCTGTCTCACTCGCTATGATGAGAGAGGAGCTTGCAGTATAAACCCTCTCTAGATACTCATCACTGATACCCTCAAGCCAGATAAGATGCCCGTTTTGATCTGAAATATCTGCCAGCCGAACCAGTAGCTCATCTACCATCCACCCTCTCTTGCCCACTATGACGAGATCGATATCGTAACCCTCTGCCCAGAGCTTCTCAAATGCTGACAAGACTTGACTATGACCCTTTCTAGGCTCAACTGTACCAACCATCAAAAATGTCAATCTCTTCTGCATCTGAGCCAAGAGTCTATCTGCATCAGGGGTTAACTCCTCTGAACCTACACAACTCCCGATACCTGCACCTAGATGAAAAGAGGCTATCTCCGGTCTACTCTCTATCTCGGGGTAGTGATCATCGATATAGCCACCAAGCTCATCAGCCACACTCCTAGAGATACAGATAAGCCTATCTGAGTGTCTCATCAGACCATCGAGCCATGTCCGAAAATATCCATCCATACCCTCTGTAGTAAACTCAGGACGAAGCAGAGGTATGATATCGTAGATCAGATAGTTGATCGATACACCACTCTCTCTATAGTGTTGCAGGGTCTCTTCGATCTGTGGAAATAGATGGGCACTAAGATCAAGACCGAGAAATATATCACCATCTTCTACTACTACAGGCTGCTCATCAAGGCTGGATGATACTGCACTGTCACTGTTGAACTTTGATGTGTAGTGATACCCTTTTTCCATAGTTGCATAGATAGGCAGAACTCTATACCCCTCTATATCCAGCATAGATAGTTGGGATATAATGTTGTGGATTACACGCTGTATGCCTGTCTGGTTATCATCAAAATAGATCTGCGATAGATCAACTAGAAGTTGTCTCTTCTGCTCTGTGACCTCCGGATCATCTCTGTGGGCTTGATCTCTCTTTAGTCTATGGATGATATCTTTGATCTGCCGCAGTGGTTTGGTTATCCTCCAAGAGCTGCTATCGACTATCAGCTGATAACTCTGCTGAACATCATCGGCTATCTTTTCGGCTTCTACCGCTTTCATGAGAGCCAAATCTATCTTTGACTCATACTCTACAGCTCTCAGATCAGCACTATATCGGGTATCATCGGCTACTGTTTGGGACTCTTCAACTCTCTTCAGTGCTATATCCAGCTTTGACTCATACTCTGATGCTCTCATCTCTGCACTATATTGATTGATCGATATGAAGTCATCGAATGCATTGGGCGGATAACGAAAATATGCCAGCAGACTACTATGCTCTTTTGCGACATAGAACTTGTTGATACCGTCAAAGTAAGCCAAAAGATAGCTGTGGTCAAAGAGCATATACTCCCACTCTTGTGATACATCGATATCTGTATTGGGTCGGGTCGCCTCTATCACTACGATCCAAGGTCTATACTGCTCAAAGGAGAAACTCTCAAGTACACTCTTCTCTGCCCCCTCAACATCGATCTTTAAAAAATGGATCTCCTCTACTTGGTTCTCTTCGCAAACCCTATCAAGCGATTTTGTCTTTATGCTCTTGATCTGGTAGTCATACCCATCTGCTCTATGCTCATCAGCAACAGATATATCATTGGTTGACCAGCCTCTAGTCTCAAAAACATAGAGCTTGATATCCTCTGTTTGGTTGCTGATGGCTACATCGAGATTGATATCACGATCTCTATCTAAAACCAGCAGGTTAAAAAATCTCTCTTCAGGTTCTATATTGATACCACTCCAGCCGTGATTGTAAAATGCTTTTGTGACAGAGTCATCCATAGGGTGATTTGCCCCTACATCTATATAGTAACCATTTTTGATATCTCCTAATGCCCGCCATAACATAACATCTTCAAAGTTTTGTGCATAAGAGATAAAACTCATAATTTCTCTACCTTTATATCCGGCTCTATCCAGAGAGATCCGTCAAATTGGCTCTTGTCTATATTGATAACATTGAAAACCAGTGCCAGATCACGCCACTCATAGTTCGCAGTCAAGTGCGTATCACGATCTACTAGTGCTGTCTGAATAGAGTAGCTTCCTACTCCAAGATTGGCAGGGAAAGAGAGTACAAACTCATATATATCCCCTGCCGATACATGATCTAGTGCTTGATCTGTATGCCAAGTATTGGTACCATACATCACTTGACCCAAGCGATCTTTGATGCCATACCCAAGTACTAGAGACTCTATATCTCGATCTACCTTCACTCTGATGCGCAACTCGACCTCTTCACCTACACCGACAAACTCTGCCATCTCACCCTTGGAGTTGTAGAGAGCTATCTCATCAACTATCGCTTCTCCTGTACCGGAGGTGGTCTCTACTTTTCCATCCTCTTTCTCCACCTGCTCTATTTTGCTATTCTCTTTTTCAGCGATTAGTGCATTGTAAAAATCCATAACCTGTTCAGGGTTGCCATCCATAAGGATAGCCCCCTTCTCTATCAAGATAGCTCTATTGCAGATCGCTTGAATCGCTCCACGATCATGTGAAACGATCAGTAGAGTAGTCCCCTGCTCCTGAAACTCTCTGATACGACTGAAACTTTTGTGCTGAAAGTAAGCATCTCCGACAGAGAGAGCTTCATCTATGATAAGTATCTCCGGTCTATAGGCTGTCACAACGCCAAATGCCACACGCACCTGCATTCCGCTAGAGTATGTTCTGGTAGGTTGATCAAAATACTCACCTATCTCGGCAAAAGCTTCGATCTCATCCATAACATCATCTACCTGCTCTTTGGTAAACCCCATCAATCCAGCCGAATGATAGACATTTTCCCGTCCAGTCAGATCAGGATGAAATCCCATACCAAGCTCTAGTATGGCTGAGATACGCCCATCAACTGTGACACTACCCTCCGATGGACGAAGTGTCCCTGTTATGATCTTGAGCAGTGTACTTTTGCCAGCTCCATTTTGACCTATGATCCCGACTGCTTCACCATCTGATATAGTGAAATTTATTTTTTTGAGTATATGATGCTCTTCTGTAGGCTTAAATGAGAGACCAAACCAAGAGAGTATCCGTTTCCACTCACTCCCATAGTCACGAAATGTTTTAGTGACATTACTGATCCTGAGGACACTTCTCATAGCACATCCGTCATATCTTCGTTGGCTCTCTTGAAGAGATAGAGTGCGAGTATCAGCGTCACTATACCAACGATAGATGGGTAGATCAGAAGTCCGAAATCGGGTGCCTTGTCGTAGACCAATATGTTATGATACCCCTCGATGACTCCTGCCATTGGATTTATGAAAAATAGATGGTGGTACTCTTCCGGCACGATGGATAGTGTATATACCACCGGTGTCAGCCAAAACCAAAACTGAAGTACAATAGACATCACTTGACCTACATCACGGATAAATACATTGATCACACCTAGCGTCAACCCAATCCCAACTGCTAGAGCCAGTGTAACCAAGATCAGAAGAGGGAGCCAAATAATCGCATGGAGTGCTACATGACCCAAAAAAGCAAAAACGACAAACATTGCCAACAGAAGTAGTAGAAAATTGACCATACCATTACCTATCACGATCAGTGGCAGAGTCAACTTTGGAAAAGCCATCTTTTTCAAAAGGTTAGCATTGGAGATAAAGACATCTATAGATGCACCCACTATCTCAGAAAAGAGTGTCCACCCTACCATACCTGCCATCAGATAGATAGCATAGGCGTATTGACTTTCGATCCCTGGAAGTTTTGCTTTGAGTATATTGGAGAGGATCAATGCATAGATGAGTACTTGAGCTAGAGGATGGAGTATCATCCAGAGTCCTCCTAGCTTGCTCCGTGCAAAACGAGATTTGAAATTTGTCTGTATCGATGAGAGTATGAAGTATCGATAGGCCCAGATAGAGTGAATAGTTTTCCTCATTTAGACTCGCTTGAAGTCATCTTCTACGCGGATAATATCATCTTCTCCCAGATAAGAGCCAACTTGTGCTTCGATCAGGACAACATCGACCTTTCCGGGATTTTCCAGACGATGAAGCTCACCCATAGGAATATAGGTAGACTCATTTGGACGAACCAACACCTCATCCTCTCCTACTCTCACCAGTGCAGTACCACTCACAACAATCCAGTGTTCACTGCGGTGAAAATGCTTTTGCAGAGAGAGTCTTTTGCCGGGTTTTACTACGATTCGTTTGATTTTATAGTTGGGGCTATCCTCTAGTACAGTATAAGTCCCCCATGGGCGATGTGCCGTGAGATGTATATGGTGGAGTTCTGTCTCACGCCCTTTCAGCTCTGCTACTATCTGTTTGATCTTTTGTGAATTGCCTTTTTTTGTCACCAGCAGAGCATCTGCCGTATCAACAACAATGAGATCATCAACACCTGCTATAGTCACCATCCTGCCACTCGAATAGACAAAGTTATCTTTTGCATCCAGAGCGATGAGGTTGTCATCTATACTATTGCCATCTTCATCATTGTCAAACTCTTTTGCCAAAGCATCAAAGCTGCCCAGATCACTCCAACCTATACTGCTAGATACAACTTTGACACGATCACTCCTCTCCATGACAGCATAATCTATACTATCTTCAGGGATCTGCTCCATATCTTCATGGGTGACACGGATCATAGTATCTTTAATCGATCTCTCAAATGCATCACTTGATGCAGTAAAGATCTCAGGAGCGTACTTTTTTAACTCTTCGAGAAAAACACCAGCTTTGAAACAGAACATTCCACTATTCCAGTAGTAGTTGCCGGCATCGACATAGGATTGAGCTCTCTTGAGATCTGGTTTCTCTTTGAATGCTATGACATCTTGACCCTCCGCCTCAATATATCCAAAACCTGTATCTGCAAATTCTGGAGTGATGCCAAAGGTGACTAGATAATCCTGAGATGCCAATGCCTCTGCTTGCCCGATAACATCACTATATGCCTCTTTATCTTTGATGAGATGATCAGAGGGTGTGACCAATACTAACTCTTGAGGATCTAGTGCCAAACAAGCCAGAGCTATTGCAGGAGCTGTATTGCGTCCTACAGGCTCTAGGAGAAATCGTCCATCTCTCCCCTCTGTATCAAATCCAAGCTCTTCCATCTGGTCTACAGCCAAAAAATACTGCTCCGCATTGGAGACGATCATCTCTTTTTTGCAACTCTCTTGATTTCGTTGAAGTGTAAGTTGAAATAGTGATTGGTCATCAAAGAGTTTGACAAACTGCTTTGGCATAAGTGTACGGCTGATCGGCCATAGCCGTGTACCGTTTCCACCACATAAAATGATATTGGTCATAGTTACCCTGCTTTCTAAAGTTAGATAGCCAATATTATACCAAAAAAGATTTTAGATATACTCTTTATTTTTCAGAAGATAAGTTGAGAGATAAGCGAGAAGGTCTGCCACAATATTGATAAGCCGTATAAATAGAATAGAGAAGAGTATGATCTCGCTAGATATACCTGAGTGGACAAACTCAGCAATAGCTATAAATGCACCCTCTCTAACACCAATGCCTCCCGAAGCTCCGGGTGTCACAAATCCGACAAGCCAAGAGAAGACATATATCCCGGCAATCTGAAGAAATAGCCCTACTCCACCTATATCTATCTGAGAAAAGATGATAACCCCCATCATAACACCCTGCAACCCGATAGATGTAGTCAAGATAAAATCCATCTCTATCTTTTTTACTTTGGGGAAAGATGGAAATAGGGTTAGACTCAATACGATAGATACTATAGCGATAAAAACCAAAAATAGCATCATCTCAGCAGATATACCGGTACCAAATATAGAAAAAATCGCACCTGATACTATCGTAGCTACTGCCAACAGCAGAGTAAACAGTCCTGATATCTTCATCATTTGACTCTGACTAAGGTCGATCTTTTTTGCCAACAGCTGCCGTCCCACAAAGTGAAAGATATTTCCCGGAAGGTACTTGGCTATCTCTGTTTTTGCAAAAAAGTAATAAGAGACTCTGTATGGAAACTCCCTTTTGGCATAGTGCAGCAGCATCATATGCCATACATAGATACCCATAATCATAGAGATAAGATTGAGGATCAAGAGAGGAGGAACTATATCTATAAGTAGAAAAAACTTTTCTCTGAAACTAGCTAGTGTGTACTCTTGGGATAGTTTATAAAACAGAAAGAGCATACCCAATATACCCAGAGATTTTCCCAGAAAATAGGCTATCTTCTTTATACTGTTTTTATCTAATATGACTAAATACCTCATCATCCAAGATCTGCTCTGCTCTGGCATTGCTCAGTTTTTCGATATATGACTTGGATGCATTCTCCCCTACAAGCTTCAGTAGAGCTTCATCGGACTTGATCTCGACAACTCTATCGGCCAAAGTTTGAGGAGAGTTGTCTTTGACATAAAATATATCTCTACTCTCTTCAAAAGCCTCTCTCATAGCATCTGTCTCCAGTGTCAAGTGTGGCTTTCCTACACGAAAGGAGTCATTTGTTTTGTTGAGTACGACACTGTTGGCTCTCTCTCCTGTGCTAAAGAGTCCTAGATTGATATCTGTAGCATTGTAGTAGTAGTTTAGCTCTTCAAGTGTCATAAATCCCTTGAACTCTACATTGGTCAAGGAGTACTCATCTGCCAACTCTCTACATCGTCTGTAGCTAGGCCCCTGACCTATCAACAAAAAGAGAACATCCTCCCCTCTCTCTTGGAGAATTTTGGCAGCTTCTATCACAACCTCTACCCCATGCAGAGGAATATAACTCCCCACATATAGTACTGTAAAGCTCTCTCTATATCTATCTACATCTTTTTTGATGACATCATCTTCATTGATAGTAAGTGGAACACGAACAAACTTCTCTCTATCTACACCATAGATCCCACAGAGTGATGAGATAAGCTGATCTGTATCTACTATCACAAAATCTGCCTTTTGAAGTGATCTCTTCTCAATCCAAAATGTAAGCTTGCCTAAGAGACTATCTGGAGTATATAGTTTGCGATCATTACACATAACATCATAGATAGAGAGATAAAAATCAAAAACTATAGGTTTGCGGGTAAAAGGTCTCATCAAAACAACCAAAAAGTGTCCCATATAACTGACAAAATAGAAATCCCTGCCCCACATCTTGAAGGGGAGTCTTGAGAGGATACTTGGGATCCTGCTCGCATAACCCTTGCCTTTGGATATGCACTCACTATAGTCAAATCTCTCTGCTAATATTTTTCTATAAAATCTATTTCTAGCTATAGTCGGTCTGTCTGCACAAGTAAAGAGTACTCTCACTGTAATCTTTCTAGTTTGATATCTTCTAAAAGTTTACGGTTGACAGAGAGCAGATCTGCTACAAAAGCGATGAGTCCTGTCTGAAAGCCCATACCCATCAATACCCCTGCCAAGACAACAGACTGCATATGCCCCTCTCCATCTCCGGTAAAATAGAAGTATAAAAATCTCAAACCAAGCATAAATCCAAGACCAAAAAGAACCGCTGCTATACTCATAAAAAACTGAAATGATTTGTACACGACAGAGATACGAACGATAGTAACTACAGATTTTTTGATATAGTTTGGTATACTTGAGAGGAGGCGGGATGGTCTCAGATCTTCATTGGTTCGGATAGGTACAGATGTGATAGCCATATTTTTTTGACCCGCTTGGATGATCGTCTCTAGTGTATATGTGTAGTTGTTATAGACATTGAGCTGCATAGCACACTCTCTGCTGATCGCACGAAAACCGCTAGGTGCATCAGGTATATCTGTATTACTCGCTTTTCTCACAACCCAAGAGCCCAATTTCTGTAAAAATTTCTTGGCAGGGGAGAAGTGTTCTGTCTGGCTGATCGGTCTAGCACCTATCACATACTCTGCGGTATGATCCAGTATAGGTTGTGTCAGCTTGGGGATATCATCTGCTTCATATTGGTTATCTGCATCTGTGTTGACTATGACATCTGCACCCTGCTTTAGAGACTCTCTGATCCCTGCCATAAATCCTTTGGCTAATCCTCTGTTGTATTTGAAGTGAACGATATGATCTACACCGCACTCTTTGGCCACTTTGACAGTCTCATCTGTACTTCCATCATTGATGATAAGCCACTCTACCACATCGAAACCCTCTACCTCTCTAGGGAGTGCACCTAGTGCAATAGCCAGTGTCTCTGCCTCATTGTAACATGGAATTTGTATGATAAGTTTCATTTTTGCCTCACGGTTTTGATTTTTCTAATTTTATAAAGTATAGCGATACTCCAAGTTTTCTCAAATCTTTAGAGTACTCTACTTCACTAGGAGAGACTGCATCGGGAATAGTGATAGATATCGTCAACTCCTTCTCATTTTCACTCAATAGTTCTGCAGGAATATCAATATAATACTCCTGTGGATTGATAGTAACTACTTTAAATTGCTTCAGTAAAACTCCTTGGATTGAGAAAGAGACTGCTCTAGGTTTATCCGGTGCAGCGTAGTAGGTACCAAATTTCAGATCTAATCGATAGTTACTGCTTCTATCGAGTTTATCTATAGGAATGATCAATTGTGCTTCGCTGCCTGACCAGACAGCTTCAGAACCGATACTATACCAGCCTTTGCCGAGCAGTTTCGGAGCCAAATCTGAAGAGCTGTTAATGTATATCATCTCTTCAGGTCTGAAAGAGTGTTTGATTTTGTAGAGATAGGCATAAGTGTTTAAATGTACGGGTTTACTATGGTAGATATCGTCTGTATTTCTCCTCCACCAAAGAGGGAGAGAGAGTCTATCTACCTGAGTATACAGCTCCTCATTAAGGTCACATCTCGAAGTAGAGAGACATAACAAAAACTCACTCTGAAAAACATCCGGTTCCAAAACAAGATCTCTGTTTAGTTGATCTCTGTCCACTTTTTGATAACTTTTGACATCTACTCCTGTCACATAAAATCCTCTATACATCAACTGTTTTGCATCGAAACTTCCATAACGAATATCCTCATCATAAACTACGGAGATCTTTTTATCTTTTGCTCTGTCAGATAGCCATGTAAATATCTTTGATGAGTTGGAGAGATACCCTTCACTCGAAACTATATTTAACATGGTTAAATTTATGGAGTAAAAAAAGAGAAGAGTCAATAGTGAAACAGCTGATAGTAATAAAACTTTTTTATTGGAGAAATATTTTCCCAAAAAGTTATAAAATAGCTTTACCACAACTCCTAAAGATACAATATGTATAATAAAAAATTCGGAGAAATAGTATCTGTGCCAATAGAGTAACATCTCATGCTGATCGGATATAGAGACTCCCTGCATTGTAAATGGTATAGAAAATAGTGCATACAAGATCACAAAAAGCAGTAGCAGTCTATCCCCCATGGCTGCCCTATAGTGGATATACAACCCACCAAATATAGCAGCTATTGCAAGCATGATGCCGAGGTCTTCTCTTGCCAATCCAAACTCATTTAAGAGGAGCAGATCGATAAAACTAGAACTTTTTTTCATAGAGAAAAAAAGTGCAACGACAATCTTTAGTGCGATAGCTGACAAGACAAATATGAGTGGCAGATTGAGAGCTCTAAAACTCTTCTCTCTCCATCTCATAACATAGATAGATCCTACAAAAAATGCTATAAAACCATATAGAATCATCATCAATTCAGCGATAGTAATACCAGGGATAATACGGCTATATTGCCAACCTATCAGATATCTGTATTTTATAGGCAGGGTGTAATGTATGGATAGTGCCAACAGTAACATAGAAACAGTGATCATGATAACGACCCTGAAGTTACCAAATCTCCAAAAATGATATAGACTCAAAAATATGATCCAACCATATATAAAAACTGCCGAACCTCTACTCATAGGCAACAGTATTATAAGAAGATAAAACGGAAACCATACTCTCCAGCTTGGTCTCTTTTGGTTTATGATCAGATATCCATAATAGATCAGCAAAAGGATAAAAATCTGCCAAATTGGTTCAGAAAAAGTCGTTTTTGAAAGCCATATATCTAAAGGGATTGACTGCACGAAGAAGATAAAAGCCAAAGCCAATATCCGATTGATCCCCAACTCTCTAAAGAGAAGATATAGGAGACCAAGAGCATTAAGATAGATCAAAACAGTCACAATAGGTAGATACTTATATCCAAATATTTTAAATCCTATCGCTGCCACAGAGCTAGTAAAAGGCAAAAAGAATCCTATATCATCACCCTTTAGAGCAGAACTCACACCGGCCCAATAGTAGTCTGAAGCATCTCCGATGATAAGGGAGAAGTCTGCAGGAGTCATTCTCAGTGAAAAATAGACAACAGTAAGTCCAATAACCAGCACTGTCGATACTAAAGAGGAGCTACCCTTTTCTATATCACTCCTGATAGCCGATAAGATCAAAATCAAGCTCAACAGAAGTGCGGCAAAAGATATATAATATAGCGGGGGAGTACCGCTGAAGTAAGCTAGCATACTCACAACAAATCCAGCTATCAATACTACTGTACTTATATGAAAAGTATTTAGTTCACTCTCTTGCATAGCTTGCATGCTCAACCCTCTTGTAAAATCTCTATTTAAAACGAGAAGCCAGCTTCATTTCTCCTCAAGTCCTCCTTGACCATCATAGCACAAAGCTCCTCTAGTGTAGTCTTAGGCTCCCAGCCAAGCTCTTTTTTGGCTTTTTCAGGATTGCCTATCAGCAGCTCTACCTCGGCAGGTCTGTAGAACTTGGGGTTGACTCTGACTAGAGTTTTGCCTGTTGCTCTGTCGATCGCTGTCTCATTTTCATCACTGCCTTGAAACTCCAACTCTATACCGACAGCTCTGAATGCCATCTCTACAAAATCACGAACAGTCTCTGTTCTATTGGTAGCTAAAACATAAGTATCCGGCTTATCAGCTTGGAGCATGAGATACATACCCTCTACATACTCTTTGGCAAATCCCCAGTCTCGTTTGGCATCTAAATTGCCTAGCTCAAGAGTCTCTAGCTTGCCCAACTTGATCTTCGCTACACCATCTGTGATCTTGCGTGTAACAAACTCCAAACCTCTAAGAGGGGATTCGTGGTTAAATAGTATACCGCTACAACCAAAAATATCGTAAGACTCTCGATAGTTGATAACCATCCAGTGAGCATATAGCTTTGCTACACCATATGGACTTCTTGGGTAGAAGGGTGTTGACTCTACTTGAGGGATAGCTTGTACTTCACCAAACATCTCTGATGTAGAGGCTTGATAAAATCTAATCTTGGGATTGACTATACGGATCGCTTCAAGAAGGTGAACACACCCAAGCCCGGTAATATGTGCTGTCGCCAAAGGTTGATCGAAAGAGACACCTACAAAACTCTGAGCTGCTATATTGTAGATCTCATCCGGCTCTATATCCATAACCATTCTGATAGAGTTGGATTGGTCAGTCAAATCATACTCTATGAGATGCAGATTGGTATGAGTATCAATGCCCAGCTCCTCTATACGCCAAAAATTAACAGACGATGTACGACGGTAAGTTCCATAGACTTCATACCCCTTCTCAAGAAGCAACTCTGCGAGATATGCCCCGTCTTGACCTGTAATTCCAGTAATGATAGCTTTTTTCATAATAAATAGTTCCTTGAAAGTCTTAAAAATAGTTTACAATTATACCCAATTTTTCTTCTATTTGTTTTAGGCTACCCCTAATGAAACAATCATATAAAGATTTTATTGCTTATATGCTATTATATATTAATCAAACCATTTATAAAAGGGGTGAAAATGAAAAATATTATTGCAGGATTCGTAGCTATCAGTTGCAGCATGGGTATACTCAATGCTGCTTCACAATGGGAAAAAGTTTTAGATTTTGGTCCTATCAGAGATACTTCTATCTCTCTGTTTGATATAGACAATGATGGGAAAGATGAGATATTCATAGGCACAAGCAAGGGTTTGGATGCAAATCTCAATGAGGTAAGAGCAGCGGCTTTGATATGTCTCGAAGATGATGGCAGCGTCAAATGGACTAGAACTTTTCCCGCTATGGACTCTGTAGATATACAGACAGGTATCAAATACAATACCACATCCGTTACAACAGCTCCATTTTTCAGTAACATAAGTGGTGATTTCCATATGGAGATATTGGTTGGTGTCGGGGGAGATACTATTGGTGAAGCTGCTGGTGTTGTAGGGCAGCCTGGAGACAAAGGTGGTATATATGCACTAGATAGCCATGGCAATATCTTGTGGTTTCACCAAAGTCTAGACACCATAGGAGGCAGTGCCAATGTAGGAGATGGAAGACCTGACGGAGTCTATGGATCGCCTATAGTATATGATTTGAACAGAGATGGCACAAGAGAAGTTATCTACAATGGCTGGGATCAGTATACTTGGGTATTGGATGCAAAATCCGGTCAAGAGAAGCTCAAAGTACATATGCTTGATACTATATGGTCAACCCCAAAGATAGCAGATATCAACAATGACAGCCAAGTGGAGATATTGGTCACAGGAGATATCACAACAAATGATCATGCTCAGGTACAGACTGGCGGTATTTTTCATGTACTATCTCCAAATGGTGAACAGAATATTGCAGGATTTGACCAGCCAGTCGGAAATCCTGCCTATCCGACACTAAGAGGCAAATGGGAAGAGCAGCCCCTATGGAGTAGTCCGATCACTTATGATATTGATGGTGATGGCTTTTTGGAGATTGCATATGGCACGGGGAACTACTTTCATGATGGCAGAGGAGAGTATATAAAAGTATGGAACCACGACGGAAGTGAAAAATTTACGCTCCATACACATGGGAGGACATTTGCTACACCACTATTTGCAGATATCAATAATGATGGAAACATAGAGACAGTAGCAGCAACACTGGATGGATATATACATGCTTGGGACAAGAGTGGTCAACAACTCTTTGCTGCTTCTATTACAGCAAATCCTATCTTCGGTGCACCTATAGCTGTAGATATCAACAATGATGGTAAATTAGAGATCATATATGTAGATGGTGCACAGATAAGCATCCTCAATGCTTCGGGTCAAAGAGTAAACAATGATCTTGACTATATAGTAGAGTTTTACAAAGGCTCACCTGCTGTAAAAGATATAGACAATGATGGTATATTGGATCTCGTCAGTGGAGGCACAACTTTTGCCAAAGATCAAGCTGTTGTTCGAAAGTGGAGTTTAAGCGGTAGCAGAGCAGATGCCAAAGTTGGTCGCTATCAATATATAGGCTCCAACAAAAATCTACAAGATTTTACAAAAAGATTTTATAGGGAGATACTCAACAGAGATGCTGAACCTGCCGGCTTGAACTACTGGACTGACGGACTTATCACCGGTATACTTACTGGGTCAGATTTGGCAAAAAGCTTTATGTTTTCCCAAGAGTTTAAAGATAGAAATACAGATGACGAAACCTACCTTACGATACTCTATAGATCATTTTTCAACAGAGAACCTGATGCAGCTGGATTCAATCTGTGGCTAACTCAACTACAAGATGGGGTATCTCGCGAGGGGATACTTGATAGCTTTTTGCACTCTAAGGAGTTTAACGACTTATGCAGAGCATACAACATAAGAGCCACAAGGTAGGTGAAGATTAAATGCAAAGAATTTTTCTAGATTGCTCTTATCTATATGCACATACAGAGCTAAATACTGGTATACAGAGAGTGGTAAGACGCATCATAGAAAATCTGGATGAACTCTCTGCAGAGTACGATATAGAGGTGATACCTGTCAATATCAGTCATCGTCAATTTATGAAGATAGATAGAGCAGACCTCTATCCATCTATCACACAGAGCAGTGAAGCAGATCAAGATGACAGTGAGACAAAAAACAGTCAAGAGAGCAAGCCACCATTTCACCTCAAAAGCTATCTCTTTAGTGTATACAATAGCTTCAGATCACTCATTATGGCTCTTCTGCCCTTTAGTGGTGTACGCAAATTTATGGACAATCCTAGAGATAGTTTTGGGCTTAACTATATAGTTTACAATCTAACCATAAGACCATTAAGGGCGATCAAGAGACTATTTAGGAGCAATCCCATAGCAGACCAGACGATCAAAACAGATATATCAATAGAGAAAAATGATATCTTGATACTTATCGACTCAACATGGTATATGGATATCTGGCCCGCTGTCGAGTTCTTCAAGCAAGAGGGTGGAGAGGTCAATGCTATCATATATGACCTCATACCCATCACACATGATCAATTTTGTGATGCTTTTCTCGCTGAAGTGTTCAAAAAATGGTTTTATGATTCACTAAAATATGTAGATGGCTATATAGCCATATCTGAAACAGTAAAAAAAGATCTCATCGAGTTTTTAAATGATGAATTTGGTCAAGAGATTAAAGAGAAAAAATTTGATCACTTTTTGCTTGGAAGCGACTTCAATTACCAAAAGCAACAAGAGTCCACTATCAGATATACTCTGCCTTGTCTTTTCAAGATACGGCCAACCTATATCATAGTCTCCACAGTAGAGCCTAGAAAAAACCATGATTATCTATTGGATGCATTTGACATACTGTGGCAAAAGGGCGTAGATGTAAACCTCTGTATTATAGGTAGAGTAGGCTGGAAAGTAGAAGAGACAATGAGACGAATCCAACAAAGCCCTCAATACAACCAAAAGCTTATACACTTTTCAGATCTAAATGATGACGAGCTTCTATACTGCTACAGACATGCAAAAATGCTGCTATTTCCATCTATAGTGGAGGGGTTTGGACTCCCGATAGTAGAGAGTCTGACCAATCACCTGCCTGTCTTGGCAAGTGATACACCCATACATAGAGAAGTTGGAAAGGATAAGATAGGCTACTTTGATCTCTCCAAGCCCAGAGATTTGGCTGATGAGATTATCGGCATAGAGAGAGATGGCATCCCTCAAAATCTAAAAGTTGATCCAAACTATCATTGGCAAGATTGGAGAGAGAGCAGTAGATACCTGCTAGATAGAGTGATGATATTAAATCAACAGTAGGGGTCTGGTGTTGAGTGTTTTGTGAAGCGTAGCGGAATGAAACAGTCGACACCTGACCTCAACTAAACGATTGAGTGTTTTGTGAAGCGTAGCGGAATGAAACAGTCGACACCTGACCTCAAACTATTCAAAAATCTCTACTACTTATCTCTTTTTGCGTGTAGTACTCTATAAAAAATTTCATCTCATCTCTTGAGATTACTCTTATTTCATTGGTTGAGCCATGTTCGCCTATGGGGTCTCCTGCGGTAAATATGTAGGTATCTTTCATGTTGAGTACACCTCTACTCAATCCCTGCTTCATAACATCTCCTATCATGCTCTTGATATCACCACTTTGGACAGTAAACGCTGGCACTACGCCCCATACCAGAGTCAATGATCTTGCTACTGCTTGGTCGTTTACTATGGCATATATTGGTATACTTGGGCGATATCTAGCTATCTTTTTGGCTGATTGACCTGTCGCTGTCATGGTCATAATACCGGATGCACCTATGCTCTGCGATAAACGAGCTGCAGACTCATCTATCTTGTCATCACTGTCAAACATATCAAACTCTGAAAATTTATGGAATGGGTATTGCTTCTCTGCAGCTTGTATAGTCTGAACCATGGTCTCTACAGCCAAGACTGCATGTTTGCCTATAGCACTCTCTTCTGATAGCATCACAGCATCAGTACCATCTAGTACAGCATTGGCAACATCACTTATCTCTGCTCTTGTAGCTCTCTCATTTTTAGTCATAGATAGTAGCATTTGTGTTGCTGTAATGACCGGTTTTGAGTGGTTATTTGCTTTTTTGATCAACATCTTTTGTATCTCTGGCACATCAAAATATGGTATCTCTATCCCTAGATCACCTCTAGCTACCATGATGCCATCACTAACTTTTAAAATCTCATCTATATTCTCTAGAGCATCAAACTTCTCTATCTTTGCGATGAGTTGTACTTTTGAGCCATGTTGGTTCACTATCTTTTTGGCATCTAGTATATCTAATGCACTCTGCACAAATGATATCGCCATAAAGTCTACACCATTGTTGATACCCCACAGCATATCACTCTTGTCTTTTTGCGTAAGTACATCTATACCCAATCTCGTATTTGGGAAATTGACACCTTTTTGTGATGACAACATACCATCGTTTTCTATGGCGACAGTCACTCCATGGGCACTGGTATCACTCACTACTGCACGGATGATACCGTCATATAGATATATATATTCACCGACAGCTAGCTGATCTAGTATCTCTGGCTCATTGATAGAGAGTTGATAGTGACTATCATCGATCTTTTTCCCAACTATCTTCTCTTTTAGAAACTCTATACTATCTCCTGTACGGAGATTAAAATCCTCTTCAAGCATACCTATTCTGATCTTTGGTCCACTGATATCTTGTAGTATTCCTGTCACTAGACCTGTAGACTCACTCGCTCTTTTGATGCGTTCAAATACCTCAGAGTGGTACTTATGAGTTCCATGGCTGAAGTTGAGTCTAAAGAGATTGACTCCAGCTCTTATAAGTGCGATGATCTGCTCTAGTGAGTCAGAAGCAGGTCCTATCGTTGCTACAATTTTTGTGCGTTTTTTCATATATTGTTCTCCTTAGTTAGTTTTACGGTGTGTAATTTTACTTCTATTTGGCACTGAAAAGTGTGCCACCTTTATGAATACCATCTAGTAGAAAACTCTCTGCATCACATAGGTCAAAACCACTAGCTAGAAACATCTCTTTTTCATGTGACATCATAAATTCTGCTGATTGCAATTTGGTTACGATACCACCTGTAGCAAACTCATTGTTAGGGGTGTGCTCTGCAGAGAGCTCCCCCTCCTCTATCGTATGGACTACGGATCTAACTTTGGCATCACTATAGCGATGAGGATCTTTATCATAATAGGCATCTATATCAGAGAGTATTGCTAACATCTCTGCACCAAAATAGTAAGCGACATGTGCTGAGAGTCTATCGTTATCCCCAAAGACTAACTCATCGACACTTACTGTATCATTTTCATTGATGATCGGCACTACTCCATGGGAGAGTAGAGTATCTATAGCCATTTTGGCATGAGCTGTATGTCTGCGTGAATCAAAAACATCTGCACTCAATAAAACTTGAGAGCAGAGCGTATGATGTTTAGCAAAATTATCTTGGTACATCCCTAACAAAAAAGGTTGACCTATTGCAGCTAGTGCCTGTCTATTAGCAACGACACTTCTATCTAGTGCCAACTGTGTATATCCGGCAGCTACAGCTCCAGAACTGACTAGGATAATCTCTTGTCTGTCTGCTTTGAGTTTGGCTATGAGTTCTACTAGTGCCAGCATTCTCTCTTTTGCTATTGCACCTTTTTGGGTCAATACATGAGAGCCAACCTTTATCACAACTCTTTTGATATTATCAGCCATCACTATCCTCTACATTCTCCTTTTTTACAACTGCATCACTCTTTATATTTTTTCTATTCTCTGATTTGACAAAGTCGGCCAAAGCATACCGGAGTGCTTCTGTATTGAACTGTCCCACAGAGGAGATAGGGAGAACAAAACTTGGTTCATTCTCTGGATACTCATCCCAAGTTTCACGCTTGAAACCATAACTGAGATATCTCATATCTGCCTTGTACTTTTTGAGTTCATCGTTGGCTCTATATCCAATATCTTCCAAAAATATCTCTGTCAATAGATTTACCTCATCCAGAGAGAGAGCATCTATCTTCGTGATCACGATAGCATGATTGCGACTAGCTAACTCAACAGAGTATCGCTGAATCTCCTCTTTGAGGATGTTGTATTGATACTTCATCTCTCGGTAGTTTGTAGCATCGATCATAAAGAGCAGTGTCTTGGTACGCTCTATATGTTTGAGAAACTCCAATCCCAACCCTCTGCCATCACTGGCTCCTTCGATGATCCCTGGTATATCAGCCATCATAAAAGAGTCATACTCTCCGACCATAACCACACCTAGTTTAGGTGTCAGCGTTGTGAACTCATAGTTGGCAACTTGCGGTCTGGCATTGGAGAGTGTAGCTATCAGTGTAGACTTTCCTACATTGGGGAAACCGAGCAACCCAACATCAGCGATCATCTTCATCTCTAAGCGTATCCGCTTGGTGATACCGGGAAGTCCGGGCTGTGCATAAGTAGGTCTTTGGTTGGTTGAGCTCTTGAAGTGCAGATTTCCCAGACCGCCTTTGCCTCCATCTAGGAACTTTATCTTTTCGCCCTCTTCTAAGAGATCGAGGAGAACTTCACCACTCTCCATATCCACCACTTGTGTTCCGGGAGGAACTATCACAACAGTATCTTCTCCTCTTCTGCCATAACATTTTCGTCCCTCTCCGGGACGACCATTTTCTGCTTTTATGACACTTCTGCCTCGTAGAGCACTGAGAGTATCTGTGTTATTATCTACTTTGAAAAAGATAGAGCCTCCACGACCGCCATCTCCACCATCAGGACCGCCCTTGATAACAAACTTCTCCGTCCAGAATGAGACACACCCTGCTCCACCTTTACCCGAACTGATAACCAACTCTACATTATCTACAAACATATATAAACCTTTATCCGCAATTATCTATGATAGTAAAACTGCTGCGACCAAGGCAGCAGCAATAAATTACAGGATTATATCTAAATTGATACAAAATTGAGTTGGAATGCAGTAATAATTTAGTAATACTTGATATAATTTATCTATTTACTTTAGAGAAAATAAAAAATAGGAGGGATTATGACACTCAAAAAAATATTGGTATCTGCCGGGTTGATTGCCCTAACTGTCATATTTACTGCATGTTCAAACTCAAAACCAAAACCAAAAGAGTCCTATAAGCCACTTGACCTATCCCGTTCAACTCAGAGCTTTAAATCCGGTGCTCAAGATGGATGCAAGACAGCTGATGGCAAATATACCAAAAACCATAAAGCTTTCAATAATGATATCGAATATCACGAAGGGTGGTTTGCCGGGCGTAGAAACTGCCAAGGACGACCGAGATAACCCAGCCTAGCAAAGTGCTAGGTTAAAATAGCTCTGCTTATGCAGGTATAACAGAGACTTTTTTCTGGTTGTTTGATCTGTTTCCAAACTCAACGACACCATCGATAAGTGCAAAGATAGTATGATCTTTACCCATACCTACACCTCTACCTGGATGAACTTTAGTTCCTCTTTGTCTGATGATAATGTTACCTGGGATAACAGCCTCACCACCATATTTTTTCACGCCTAAACGACGACCCGCTGAATCGCGGTTGTTCTGGGTTGAACCCTGACCTTTCTTGTGTGCCACTTTAGCTCCTTATGCGATTGAAGTAATTTTTACTCTTGTGAAGTCTCTTCTAAAGCCTCTTTTGAGTTTTGAATCTTTTCTTCTTCTTTTTTTATAGATGATCACCTTCTTGTCTCTACCTTCGTTGATCACCTCACCTTTGACAACTGCACCCTCTACAAAAGGAGTACCTACTGTCAACTCACCGTTATCAAGTGCAAGAACCTCTTTGAACTCTACGGCACTTTTTGGTTCAAGGTCCATCTTGTCAAAAGCGATGATATCACCCTCTTGTACTTTGAACTGTTGACCGCTTGCTTTAATGATTGCGTACATTGCAAACCCTTTACTCTATAATGTTTTTTTAAAAAAGTTTGTGATTATACCCAAACAATGTTTAATACTTTTTTAAACTACCCAAAATCAACATGTGCATTTGCAATAGCTATACAGTCTATCTCAATCTTGACACCTTTGGGTAGACTCCGTACTGCTACAGTACATCGTGCAGGTTTATGATCTTTGAAGTGATAAGCGTAGATCTCATTCATAGCATCAAAGTCACGCATATCTTCGAGATATATATTTGTCTTGATCACATCAGTAAACTCAGAACCTGCTGCTTCTAGAACATAGTAGAGGTTTTTCATCACTTGATGCATCTGCTTCTCTACACTCTCGTCTGCCAACTCTCCATTGGGCAGAAGCCCGATCTGACCTGATGTATAGACCAAGCCACCTGCTACTACTGCTTGTGAATATGATCCTATAGCTGCCGGGGCATCATCTGTTGATATAAATTTCACTGTTTCTCCTTATCTGTTTTCATAAAATACATAGCTAGTTGAGTAGTCTGAGAATTCAAAATAGGTCTTCTTCTCTCCCTCGTCAACTTTGAAGTTGTAGTTCTTATCATCTATGCCATATCCATACCGGTATGGTCTTATAGAGTTATCATTGGAGCCATATGCGGTAGAGAGCTTATCTATCAGGATAAAACGCTTTACTAGTTTTTCACCTGCATAAACATCGAGAACACCATCTGTTCCTGTCCAATTCTGCAGTGAACGACTGAGAGAGTTTTGTGTCTCTTGCGTACAACCTGTCAAAAGCAACAGTGCAGCAGCACTAAGAGTTACTAATTTTAATTTCATTATATTTACCTTTTATATGTAATAAACATATTTTAGCATATTATTTATGCTTTTGGCATAGCAAATTTTTGCGTGATCAACTCACCGTCATCATTGAAGTAGAGATAATAGAGCCTATCCTTAGCCACAGACAATCCGACCAGATAACGGAGTGCCAGATTGGCTTGCAGAGAGCCGATATGCATAACTATAGGTGCAGTGATTCCTCCCGGCTTGTGATCTGAGATATTGAAAACTTGGAAATTAGCCTCATCAAAAAAACAGACTTGCCCATTGAACTCCTCTACACTAGCGTAGATCCATGGTGCTTTGATCTTTTTTGCATAGTTGTCGATCTCTGCTCTGACAGCGAGGTTGTCTGTCGCATCAAGCAGTAGATCATAGTGGTGATCCAGCTCTGAAAAAGTCGCAAAATCCATATCAAAAGCCATCACCTTCACGAAAGGGTTTTTAGATCTTATGACTGATGCCACCACCTCTGCTTTACTCTTGCCTTGATCAGCTATCTCAAATGCGATCTGTCTATGTATATTGCTCAGAGAGACACGATCAAAATCCACGATATCTATCTCACCGATACCGCTACTGCCCAGTGCGAGTGCTAGTGTACTCCCCAAACCGCCACAACCTATGATGGCTATCTTTTTTGATTGTAGACTCTCTTGTCTATCTATACCCCAAAGTTGAATTTGACGATTGAAATAATCTTCATATTTCATCACTGCCCTCCACTAGATCGTATCTCTATCTCTTTCTCAAAACACCAACTCTTTCTATGGTCAGTCACCGCTTTTTTGCTGATAGTTTCGATCAACATAGACTCTTTATCTTCCAAAACCATCTCAACTTCACCCTCTGGATTGACCAGCATACTATCACCATAAAACTTCCACTTCACCTCATCATCACGATACTCTCCTAGACGATTGGCACGAAGGATATAACATCCATGCAGAAATGCCTTGGTTTTGATGATCTCCCTCCAGCGGTTATGTGAGCCAAAAGTAGATGCAGTGGGCAGGAGTACTATATCAACTTTTTTATCTATAGCTATCTGCCAAAATGCATCAAAATGGAGTTCAAATCCACCCATAACCATCGCCCTAAAACCATCTATCTTGAAGATCATAGGAGACTTTAGTGGCTCTATGGGGTTGGCAAAAAACTTCTTCTCATTCCAGTGTGAATATGGCAACAAAATCTGCTGCTCATAATAGCTGACTCTTTTGGGTGTAACTTTTGCGATCACTTTATAGTAGATATTTTTCTTGATCTGAACAATAGGTACTATAAAAACAATATCATATCTCCGTGAGAGTGACTTCAATAGCTCAAGATGTTTTGCACTCTGCTCTTTGACCATGCTAGAAGGCATCTTTATCAACTCTTTAAAGAAGTGATTGACTACATACTCTCCCATCAACATCACTCTCACACCTCTCTGGTGAGCATTTTTGAGATAGAACTCCAATCTAGTAGCATTCATCCCTAGTGTCGGAAGCTGTAGTGCACCGACTACCAGCTCTCTGTTTTTCATCGGTCTGTTCCTATCATCTCTTTGTCGATCACTTCGATCTTCATCTTTGCCTCTTCGATCAACTTCTGTGCCTCTTTGATATTTTTCAAACCCTCTTCATAGAGTTTGACACTCTCTTCAAGTGTAATATCCTGATCCATTAACTTATCTAAAAGCTCTTTAGAGTATGCGAGTTTCTCTTCAAAAGTTTTCGTTCTCATTGCAATCCTTCTAATATCTCTCTGATTAAATAATCGAACTTCTCAAGCTCAACCAAAAAAGCATCATGGCCATAATCACTCTCTACCTCGGTATAGCTGCATAGTTGACCATTGCGTTGCATCATTTTATAGATATGCTCCATCTCATCGGGGAAAAACAGATAGTCACTTGAAAAACTGATCAAGTGAGTATTGGCTTTGATACGCAATATGGCTTCATAGAGTGAGTCATACCCTCTTGCTAAGTTGAAAGTATTGATAGCTTTCACGATATAGAGATAGCTCAATGGATCAAAGTTTTGACTGAAATTATTGGTGTTGTACTCCATATATCGCTCCACTTCGTATCGTCCAAAGAGTTCAAAGAGACCATCATTATTGACATAGTTTCTGCCAAATTTTTGATCCATTGAGTCTGGACTCAGATAGGAGATGTGACCTGCGATGCGTCCGATAGCCAACCCATCGAGACCATCATCTCTAAAGGCATCTACCCTGTAGTTTCCACCCTCAAAACGAGGATCTCTTCGTATCGCTTCAATCGCCACTTTATTAAATCCGATCGTCCAAGGACGAGTGGCATATGTAGCTGCCAATGCTATAATATCATCTGCTAAATTAGGGTAATCCACCGCAAACTGAAGTGCCTGCATCCCACCCATAGATCCGCCGATGATCGCACGAAGATGATATATACCCAGATCTGAGAGCAGTTGCATCTGGGCATGTACCATATCTTTGATCGTCACAACAGGAAATCTCAGACGATAACGAGCCTCAGATGGGTAGCTCTCACTCATGGGACCGGTAGTACCAAAACAGCTGCCTATGACATTGGTAGATATGACAAAAAACTTATCTGTATCGATCGCTTTATCCTCACCGATCAATCCATCCCACCAGCCAGGTTTTCTATCATTCTCATAGAGACCAGCGGCATGATGTGAACCACTGAGTGCATGACAAACCAGTATCACATTGCTCCTCTCCTCATTGAGCTCTCCATAAGTCTCATAGATGATCTCATATGGCTCAAGGATACGACCACTCTCCAGATAGAGAGGGCTGCTGAAGTGTTGGGTTTTGGTTTCTACTTTCATCAAATTCTTTATTGATCCAGTGCCTGCTGCAGATCAGCGATAAGATCACTACTATCCTCAAGTCCCACACTGAGCCTTACCAATCCACCGGGTACTCCGGCATCTATCAGCTCTTGGGTGCTGAGTTGCTGGTGTGTTGTACTTGCAGGGTGCGTGATGATAGATTTGCTATCGCCAATGTTGACAACCAATTTAAAGAGCTCTGTTCCATTGGCGATCTTTTTGGCTTCATCTGTATCTTCCACTTCAAAACTGAGCAGTCCGCTATAGCCATCTTTTAGATATTTTTGTGCCAACTTATAGTTCTTGTCGCTAGCCAAACCTGGATAGTTAACCTTTTTAACCTTTGGATGACTCTCTAGGTACTCCGCTATAGCCAGTGCAGAGCTTGAGTGTTGTCTCATACGAAGAGGCAGTGTCTCAAGCCCCTGAATATATAGCCAAGAGTTGAAAGGACTCGGTGCAGCACCCAAATCACGCAAAAGTGCCAATCTAACCCTGAGTGTAAAGAGCGGTAGAGGGAGATCAGAGTAGACTAAACCATGGTAACTCTCATCTGGTTCATTGAAGTGTGAATATCTGCTGTTTCCTTTGATCTTTTCAACTAAACCTTCCCTCTCTACGATGATACCCCCGATCGCCAAACCTTGACCAGTGGTATATTTACTAGCTGAGTGAACTGTCAAGTCGCAACCCAAAGAGAGTGGCTTGCATAGCATAGGAGTAGCTACTGTATTGTCTACGCAGGTCAACACCTCATGCTTGTCGGCTATCTCTACTATAGCTTCAAAATCAGGCACATCGATACTAGGATTTGTGATACTCTCAAAAAGGATCAATCTACTCTTCTCATCGATCAGATTCTCCAGCTGAGATGGGTTATTGACATCAAAGTATCTCGTCTCAATACCAAATCTCTTGATCGTATGCCCTGTCAATGTCGTAGTTCCCCCATAGACCTGTTTGGCTACTATGATATTGTCTCCAGCCTCTGCGACATTTGCGATGGCATAAAAGATAGCAGCCATTCCACTAGCTGTACCTACTCCTGCCACACCACCCTCAAGTGCTGCAAATCTCTTCTCAAATACATCTGTAGTAGGGTTCATCAAGCGAGTATAGATATTGCCCAACTCTTTGAGGGCAAATAGATTTGCAGCATGGTCAGCATCTCTAAACTCATAAGCGGTTGTCTGGTAGATAGGCACTGCCATTGTCCCCTGTGCATCTTTGTCATATCCTGCGTGTATCGCTAAAGTTTGATCATTCATATTCTATCCTTTATTATTGTCTATCGACACCCAGTATACATGACTCATCAAAGGTGTCACCCTCTACATCTCTATACTCTCCACCCAAAAAATAGAGACATATTTGTGAGCTGACACTAGAGAGACACTCTATCATCTCTACCTGCTTATTGTTTGACTCAAGCTCAATGACACTGCAATTATAGAAACCATAACTTGAACAATCGACATGCTCATTTATCGAGAGAACCTGTCCCCTAGTTCCATTTATGTCACTGCTCAAACCATCCAATATCTCAGTCATACGGTCAGCGTAGCAAAACTCTTCTGGTATAGAGGGAAAGATCAACACTATATCCTTATCCTCAATCTCGGCAGGTGTAGCAATATCTGCTACTCTCTCCTTGCCACACCCCACAAATAGAGATAGCAGCAGGGGAAGCGTCCATAAAAACTTTTTCACAATATTCACCTATCCTCTATGAGTGGTAATTGGGCGACTCTTTAGTGATCGTCACATCATGGACATGACTCTCTCTGAGCCCTGCTGAAGTGATCTCAACAAACTCTGCCTTCTCCCAAAATACCGCGATAGACTCAGAACCGCAATACCCCATGGAGCTTCTGAGACCACCGATCATCTGGTGTATGACATCTGATATCTTGCCACTATAAGGTACGCGACCCTCTATCCCTTCAGGAACCAGCTTGTCTGCTGCTGTTCCCTCTTGGAAATAACGGTCTGTACTCCCTTTGCTCATAGCACCGAGACTTCCCATGCCTCTATACTCTTTGAACTGACGACCATTGTAGATGATCATTTCACCCGGAGCTTCATAAGTTCCAGCAAGTGCAGAACCGAGCATCACACAGCTTCCTCCTACTGCTAGAGCTTTGGCTATATCACCGGAGTATCTGATACCACCATCGGCTATAACCGGCACACCTGCTCTGTTAGCTACCTGTGCTACCTCATCTATAGCAGAGATCTGAGGTACACCTACGCCTGCAACCACACGCGTAGTACAGATAGAGCCTGGCCCTATCCCTACCTTGACACCATCTGCTCCGGCATCGATGAGATCTTGTGCAGCATCAGCAGAAGCGATATTGCCTGCGATGACATCTATATCCAGCTCTTCCTTGATCTGTTTGACAGTATCTATGATCGCCTGAGAGTGGCCATGAGCTGAGTCCAATACTATCACATCTACGCCGGCCTCTACTAGTGCTATGGCTCTATCGAGTTGATCTACACCAATAGCTGCAGCGACACGCAACCTGCCAAACTCATCTTTGTTTGCATCGGGAAATTGTATCTTTTTCTCTATATCTTTGATCGTGATAAGACCCTTGAGTTTGCCATCACTATCTACGATAGGGAGTTTTTCAATTTTATGTTTTTGAAGTACTAGCGTAGCCTCTTCTAGTGTTGTACCCTCTTTTGCAGTGATGAGTGGAGCTGAAGTCATAACATCACTTACCTTGAGACTCATATCAGTGATAAAACGCATATCACGGTTCGTAATGATACCGATAAGCTCTCCCTCATTTTGAATCACCGGTACACCCGATATATGATACTCACCCATGAGTGCATCTGCTTCACCTACAGTTGCATTGGGGCCTATGAAGACGGGATCGATGATGATACCGCTTTCGGATTTTTTCACTTTTTTGATCTGTATAGCCTGTGCCTCTATATCCATGTTTTTATGGATAACTCCTATACCGCCGAGCCTTGCCATAGCTATAGCAGCCTTATACTCTGTCACAGTATCCATCGCAGAAGAGACTATAGGGATATTTAACCCGACTCTTTTGCTAAATTTTGTTTTGGTACTTACCTCTTTTGGCAATATAGTAGAGTGTTGTGGTACGAGTAGTACATCTTCAAAAGTCAATGCTCTTTTTTTAATTCTCAATAGGTATCCTTTACTTGGTCTGGTTGAGAGCTAGTTCAAGACTAAGTGAACCATCAAAAACTGTCTGTTCATCAAAAGCTTTGCCGATCAACTGCAAGCCTATGGGCATACCCTCTTCATTTTCTCCAACGGGGAGACTCAGTGCAGGCAATCCTGCCAGGTTGATCGCTATCGTATACATATCGCTCTTGTACATCTCCAGCGGATCTTGGATGCTGCCGATCTGGGGAGCAACGCTAGGTGCGACTGGAGAGAGTATCAAATCTACCTCATCAAAAATCTTCGTGAACTCATCACGGATCAGGTGCCTAACCTTTTGTGCTTTGAGATAATAGGCATCATAATAGCCCGATGAGAGGACAAAGTTGCCTAGTAGCACTCTTCGCTTTACCTCATCACCAAAACCTTCACTTCTGGTATTGTAATATAGCTCTGCTAAGTTTTTAGACTCTGCTCTATATCCATAACGCACACCATCAAAACGAGCCAAATTGGTTGCTGCTTCAGCTGTCGCTACTATATAGTAGGTGGCGATATCATATTTGGTGTTGGACATCTCCTTGTGGATGATCGTATGACCGGCACTCTCCAACACTTTGATAGTTTTAGCATATGCATTTTGGATATCCTCATCAGCTTCAGAGATATAGTTGTCTATCACAGCAATAGTCAGCTCTCTCTTGGGGTTAAGATTTTCTGAGATACTGATACCCTCATAGTCAGCACTAGTCGAATCCTTAGCATCATGTCCGCTAATCGCATCATAAAGGATCGCAGCATCCTCTACATCTTGTGTTATGGGGCCGATCTGGTCGAGAGATGATGCATAAGCAGCCAATCCAAAGCGACTCACCCGTCCATAGGTCGGCTTGAACCCTACACAACCGCAATACGCCGCCGGCTGACGGATAGATCCACCCGTATCAGAACCCAAAGCGGCGATAGCCAATCCACCGGCAACAGCAGCAGCAGAACCACCTGATGATCCACCAGGGACACAAGAGGTGTTGTGGGGATTGAGTGTCGGTCCATAAAAGCTGCTCTCTGTAGTAGAACCCATAGCGAACTCGTCCATATTTGCCCGTCCAAATGCCATCATTCCATTGGATTTTAATTTTTTGATCACAGTTGCATCATAAGGAGCGATATACCCTTGCAGTATTTTTGAACCACTTGTCACACTCCAGCCATCTACCTGGATATTATCTTTGATCAAGATCGGTACACCATCACCTGAAGATTCAAATCCAATATAGGCATTGAGATCACTCCCCTTTGCTCTCTCCTCAAGTTTGGCTCTAAGATCTGCCAACTCCTCTCCACTCTTGGTCAATGCCTCTTTTAATCTCATCACTATAGTTTCCTCATGCATAATTCGGGTTAAATGGTGTGATTATATCTAAAAGTAGGTTTAGGCACTATTATTAGCCAAGTATTACCCCACCAACTATCAAAACAGATTATACTATCATTTACAGATAGAAGAAAACCATCAAAGATCAAATATAGTTTCGGACTTTAAGCCATATTTTTAATAGATTATTTAAGTATCTATTAACTTATTTTAGATATTCTTTGCATAGGTACAAATTGTATTTTGCAAAAGGATAAATCATATGAAAAAGTTTGCTATAGAGGCTTGGCCTCCAACTATTTAAAACTTGTGCTATCATCAAATGGGGTTTGATACTCTTCTTTGTTGGGTTTTCTAATATTTTTCAATTTTGAAGTATCAATTAT
>JAYEOM010000001.1:38986-63617 GCA_034722955.1 Campylobacterota bacterium
AAAAGATCATCTATAGAATTGAAAAATTTAACAATGTCAGGTAGTTTATTAAAAGTTGAAAGCTTATATGAACTTGAATTTAAAAAAGTTGCTAAAAACCAATCTTGTCTACCACTATTATTTTTTTCAAAATATGCATAGATATCATCAAAATGTGGTGTTAATAAGCCTGTATTAAAACAAGCAATTTTAGTTCCATCTTCTTTTTCTGAATAAACTATTAAATCATCATCATATACTTTACGAAAGTAAAGCTCTTTATGTAGACATTTGTAAGTTTTTTGTCAAAAAGTAGATTAGATTGGGATAATGACCCTTACCCCGTGGTTCCTGATTCGTCGCAACTTTTCAGGTCAATAGTAGTAATAAACTATTCAGTCTATATTGTTATTATACAAACTATTAGCTTATGGTTTTATTAAATAGAAAATATACTTTGTAGCTGTTTTTTTATACTATTATTGAGTGTCAAATTTTTTAATTATAGGAAATTGATTTTGTTGTAGTTACTCCAATAGGCATTCAACAACGAGGAGCTGTTGAGCGAGGAAAATATTAACTTAGTTGACTATCTTTTTTAGTTGGTTTAATACGAGCAGAACTTGCTAGTTTATTATTTTCTTTAGTGGCAAGAATTCTCAAAACAGCCATATCCTTATGAAACGAATCAAATTTATTAGCTAAATCTTTATCTTTAAAATTTTCAATTGTATATTCACTAACATATTCAACTGTAGAAATATCAATATTATTTGCAATAATAAAACTCTTTACAATAACAGAAAATGTTAGTGGAGATTTATGGTCAATTTGGCACTCTTCCCACTCTACAATATTATTTGTTATTGCACATCTAATAGGTCTATTTTTAAATATACTTTTTTTTAAATCTCTCAGTCTATCAGCAACTAAAAATCGACAAGCATTAGTAAAGCGTTGTGAGTCTGAAGGTAATCCATTAATAGCAAGCCTATAACTAAAAATTTCTTTTTTATCATCTCCGATAAGAAAAAAACATTTTGTTCTTCTAAATTCAGGATGATAGTCTACAGCAATAGATTTAATATCGTTAATTATTTGAAAATTTTCCAAGGGTCGTGTAAATAATCTATGTTGTACCAATTCCATAATATTCTGAAAGTCATTATTATCTAAAATACTATTACTTTCATAAGAGTTAAGAATATTTTTATAGTACTCTAATGCTTTAGATTTTGAAGAGAATACTAATTTACTTATTGTAATATCATATCGACCCATCTTAATGTCATTTCCTCTTATAATACTCCACAACCCCCAGTCCAATCCCAACAACCACAAAGATAATCGCAATCGAGCCTATGATGACCTCCATACCTACGGGTTGGCTTAGGTCAAACATCTATACTACCTCTGCACAGCGAGGGCAAGCACTCTCTTCATCTACTGATACAAATCTCCAGCATCTTGGGCATTTGGCTTGTGTGGCTTTGTGTACAGTAAAGGTTGCTCCTTCTACTTCAAAGCTAGCTATCTGCTCACCACTGCACTCCCTCTTAAGAGCAGAGACAACAAACCAATCCTCTAAATCCTTACTATCATTAATAGTAAACTTATCTACTTCTCCTGCTATCTCTACTTCAAGTGTAGACTTCATCACTTTCTCTTTTTTGAGTCTATCTACAGCTTCAGAGAACTTCTCTCTAGCAAGTATTAGTATAGCATCATCAAAACTAGAGCTAACCTCTGGCAACTCCTCATAGACTAGGTCAAAGATATTTTCCATATCACCCTTGAATAGAGCAGGAGCATAGTCAAGTATCTCGTCAGCTGTATAGGTGAGTACTGGGACTACTAGGGCTAACATAGAGCGAGAGATGAGAAACATCGCTGACTGTGTGGCTCTTCTTGTGGTGCTATCTTTGGCTTCGCAGTATAGGCGGTCTTTGGTGATATCCATATAGATACCACTAAGTTCATTGGTGATGAAGTGGTTAAGCGTAGCAAACCCACGGAGGAAATCGTAGTTATCAAACGACTCTTTGACTTCACCTAGTACGGCTTTTGCTTTGGTGAGTATCCATCTATCTAGTTCACCATATTTATCTACAGATACTACAGCGTCCAAGTCATCGACATTGGCTAGGAGAAATCTAAAGGTATTGCGGATTTTACGGTACTGCTCTGCGGTTTGCTTGAGGATACCATCAGAGATTTTAAGGTCACTTTGATAATCACTCAAAGCTACCCATAGACGGAGTATCTCTGAGCCATACTGCTTGGTGACTTTGTCAGGGGCTACTACATTGCCTTTGGATTTACTCATCTTCTCACCCTTCTCATCGACGGTAAATCCGTGAGTAAGGAGTGTTTTGTATGGGGATTTGTGGTTGATGGCTGCACTTAGTAGTAGTGATGACTGGAACCAACCTCTATGCTGGTCGCTTCCCTCCATATAGAGTGAAGATGGGTAAGCTCCTGCGTCATAGTTACGGCTTCTTAGAACAGAGTTCCAAGTAGAACCACTATCAAACCAGACATCAAGTATATCATCTATCTTCTCTAGCTCATCAGGTTGGTATCCACTTCCTGGGTAGAGTAGCTGTGAAATCTCCATATCATACCAAGCATCTGCACCAAATTGGTCAAATATCATAGCGATGAAGTTGACAACTTTCTCATCAAAGATTACCTCTTTGGTAGCCTTGACGCGGAAAAATGCTATCGGTACACCCCAAGATCTTTGACGAGAGATACACCAGTCAGGTCGTCCCTCTATCATCGGTTTGAGTCTATTTTTGGAGCTCTCTGGGTGGAACTCTACACCCTCTATAGAGTCTAGGGCTATATCTCGTAGGCTTTTCTCTTCGCCTGTAGGGTTGTCATCTATAGAGATGAACCACTGGTTTGTTGCACGATAGATGAGTGGCTTTTTGGTTCTCCAGCAGTGTGGGTAGGAGTGGGTGAATTTGCCTACTTTGAGTAGGTTTTCACCGAGGAGTTCTAGTATAGGTTCGTTGGCTTTGAAGATATGCATCCCTACGAACTCTTCAGGGTTTGGCAAGAGGTTGAGTCCTACTACAGACTCATCGAAACAGCCTCTCTCATCAACAGGCATCACCACTTCAAGACCATTTTTGAGACCCACACGATAATCATCCTCACCGTGACCAGGGGCTGTGTGTACACATCCTGAGCCACCATCAAGCATTACATGCTCGCCCAATACAACTTTTGAACTTCTTCCATTTAGTGGATTTATTGTCTCTAGTCTATCAAACTCTAGTGCCAAAAACTCTTTGAGAGCGTGAGGAGATACTACACCCTCTTCTGCCATCGCCTCATAGCGAGACGCGGCTACTATATGACCATCTTCACTCAAGATATAAGTCTCATCGGGATTGAGTGAGATACCTGTATTTGATGGAAGTGTCCAAGGTGTTGTTGTCCAGATAACAAGACCTGCTTTACCCTCAATACCTAATTTCGACTTAGCATCATCGCTAAGCTCAAAATGGACATAGAGTGAGTAGTCCTCTTTATCTTGGTACTCTACCTCAGCGTCAGCAAGTGCTGTCCGTGCTGCCCACGACCAAAATATCGGCTTGTGTCGCTCTACAAGCAGACCTTTTTGTGCTACTTCGCAAAGTGTACGGTAGATATTTGCTTCAAATTTGAAATCCATCGTCACATAGGGGTTTTTCCAGTCAGCTATACAGCCTAGAGATTTGAATCCCTCTTTTTGTATATCGACAAACTTTGTCGCATGTTGACGGCAAAGCTCACGGAACTTGGCTGTAGGCATCGCCTCTTTTTTGCTCTTTCCTAGCTTCTCTTCTACTTTCTGTTCTATTGGCAAACCATGACAATCCCAACCTGGAGTCATTCGTACGGCTTTGCCTTGAAAGTAGTTGTACTTCAATATAATGTCTTTGAGGATTTTGTTGAGTGCATGACCTATATGGATATCACCGTTAGCATAGGGAGGTCCATCGTGGAGAGTGAAGAGTTCTGCCCCCTCTCTTTTGCTCTTCATCTGCTCATAGATACCAGCGTCAAACCACTGTCTGTATCGTTTTGGTTCATTAGTGGGTAGATTGCCACGCATAGGGAAATTGCTCTTTGGGAGTAGTAGTGTATCTTTGAAATCCATAATTAGTAGTACCTTCAGTTTATATATTGCCGTGAGTATAGCCAAAAGTTGGTTAATGTTGTGATTTTATGGGTATCTGTAGAGTATAGTTTGGTTTGATAATATACTTTTAACGAGTAAGTATCTATATTATGATAAACTTATCGTCAGTTTACCCCAAGGAGATATCTTGAAAAAATCTATTATCGTTATGATGGTTTTACTCTTTTCTGCAGCCTTTGTAACTGCTGCTCCGCCCAATCCACACACCTTTGTACCCAATCGTGCAGCTAAGCCTAGTATAGTTCTTGCAAAGTATATGAGAGCAAATATCAGTGGCGGTATACGCAATTTTATCTTTGTGTGGAACCGCTCTTATGATAATCCTACTCTACAGGTTGCTGATATGATGAAGATCTTTGACACTTTGAGCAATTCACCTGTCCTGCCAAAACAGATGCTAGAAAATCAAGAGTTTCAACTCTATCGACTGCTTGACACCAAAAAGATGCTCAAGGCATTAGATAGATACCAAAAAACTCTCAAAACAGGATTTCGCTCACTATTTGAGTACTCCAGCCTAATAGTAGGTACAAAAGATGGGAGCATGAACAAAGCTTATAAAAAGATGAATAGAGATATGAAAAAAGTTGTGAAGAGTTACAACCACCTTGCCAAGGTAACTAACAAGCAGTATGGACAAAATATAATGCCGTACTATGAGTTGAATTATAAAAAGTAAAGGAGAGAGCTGATGGAAGATGTCGTAGGATGGCTCAAGGAGAATGGAAAGCTCAAAGTGATAGATGAGCCTTTGGATGTAGTGCTTGAGATTCCTCATGTGGCTTATATAGAAGTCAAGAGTGAGGATTCTCGTCCACTGCTTTTTACTCATCCTATCAATAGAGAGTTAGGTATAGAGTATGATATGCCTGTCCTGATGAATATCTTTGCCAACGCAGAGGTGACTCAGAGGCTATTTGGTCGTCATCCGGATGAGATAGCAGATGGGATAGATGAACTCCTAAAGCTCAAACCTCCTCAAGGGTGGAGAGCCAAACTATCGATGATACCTAAACTTTTTTCTCTTAAAAATGTCTTTCCCAAGCGTTTGCCATTTAGAGGGGAGTGCCAAGAGATCATCACCCCAAAAACGGAAGTTGACCTCGATAAACTGCCTATATTGAAGACTTGGGAGGAGGATGGCGGACCCTTTATCACGATGGGGCAGGTCTATACACAAAGCTTGGATGGATCGATGCAAAATCTAGGAATGTACCGCCTGCAGCAGTATGATAAAAATAGGCTAGGTATGCACTGGCAGATACACAAAGATGCTTCTCACTTTTTTGATCAGTACCAGAGAGCTGGGAAAAAGATGCCTGTGACAGTCGCTATCGGTGGTGATCCACTCTATATCTGGTGTGGGCAAGCACCTATGCCACATGGGATGTTTGAAATGCTACTGTATGGTTTTGTACGAGGCAAAAATGCTCAGCTGGTCAAATCTATCACTAACGATATCTATATACCACGGGATGTAGATGTGGTGATAGAGGGATTTGTAGATCCCAAACTCACAGAGATAGAGGGCCCATTCGGAGATCATACCGGATACTATACACTCAAAGAGCCTTTCCCCGTCATGGAGGTTGAGAGAGTCACTATGAAGAAAAATCCTGTTTTCCAAGCGACTGTCGTAGGCAAACCACCGCTAGAAGACAAATATATGGGTTGGGCAACAGAGCGGATCTTTCTGCCTATGCTCAAGCCTATGGCACCTGATCTCATCGACTACAATATGCCTGAAAATGGTGTCTTTCACAATCTCATACTAGCCAAGATGAAAACCCTCTATAGAGGACATGCACAACAATTTATGCATGCTTTCTGGGGTGTTGGTCAGATGAGTTTTGTCAAACATGCTATCTTTGTGGGGGAGGATGCCCCAGAGTTAGAGGAGTTCGAAGCTCTAACCAAGCATATCCTCAACAGAGTAGACAGAGATAAGATACTGATCACCCAAGGTATAGTCGATCAGTTGGATCACTCCTCTCCAGAGCAGTTAGTTGGTGGCAAACTAGGTATAGATGCCACAGGCGATGAGGTAGAGAGTGGTCTCTCCTCACCACTGAGCGACAGTGAACTTCTCACGAAGATGCAAGCGATAGATAGTGATATCATCAATCTAAAGCAGTACTATACTGAGACTAAAACCCCTATCTGTATCATTACCGTAGACAAATCAAAGTCTATGCAGACCCTAATAGAGAGGATGGAGAGTCTCAAAGAGAGTATCAAGCTTCTGGTTATAGTCGATAGAGCCAACAATGATATAGAGGATCTCTACATGCTAGTCTGGCGTGTAGTCAACAATATCGATGCACGCAGAGATATATCACTCTCACCCTTCATCGCCATAGATGCTACCAACAAAGGTGAGATAGATGGCTATGATAGAGAGTGGCCCGAAGATACATGGTGTACCGAAGAGGTGCTAGATAGACTTCAACAAAAGGGTCTTATAGAGATAGATGAAGCTTTTATCAAGAGATTTGGTCTATTGCCATTTTGATCCGAGTCATGACTCTAAATAGAGAAATATCTTTATAGCTCTGTTATCTCCTCATCTGGGATAGCTATGATGCGTCTCTCTAGACGGTTGATCTCTGCTAGTAGCTCTTTGGATATAGCTTCTAGCCGAATATAGTGTTCTCTACCTGCTTCGATAGTCTCTTCGGATACCTTCTGTTTCTTGCCAAAGAATTTTGAAAAAAAGCCTCTATCCTCTGTACTGTAGTACAATTTGAATATCTTCAGATAGACATCGTGAAGTTCAAAATGTAACTCCTCTACGGTTCCCATACACTCTAAACTATTATTTCTCAAACCATTGAGTTTTTGTGCATCACTATAAAACCATTTACCAAATTTGCACTCTGTAGAGTTCATGGGTATAGAGTCTTTATCTATATCTATCCCCTCAATCATAAGTTTTGCTCGCTGTACCCAGCTAATATGAGCTGCTTTTGCAGCACGAAGCTGATCTAATACTTGATGTTTATCCATTTTATTTCTCCATATTTGTAATAATAGAGTCAATAGTACCCAAAATAAACTTAATAAAGATAAAATTATAATTATTCATAAACAGTTCTTGAGACTTTGCAATCCTTGGTAAGTTCTCACTCATTCAGCACTCTTTTGATCTCTTCAGCTACCCTCTCTGCTCTAGTGCCCAATACGATCTGTATACTCTCTCTGTTAGGGCGTATCACTCCACTAGCACCTAGAGTGATAAAATCCTCATCTTTGAGGCTGCTGCTATCGACTACTACCATTCTCAGACGCGTAATGCAGGCATCGGTATCTACAATATTCTCTGCACCTCCAAGTGCTGATATAAAATCTTCCGCCTCTATATATTGAGTGGTAGATTCTGCTTTTTGATCTTCTCCTGTCGTACTGTTTTGCATCTCATCAAATAGATTTACTTTGAGGAGTTTGAGGAGTGTATATCCAGTGACAAAATAGAGAAGTCCCATAAAGAGTCCTAGGGGAAGTATAAGGATAGGTTTAGTAGCTAATTTATAGTTGATAACATAGTCTATAAAACCGGCAGAGAAGCCAAAGCCATGGTGTATATCCAAAAGTTGTGCCAGTGCCATAGATAGTCCGGCAAGAAGAGCATGTGCTACGAATAGTATAGGGGCGACAAAGAGAAATAGGAATTCAAAAGGTTCTGTAATACCTGTCAAAAAGGAGGTCAATGCTACACCTGCCAATATAGCACCTACTTTTTTTCGTTTGGGTTTTGGGGTATGGAGATACATAGCTAGTCCCAATGCAGGCAGTCCAAACATCATCACTGGATAAAACCCTGCCATGTAGGTTCCTGCACTCTTGTCTCCTGCAAAAAAACGGGGTAGATCTCCATGTACCATGATCTCTTTGCCTGCTTTGATATATTCAAAATCACCTAGCTGAAACCAGAAGATAGAGTTGAGAATATGGTGCAGTCCTAGTGGGATGAGCAGACGATTTAGTGTACCATAGATAAAAGTACCGACCTCTCCCAGCCCTATGATGCCTTTTGAAAAGGCATCAATAGCATCTTGAGCATATGGCCAAAAGTACCCTGCCAACACACCTACACCAATCGCAGCAATAGCAGTGATGATAGGAACAAAGCGTTTGCCTCCAAAAAATCCAAGAAATTCAGGGAGTTTGATAGAGTGAAAACGGTTATAGAGTGCTCCAGCTATCACCCCCATAATGATCCCTATGAAGACCCCCATTTTTATATCTTCATCTATAACTTGATAGACATCTTTTGCGACGAGGACACCGATCGCACCAGCTAGAGCAGCTGCTCCATCATGGTTCTTTGACAAACCATAAGCGATACCGATCCCAAAAAGCAAGTCAAGATTGCCAAAGAGAGCCTCCCCTGCAGCCTTCATAATCTCAGCAGTTTGTCCATCAAAAATATCTCCAAAGCCAAAACGCAAAAGCAGAGCTGCCACAGGAAGGACAGCGATGGGTGTCATCAGTGCTTTACCTATTTTTTGTAAAAAATTGAGCATTGGTACTCTCTCCTTGATAATCTAAGATTGATTTTACCCAAAAATATTGGATACTAAGAAGCATTTATGATATACTATAAATGATGAACATGAAAGGGGTAGGTATGAGTGATATTGAGAGTAAGATAGACAGACTGCTGGAGGATGCACAGCAGCTGCGGGATGAGCTGGTATTGAAAGCAAATTTGGGTGTTGCTGAGGCAAAAGATGAACTTGATAAATTTGATGATCAGTATAAACTCTTCAAACTGAAGGGTAAAGAGATCGCAGATGTAGCAGGTGATTCTGCTGAAGAGATTCGTATCGCAGCAGAGATGGGTATCCATGCCAACTCTAAAGAGGATCTATCTACAGCATTTGAACTTGCAGGAGAAGAGATCAAAAAAGGGTATGAGCGTATCAAAAAACTTATATAGTCAAAATTTCAGAGAGGGAGAAAAAGATGAGTAAAAATCGCAAAATTATAGATACTGAGATGGGAGAGAATACCAACATCAAAGAGCAGATACATGAAGATCGAAGAGATGAGACCCGTGAGAGTTTCGAGGAGGGGAAGAGACGCGCAGCCAATAAAAAAAAGGAGAGAGTGCCTGTCTGGATAAAACAGGAGGTACTTGACTATGAAGATGAGCTATCGACTCTACAGATAGAGTTGTTGAAAATGCAGAGATACATCAAAGAGAAAGAGCTGAAACTGTTGGTTATCTTTGAGGGGCGTGATGCGGCAGGAAAGGGTGGTACCATCAAGCGTATCACAGAGCACATCAATCCCCGTGGAGCAAGAGTAGTAGCACTCAACAAGCCATCTGATGTAGAGAAGACACAGTGGTATTTTCAGCGTTATATACAGCACTTGCCAAATGGGGGCGAGATAGTACTTTTTGATCGCAGTTGGTACAATCGCGGAGGTGTCGAACCTGTCTTGGGTTTTTGTACTCAAGAGGAGCATCAGAACTTCCTGCTCACCGTACCTCTACTAGAGAGAATGCTGGTCAATGCCGGTATCATTCTCATCAAGCTCTACTTCTCTATCAGCAAAGATGAAGAGGAGAAGCGATTTAAGGAGCGGTCTACCAATCCTCTCAAACAGTATAAACTATCACCTACAGATCAATATTCACAAACACTTTGGGATCAGTATACTATGGCAGAGCACTCAATGTTTATGGCTTCCCATACAGAAATTGCTCCTTGGAGAGTTATAGAGTCCAACAATAAGAAAAAAGCACGCATCAATGCTATCAAACATATCTTGAATCAGATCGATTATCCAGATAAGCTCAAAAAGAAAAAGTTGAAAGAGAACAAAAAGATCAGCTTCTCTGCCAATGTAAAGATAGCAGAGTTTGATAAGTTATTTTTGACTAGACCGCCCCAAGAGGATGAGAAAGAGAGTTCAAAAGAGTAAATAGTATATACTATATCTTGGATATATAAAACTCGATCAGATCTCTATCCGCGATATTTGGGATGATGAAATCATAATCTTCGACCCTTAGGTTAGCCTCTTTACCTAAGGGCTTATCGATAAAGACAATATTTTTAACATGTTTTTTGTGAAGTATTTCGATAAGATGGTGATTGTTCTCCAAGATCAGAGCGTCTGCAAATGAGTAGATGTAGTTGACTGTTTCGAGTCTGTTTTTGTAACTTTTTAGATCACGCACTACATCAACAGTGTATCCTATACCTTTGAGGATAGCTTCAAACATTTTGCTATTGAGATCTCTCTCTCGATAGAGAATGATATCTGCAGAGTCACTATCGTAAGTGACATTGTCCGGAAAATAGCCTTTGAGTAGAGCCTTCATGGTTTTTAACTCAATGGGTTTTGGTAAAAACTCATCCATACCCTCCTTGATGAGTCTCTCTCTGTCACCCTTGAGATTGTTGGCTGTCAATGCAACGATAGGAACATGAGGGACTTGATTTTCCTCTTCATATTCCAGGATAGCATGTGTCGCTTCTACGCCGCCCATGATCGGCATTTGGATATCCATAAATACCAAGTCATAATCATTCTCTTTTCTTAGATCTAATGCCACTTGTCCATTTTGGGCAATCTCTACAGTGATATTTATATTGGATAGTGCATGAGTGATTAACTTCTGGTTGATTGTGTTATCCTCTGCCACAAGAATAGAGAGATTGTTGAAGGTGTAGCTATCATCTTCACTGTGCTCTTTTTTCTCTATGATCCCCTTGCTCTCTATATTTAGATTACTGATGGCAGATATGCCTCTTTTGATCTTTGTAAAAGTGCTTGGTTTGTAGATAATATACTCTGCATAAGAGAGAGACTCTCTCTCCTCCTCTCGTCGCACAGTATTGTGTCTGGAGATATAAACGATTTTTAACTCTCCTTTTGGATATTTTTTGAGCTCATTTATATCAACATTTTCCACAAACAAAATATCAGGTTTATGCTCATCGTCAAGATCAAACACCTCCTCTAGCGAAGCATACTCTATGTAGTTTGCACCTGTAGCTTTGATATACTCTCTTATATTCTCTTTTTCATCCCCCAAGAGATCTTTTTGTGGCATATAAAAGCCGATACTGTAGTCATTCTTTTCGAGAGGCAATATAGAGACCTCTGGCAAATTCAAAGTAAAGAAGAATGTAGCTCCTTCCCCTTCCATACTATCAATATCGAGTTTGCCTCCCATAGCTAAAATCAATTTTGTTGAGATAGTCAATCCTAAACCGGTACCGCCAAACTTACGATTTGTAGAGATATCTGCTTGTGAAAATGCTTTGAAGATACTCTCTTTCTGTTCAGCACTGACACCAATACCCGAATCCTTGACAGAGAATCTTATACTTGAAGTTTTATCCTCTTGGGCAATTTTTTCTATCCTCACCTCTACCTTGCCGCTGTCTGGTGTAAACTTGATGGCATTACTTATGAGATTGACTAGTATCTGAGTAATCTTAGTTGGATCACCCTGCATGGTTTTAGTGATTTTGGGATCGATAAAGAGTTCAAGTTCGATATTTTTCTCATCAGCTCTTGCTCCATAAGACTCTATAGCAGACTCAAAGACTTCAAAGGGATTAAACTCAATCTTCTCTAGATCGACTTTATCCTCTTGAATCTTAGCTAGATCAAGGATATCATTGACGATTATCAGAAGATTTTCTGAACTATTATCTATAATAGTGATAAATTCACTCTGCTCCTCCGTCAAGTTGGTACTTCTCAATAGTTGAGTAAAGCCAACTATACCATTGAGAGGTGTTCTGATCTCATGTGACATATTTGCAAGAAATAGATCTTTTGTTCTGTTGGCATCTGCTATCGTATTTGCCATAAAGTTATATATCTTGACCTTCTCTTGCTTTTTGATGATAAGATTGAGCTCTTCTCTCTGTTCATCATTAAGATTGAGGCTAATATCCTCAATAGCCTCTTTGAACTCTTTGGCATCTCTACGGTAGGATTGAAATATAACATGAAGAATCAAAATAATGATAATCAAAGCAGCGATCAAGGAGAGTAAAAAGTATAACTGCTTCTTCTTTTGTGAAATATTTTCATTAAGAATTTGGTTGACTGATGAGGAGATGAGATTTTCTACTCTGGAGATCTCAGATATTTTTTCTGTCTGTACTCTATACCATTTTTTACTCTGAGAGGATTTGAGATTGTTATTGGCAGAGTTGAATATAACCTCTGTTCTCTCTATATCTACCTTATTGGAGTATATATTTTTATCAAATGAGAGATCCTTTTTTTGACCAAAAGAGCTATCCTTTAGACTATCTAGCAGAGGAGTATAGTCTCTATCTATCAGCAGATCCCATACTTCAAAATCTTTATCTGTCAACGGAGTACTCTTGTTGATCTTATACGATATAAAACCTCTCTCAACTGCACTGTTTTCCCTGATCTTTACTAACTTAAGATATAGATCAAGAATCACTTTATTTGATTTGAGCTCTTCTAGTTGTATAAGTTTGTCAAGCTTTAAGAGTTTGACATAGGTATAGAGTTGACTCTTCTCCTTTTGACTCTCCAGCTTCTTTTGAAATTTAGCCATCTCATCAATGATGGGATTGCTGAATCTATCTCTGTAATTTTTAAAAAAGAACTCATCAAATGGTATGTCATGAAGCTTGATCCTGCTTCTGATTTCACTCAAATCTTCTAAATTTTTGAGTAAGTTTTTAGATCCTTTTATATCCGTATTACTCTTTATGGAGTCAATGATACTATCTACAGTACCTTGTTGATTTTTAAGTTTTTCAAAACTATTTTGATCATCTGAGTCTCCCATATATATAGCAGCCAATCCTCTCTCTTCGTCTATATTGAGAAGCAGGCTATTTAGCTCCTCAAGATAAACAAGTTGTTTTTTGGAGTCAGAAAAAGTTTTATACTCATTGTACTCTAGATATGAGTAGTAGGAGAGGAGAAGAGCTATGACAAACAGAGGAACCAAAACCATAGATTCGAGAAATTTACTATTAACCGTTTTCATATTTTCCCTTTATTGGTTTTTACTATGATAAATTTCAAGAACTCTAGCGTTTTTTCTTACCTCTAGAGAGGCGAGTAGTACAATGTTTGGAGCTTTTAACTTCTTGTTATTGAGATAAAACTTTTTAAGAACTATCCAGTTCCCTCTTAGCTTGACCAGATGAGATAGGTTTTCTGGAGAGTATTTGTACTCTTCAAGAAGTGATAGATCTCTCTCCATCTCCTCTATGGATTGATTGAGCATCTCTGCATAATTTATACCGTCTCCTCCTATCAGAATCGCCATATAATATTTGGTCATTCTCTCAACTAGAAAAGAGATATCTTTCATATCCATCATCATTTTTTCCTCTTTAGAGGGTGTATAGTCAATATTTCTATTGATAGACTCGGCTCCCTCCAAAAGAATCTCACTATAGTCTAGCATCAGAGATGGATTATCCTTGTCAAAAGGGTCACGGAGTACATCCTCTATCCTCTCTTTAGTATAATCCAAAAAAGCAAGTACATCTTTTGAATCTTCATCTTTTGTAGTCTTGGCAATTAGACGAAACTGCTTATCAAGGTCTGCAAGTCCGCTCTCTGCCATCTTTTTGTAGTGAATTTTTTTTGGATTACTGTAAAAATAGAGATAGTTCTTTGAAATTTCCTGACTATCTAGGCGAATATTTTCAGATGCCTGCATAAGCAAAACTTGATTTCTGATAGAAGCAGCAGATACAAATGATAAGAAAAAGATAAACAATAATCCAATTTTTACAATACTCTTTGTCATTATTTCTCCAACACCTTAACATACATAGCTACAATTTTGTTCATCTTGGAGGTGATATCGTCAGTAGTAGAGAAGACGATGATAGGAAGTCCGCCCTTCTCTATATTGAGATAAAATTTGTAGACTATTTTCCACATTTTGTTGACTCTCAAAAGCTCTTTTTGTATCTGGGGGGTGTTGCCTTCGCTGTTTATAAGTTTGTTGAGAGCGGTATCAAACTCCTTGACAGTCTCTTTCATCTGTGTAACAGTGTTATCATCCCTGATCCCTGCTTGATAGGCAATATAATATTTTCCTATACGCTGAGAGAGCATTCTCTGTTTTCCTGCCATGTCGATGATCTCATTGGATGATTTACCCTTGGCGAGAGCTTGTACTATATAGTTGCTTCCCTCAAGCATAGATTCGCTCAGGTCAAGAATAATCGTACCATTGTCAACACTGTAATCCTCTTTTGAGATACTTATAAACTCATCAAGACTCATATCAACAAAAGCGATGAGATTGGTAATCTCCTCATCTTTGATATTGTCAGTCAAGAGTTTTTGAGTACTCTTGAAATCTGCCAGAGTTGTTTTGAGTTGTCTATTGGCATTGCTCTTGTTGATCTTTTTTCCGGCATAAAAATAATCTTTTGCCATCCTCTGTGAGAGCATTCTCTGTTTTCCTGCCATATCAACCATCTGCCCTTCAGAGATGACTGATTGTGCAGATTGTGTCTCTATAGAAGTATCAGAAGTGGCACCACTCTCCTGAGCAAACGCAACACTACCGACAAAGAGTGCTCCTATCGTTACAGTTTTTACTATATTCTTAATCATTCTCTTGCTCCTTATTTCACATCTACATAGAGTTTAGTCACATCGTTCATCTTCTTGGTTATCTTATTGGAGGAGCGAGCGATGAGACTTGGGATAAATTTTTTGGATTTTGATACGCCTAGTACTTCAAAAAACATAAAGTCTTTTTTGACAGCAAGAAGACCAGCATTGATCTTATCTGTATTTTTAGGAAAAGCTTCTAGCTTTTTTTGTGCATCGGAGAACTGATCCATAGACTTCTTCAGATCACTATCATCCATACCTACACCCCAGACTTTTAGCATATAGAGACTTGCCAATCTCTGGGAGAGCATTCTCTGTCGTCCGGATACATTGATAATCTCACCCGTACTCTCTTTGGAAGTTGCTGCGATAGCATTTGTCGCCTTATGTGCAGCAGCCAAGAGTTGATTGACAGAGTTAAATATCTCTACAACTTTATCTTTATTTGGTGGAGAGAGAAGCTCTTTTTTGAGTGGCTCCCAGAGTGTGTCAACCTCTTGGAGAGCTTCAAAAGAGGGCTTATCTCTCTCCTTTGCAAATGCCAACAGGTCAACTAGGGTAACTGAAAAGAGATCTGCTGACTTTTGCAGCTCCTCTTGGGGGCTTCCAAATGTTATCTTCATGCCTATCATAGAGTAGTCTTTCATCATTCTCTGAGAGAGCATTCTCTGTTTCCCAGCTTTATTGATAGCATCATTGAGAGTTGTTATCTCTGCTTGAGAGAGTGTCACGAGAGAGCTTATCATAAAGATCCCCGATAGTATTTTTCTTTTCATTTCGATCTCCATAGTTCTTTGAGTCGTATTTCTCAATACATATAAAAAGTATAGATCAATTCTATCAAGTTTCGGCTAATAAAAGCCCAAATGAGTCTATTTAGATAGGTCTTGTTTTTAAAGTGTGAAATTTGGTAAAATCTTAGGCTACTCAAAGGGAATAAACATATAATTTATAGATAGCAAAGAGTTACAATTAAGAGGCATAAAATCAGATGGCGCGGTGGACGAGACTCGAACTCGCGACCCCCTGCGTGACAGGCAGGTATTCTAACCAACTGAACTACCACCGCACATATAATTAATAAGGAGTGAATTATATCAAGCTTAACTTAATCAAACCTAAAACAATAAACTTTAAAGTCAACTTTTTACCAACGAAATTTAGTTTCGTGAGCCGTCTGCTGAAGACGATAATAGTGGTGGTCGCTACAAGACTCGAACTTGTGACATCTACCTTGTAAGGGTAGCGCTCTACCAACTGAGCTAAGCGACCTACAAATAAAACTGACCATCTAAAGATATAATTGCGAAACCAGTTTCGCGAGCCGTCTGCTGAAGGCAATATCAATAAGTGGCGACCCTTAGAGGATTTGAACCTCTGTTTCTGCGTTGAAAACGCAGTATCCTTGGCCACTAGATGAAAGGGTCATCTAGTCCATATTAAGTCATAAGTGGTGACCCGTCTAGGATTCGAACCTAGGGCCCATTCCTTAAAAGGGAATTGCTCTACCAACTGAGCTAACGGGTCATATAATCATTCAACATAAAACAGAAGCAATAAATTACATGAGTAGCCTGCTGAAGACAATATTGTAAATGGCGCGGTGGACGAGACTCGAACTCGCGACCCCCTGCGTGACAGGCAGGTATTCTAACCAACTGAACTACCACCGCACCTAAAACAGTAAATATCAACTTTTACTAATGAAACTAGTTTCATGAGCCGTCTGCTGAAGACGATAAAACATGGTGGTCGCTACAAGACTCGAACTTGTGACATCTACCTTGTAAGGGTAGCGCTCTACCAACTGAGCTAAGCGACCAAATAAATATGTGATGACATTTTCATACAAAAGGCATAGATCAACAAAACTAGTTTCGTGAGCCGTCTGCTGAAGACGATATACATGGTGACCCGTCTAGGATTCGAACCTAGGGCCCATTCCTTAAAAGGGAATTGCTCTACCAACTGAGCTAACAGGTCACACTCTTTACCTACTCTACTGAATAAGTGGACGAAATTATATCTGATAAAGCTTCAATTGTCAAGAGATTCTTTAAAAAAGTGCCAAAATCTGTTACTTTAGGTTTTTAGCCAAAATATTTATAGCTTTTTGGGTTGCCGACTCTTGTACCTCATCACGCGTACCTTCAAAGTGAAACTTCTCAACTCTACTATATGACGGAGTAAGCAGACCTATATATACAGTACCTACGGGCTTGAGCTCTGTACCGCCTGTAGGACCTGCTATACCGCTCACGGCGATAGCATAGTCGGACTCTGCCATCTTCTGTATACCTACCAACATCTCCTCTACACACTCACGACTCACAGCCCCAAAATCTATCAAAGTCTCTTCCCTAACTCCCAACCATTGATGCTTGATCTCATTAGAGTATGTCACACAAGAGCCATTCAGTACAGCAGAAGCCCCAGATATAGCAGTAAAAGCAGATGCGATCTGCCCACCGGTACAACTCTCTGCAAAGGTAATAGTTTGATGTTGCTGGGTTAAGTAGTCGATGATCTGTTTGGCAAAAACAGATGATGGGATAAGTTCATCCAGTGTGTAAGCCACCATCTTCTCTCCATGTCTTAAACCCGAACTATGCAATAGAGATTACTAAACTAGCATTTGTCATTGCACAATTCGGGTTTAGGTTTTTCAAAGTGTAGCGTATATACCTAAAACTCATCCTACAATTAGGGTTCAAAGCAAATCTACGCTAAAATAGAGTATGTAGAATATCCAAGAAGAGGACTATCTATTTAGGAGTGATATCGGAGTATATCGAACTAAAAGGAGAGTGGATGAGTATTTTGAAAAGTTCTGTTTTTATACTATTGGTAGCTGCAGTTATCGGTAGTTTTTATATACACAAAGATACTACACTCATAAAAGGTCAAGAGGCAGACTATATAGGAAGTGATAGCTGCAAGCAGTGTCACAACAAAAAGCATCACAGCTGGCACCACTCAACTCATCCTAAAATATTTCAAAAATATAGTGACAGATCTCAAATAGTAGCCGATTTCAAAAATAGACCCGATTTTGTAAAGTTTGATGAAGAGGATATAGAGGTTATAGTTGGCGGCAAGTGGGAGCAGGTATTTGCTAGGGAGATAGATGGTGAGTACTATCCGTTTCCTGCCAAATGGTTGAATCTCACAAAAGAGTGGGTACCCTACAAGACGGACAAATGGAGAGATACCCCATTGAATCAAAAGTGCAACGGATGTCACACTACAGGACTGAATGTAAAGACAGGAGAGTTTAAAGAGTATGGAGTCTCTTGCGAATCTTGCCATGGACCAGCTAGCAGACATGTACAAAACAAGCGTATCCTAGGAGACCCGAAGTGCACTATTTGTCATAGCTCAAAGAGTCTCAAAGATGAGCTTGAAAAAGAGATGGATATAGTTGTATCGATCAAGTCAGCTGTATGTGGGCAGTGTCACAGCAGAGGGATAGAGAAGATACTAAACTCCCATGAGACACAAGTAGAGTTTAATTTCCCTATCGAATATCTTCCTGGGCAGATGCTGAGCAAAAACTTTCAACAGACAACTCCACAGAGTGATAAAAAAGGCAAAAATTGGTGGGGCAATGGTATCTCCAAAAATAGACACCAAGAGTATGCCGACTTTGCCAAGTCAGGACATTCAAAATCTCTAAGAAATCTACGAACAAAGAGAAGAGTCGCGTGCAAAGAGCATCCCAACGACAACTGCCTAAAGTGTCATAGTGGTGACTATATCATAGCAAAAAGACAAAAAGATAGACTAGACAATAAAAAGAGCATAACACTGCCAACTATAGATAATGCCAAAGATAGCATAACCTGTGTTGTATGTCATCAACCCCACAAGGTAGGAGATAGCAGTATAAAGGTCTCCGACAAATGCATAGAGTGCCATACCAAAGATACAAAAACACTAAAAGAGCATAAAAAACACTACCCATGTCCCAGCCAAAAGGTCACTTGTGTTGATTGTCATATGCCAAAAATTGCCAAAACAGGAGGGAAATTCACTATAAGAAGCCATGCCTTTAGGATCATACCGCCAGAGGCAACTATAAAATACGGTATGCCCAACTCTTGTCAAAATGGATCTTGCCATGCAGATAGATCAACAAAATGGGCAATAGATGAATATAGTAAATTTTATAAAGATAGAAATATCACAAAAAATTTGGCAAAAGAGATAAAGGGGTGGAGCAGTGAGTAAAAAAATCATCTTTTATCGTAAAATCATCTTCAAGATATTTATCTTGATATCTCTTGTACTGTTTGGTGCATTTGGCATCAATATGATACTAACCAATAAAATGCTAGACGAAAGGATAGAACAGAGAATTTTAAGTGATTTTGATTTGGCTTATAACACAACTAGGAACTTTATCAATCTAGTGTCTCAAACTTCTCAAATGTGGGCAAAAGATGTAGCATCACACTCTGAACTTTTAGATTCCGATAGGGATAGGTTGAAGAGATATCTTCAAGAAAAAAAGATAGAGATGTCTGCCGATTCTATCATACTGTTGAACGATAAAGGTGATATACTGGCACAAATAGGAAGCGAACATATCGTGGATGATTCGCTAGCATATAGAGATATCGTCCGTCAAACCATCAGAAACCAGACACAGACAACAAAAATAGCCAGAGAGAGAGAAACCTTCATACTCTACTCATCTGCTATCGTCAAAGGGGAGGGAGATCTATCGAGAGTCCTAATGGTGGGTTATTTTATCAATGATATATTTTTGGAAAATATCAAAAATAATACTCATCTAGAGTTGGCCTTGATAGGAAATAGTGCTGTTATGAGCTCCACAAAGTGGGGATCATCACAAAATCTTGCTAAACTGCCAATATCCTATCTGCAATACCAAAATCTACTTAAAAACCCAAAATCAACAAGCCAGACAAGATATCAAGATAGATTATATATAGTAAATGTAAGAGAGTTGACCGATAGAGAGTCTCTCACATCAGGATCTATACTGTTAGCTTATCCATATGATACTATAGCCAAAGAGAAAAGCAGACTATCTAGAAAAAAACTCTTTATCTTTTATGTGATTATATCTGTATCTTTGATCTTGATATATATAGTTGTGAGAAAATATCTAAAGACTATCAATGAGTTGACAGATGCTATAGAAGATATCTCTGCTCAAAAAACCTATAGAGATATCGATATCTATACAAAAGATGAAATCGGACTTTTGGCATATAGCTTCAACCAAATGGGAAGTGAGCTAAATATACTGCATACCGATATGCAGCATCAGATAGAGAGTAAAACTAAAAAGCTAGATGAACTAAATAAAAATCTTGAAAAAAAGGTAGAGGAGGAGGTTGAAAAAAATCGTCAAAAAGATAAAATAATGCACTTTCAGTCTCGCTTGGCACAAATGGGAGAGATGCTATCTATGATAGCCCACCAGTGGAGACAGCCGCTCTCAGCTATCTCCTCTGCAAGTGCAGGATTGGAACTCAAGGCAGAACTAGGCAAAGCAGATAAGGATACAATCATAAAACAATCTAAAAATATAACTAAATATACACATTTTCTTAGTGAAACGATCGATGATTTTAGAAATTTCTTTAGAGCAGATAAGTGTGAAATAGAGACATCCTATAGTGATATTATCACCTCTGTATTAAGCATAACAGAGAACTCCTTAACCAATAAAAATATATCTATTATCAAAGAGTTCAATAGTGAAGATAGATTTATGACATATCCAAATGAGATAAGACAGGTGATACTCAATCTCATCAAAAATGCAGAAGATATTTTAGTAGAGAAGAGTGTAGAGGATCCTTATATAAAGATTGTAACTCACAAGAGCAACAACAAGGACATATTGGAGATCAGTGACAATGGAGGTGGAGTACCTGTAGAGATCATAGATAAAATCTTTGATCCATACTTCTCTACAAAACTAAACAGAGATGGTACGGGATTGGGACTCTATATGTCAAAGACTATCATAGATGAGCATTGCCATGGTGAACTAACCGTATCCAACACAAAAGATGGTGCACTGTTTAGTATCACACTATGAGGAGGTTTGTGCTAGGCTACCCCAAGGAGATAAGGCTACCCCAAGGAGGCTCAGACGCTAGTTTGATAATCTCCATTATATAACACAAATAAACAGTATGGTAGAATAGATCATTCAGGAGTCTCTATGCGTGCTATTATTTACCTATTTCTATCTCTTTCTCTTCTGCCTTTTCAAGCCAATGCAGCCAGAGAAGTTCAGTCCAACAATATAGAGAAAGAGTTGATCCAAGATCATCAGCAGGCAGCTATCGGCAACGGAGTAGATTGCAACAGAAGCAGACAGATCAATTTTACAGAGGATGATCTCTCTTGGATAGAGCAGCACCCACAAATAAACTTTACCGGTGATCCCAACTGGTTGCCGTTTGAAGCATTTACCAAGGAGGGTAAATATATCGGTATCATTGCCGGCTTGATAGATATCATCGAGAAGAGAAGTTCACTCAAAATCAACAAAATACCCACAAAAACTTGGGAAGAGTCCATAGGTCATCTCAAAAGTGGCAAAGTCAACATGCTAACCGAGACTACCGACTCTCCATTGGGGTCAGAATTTCTCTTTACTCAGGCTATCTTGCCCAATCCTATCGTAGTTATGATGCAGGAGGGAAATCCTTATGTACACTCACTCAGACAACTATCTACAAAAAAAATAGCTATTATCAAAGAGTATGGATATATATTCAAAATCAAAGAGAAATACCCAGACTATGACTTTCATGAAGTAGATAATATTCAAGAGGGTCTATATGGTGTAGCAGAAGGAAAATATGATGCCATGCTGACAACGATGGCTCTAGGTAGCTACACTATGAAAAATATGCAGCTTAGCAATATCCAAGTTGTCGGCAAAACCGAGTTTAATACACAGATCGGTTTCGCTATCAGTCGTGAATATGCACCTCTAGTTGGTATCTTGAACAAGATTATCAATAGTATAGACGAACAGACAAAACAGAACATAATGGACAAATGGGTTACCCAGGAGTATATAGAGAAGATCGACTATACGCTTATCTACCGGATAGCTTTTATTGCGTTTCTGATTATCAGTGGGACACTTTTTTGGAGTTGGCGTCTCAAAAAAGAGATCCATCGTCGTACAATACTCGAAAACAAGCTTGCTCGTGTCAACAAGCAGATCACTGATTCTATTGAGTTTGCTGCGATTATTCAGCAAGCTTTCATCCCTGAAGAGAGGGAGCTTTCCCTCTTTTTTGAAGACTATTTTACTATCTGGGAACCTAGAGATATCGTAGGAGGTGATATCTATTTTTTTGATAGACTCAACGACAGAGATCAAGCACTGCTGATACTCATAGATTGCACTGGGCATGGTGTGCCAGGTGCATTTGTCACAATGCTGGTCAAAACACTAGCTCGCAATCTCCTCTCCTTTATCAACAAAGAAGATGAAGAGGTTGATCCGGCAAAACTATTGACCATCATCAATCGCTCTTTGAAGCATCTGCTCAAACAACACAATAAAAATTCTCTCTCCAATGCAGGATTGGATGGGGCCATTGTCCATATCGACAGGAGAGAGTGCAGAGTTATCTATGCCGGAGCCAATATTCCTCTTTTTTACAAAAGAGATACTACAATAACAATGATCAAAGCAGATCGGCACTCTCTGGGGTATAAGACATCAAATACCGACTTTATGTTCAGTAACCATCAGCTCTCTTTTGATCAAACAGTGCAGTTTTATCTCACAACTGATGGCTACATCGATCAAAATGGCGGAGAGAACGGCTTCCCTATGGGGAGAAAACCATTCAGAAGAGTGCTTGAGACCCATACAGAGGCATCTATGCAAGAGCAGAAGAGTCTCTTGGAAGAGGCACTTATGGTCTACCAAGGGGATGAAGATCGCAATGATGATATCACTGTCATTGGATTTAGATGCAAAGGGGTAAACGAATGAAGAGTGAAAATTTGACTCTCTTGGAACGATTGGATGAGGTGATCGATTCGGAGACTATAGATGAAGCTAAAATCAGAGCGGTTTTAAAAGAGAGCCGAAAATCTATCAAGCGTTTTGATACAATCCTCAAGCAGTCCGACAAACAACTCTCGCAACAGGTACATCAACTCGAAGAGGAGTTTGAACTTAGAGTACATAGTGAACGGATACTAGCCCAGCAAGCCAAACATGCTGCTATGGGAGAGATGATGGATGCCGTAGCCCATCAGTGGAAGCAGCCACTCAATGCCATCTCTATGCTCACTGATCTACTCCTGATAGAGTACAGAGAGGGTGAAGTAGATGAGGCTTATCTTAAGAATTATAAAAAAGTTCTTTGGGAGCAGATCGATCATCTCCTCAATACCTTGACAGAGTTTCGATCCTTTTTTAGACCAGACAAAGAGAAGAGAGATTTCAATATTCGCCATGCGATTGATTCGGTTTTGCTACTCATCAAAGATGAATTTTTAAAAGAGATGATCTCCTTTATCATAGAGGGAGATGAGAGACTGGAGTTATATGGTGTAGAGAATGAGTTCAAACATATCATCCTCAATATCCTCAACAATGCCAAAGATGCCTTCAAAGAGAATGCTATCGCATCACGAAAAATCTCATTTGACATTTACCAAGAGAGCGACATGATCATCTTGGAGATTTGTGACAATGCCGGTGGCATACCTGCCTCTGTCATTGAGACTATCTTCAAGGCAAATGTCACTACCAAGGCTGAGGGGAAGGGAACAGGAATCGGACTCTATATGAGTGCACAGATTGCAGAAAAGATGGCTGCCTCATTGACCGTGACCAACAGAGATGATGGGGCATGCTTCTCATTTAAATCCCAAAAATCTAAGGGGGGAAGAGTATGAATATGCTCACATTTAAGGATATACTAGAGAGAGAAGGTGTACTTTTCAGTTTTAGCGGTACTGTTTCACAAAACATCTTGAGCAGTCTTGCGGAGACACTTGAAAAAGAGTTGAATGCAACAGGTATTGCCTTTACCCTCATCCAAAATATCTTTTCTATTTTTACTGAACAGATGCAAAATATCATGAGTTACTCACAAGAGCGTATTCACCTAGGAGATAACGCTTTTGAGAGTCCCGGTATCTGCATTGTAGGGTATGATCAGGATAGAGGACACTTCTTTGTGAGCTCTGCAAATATCATTCATCCCGAAGATGAATCAAAACTGAGTAAAAAATTGGATAAAATCATACCTATGAAAAAGAGTGAACTCAGAGAGTACTACAAAGTATTGCGACGAAGTGGCAGAGAGAAGCATGGCAGAGGTGCAGGTCTGGGTCTATTGGAGATGGCAAAAAAAAGTGCACTTCCAATGGAGTATGAGATTACCCACTTGGATGAAAAGCGATCATTTTTTGAAATAAAAACCTATATCTAACGGAGTAAAAATGGAAAATTTACATATTGAAGCGACAAAATATACACCACAGATTGATCTGGATGCCAAAGCCGGCCTGCTCTGCTTTTCGGGCAAAAGCTATCCTGAAAATACCTTTGACTTCTACCAACCCACGATGAAGTGGATCCAAGAGTTTTTTGAACAAGATAGAGAGATAAAAAGCCGGCTTAAGATGGATATCATCTATTTTAACTCAAGTAGCTCCAAACTCTTTTTTGATCTTTTTGATATCATCGAAGAGGCACAAGATGCAGGAAATAGTATCACTATAGAGTGGTTCTATGATGGGGAAAATGAAAATGCTTTGGAGGCAGGCGAGGACTTTAAAGAGGATTTTGAATCTCTCGATTTTAATCTCATAAAGAGATAA
>JAYEOM010000001.1:63717-75059 GCA_034722955.1 Campylobacterota bacterium
GAGATACTGGAGGTACGCGATACTTACAAAGATCAATTTGAATGAACCCCAAAGAGTCTCTTTGCTCTCTTCTTATATCTTTTCATCTTGATAAAATTCTTGCGAAATAACTCCTCCTGCTCCTCTTCGAGCTTATCTATCTCTACGATCAATAGAGCTATGACTTTTTTTGTTTTCCTCTTTTGAAGTAGTGGATCACTGCCTAGAGAGAGTAGAAGTGTTTTCTGAACTTGATAGTCATGGAAATCACCAAGAATAGTCTGCATTTTTTTGGTCAATCTCATAATCTCATCATATTTTTCTCTCTCTATGAGAGGCTGCATAACTTCGAGAGTATAGCGTATCTTTTTGTACTGGATACGGAGTTTGTGATACTCCTCTTCTCCTGATTGGGCATCTAATCTTTTCCCTTTTTTGACGATAGTGCTGGCTCTCTTCTCTACTATTTGCATCGCAGTTATCACAATCGGTTGGTTGGTCACCTCTTTGGTGAGAGAGGATTTCATTTCGGGTTTTGGCAGTGAAGCGATCTCCTGCCGTAGCAGTTCATTCTCTACCAAAGAGAGTACAACTCTATCGGATATCTCTTTTTTCTTCAAAAGAAGTTTTTGCAGGGGAGTGAGTCCTTTTTGCATCTTTTTTGGTAAAAGTGATCTATAAAAAGGCATTTTTGTCAACAGAACATCCCTATCACGCTTCTCATTTGTCTCTGCCATCAAATGAGATAAGTTCCGCCGATGCAAGGCATGCCAGTCAGGCGATAAAAAAGCTTTGAACGCATCTATAATACTTTTAATTTTTCTGATAGAGACACGAAACTTATGAAGTGCCTCAGGATCATCTGGATTTTCGAGCAGTCGTTTTCGATGAGCATCAAGCTTGACTGCCAAACCCCTAAAGATAGTCTCTATCGCTACGATACTACTATCATTGGGCATAATAGTCTCTCTCTTTAAGGCACTATTTGGAGGCGGATAAACGGCTCTCTTCTCCGACCAAGAACACAACGGGTACTCTCTTTTGCTTTTCAACTTTTTCATAACTTTTCATCTCTCTCATATGCAGTCATCTAAACAGGATAAGTCATACCTTGTCAATATCTATGCAGAACGGTCAAGAATCTCTCCTCTCAATAGTATCCTACAAGATTGTATCATAAAGGCACTTATCACTCACATCTTACCACGATTTTAAAGGTTGATCACTATAATGTATCGATCAATTTACATAACCAAAAGTCTTTGAACATTAGGCAGATGCCACTCATCAGCTCCTCTAGGGGTATCTCTATATCTTTGTTCTTCAGATCAGTGATGAGTTGGTATATCGTCTCATAGATCACACGATCCTCCTGATCCATCATGAGAAAGTTTCCATTTGGTGCATTCTTGAGTTTCAATATCTCATCATTGGAGACCTTGCCTCCAATAGATCGCTCCCTGCTATCCCTAAAGAGTCTAAATTGATATTTGCTATTGTTGATAACGAGTTGATTGAAATTTTTGATACGATGGACAAAAGTTCGACCCTCTAGATGCAAAAATCCTATCACATAGGCATATTTTTCTGTTTTGATGATGACATGTTCAGGAATCACTTTTTTCATCTTGAAGAAATCCAAAGATATATCATAGATAGAGTCGATAGATTTGAGGATAAACTTGAGTCTATCGATATCATTTTTATCATCTATGATAACCCTCTGACTATATGCTATGTTTTTGCTATCATATACTTTGTCAATATACCTTTTGATATCAAAATTCATCTTTTTTTGCGGTTGAGGCTGCTCTATCTTGTGGAGAGACTCCAGATACTCTACTCTAGCCACAAGCTGTTTGAGCTTCTCCTCTAGGGAGAGTTCACTCACTTTGGGCAGAGGTATCTGATGAACTATGGATTGGTAGTAGTCATAGGCCCTGTTGAGTACTTTGCGTATAGAGTCATACTGCAAGATATCTTTGTAGAGATGTGCAGAGGTAAATATATACTCCAAGTTTACACCCGAAGCCTCTGCTCTTTGCATCAACATCTTACGCATATCTACACTGCAAGGCCTCTCCAAGTAGACACGCGTTCTACCCAACAGATCGATGATAGAGCCATCAAACATAGCTTCATACTCTCGCCAGCGACTAGGAAAGAGGTTTAGTATCACTAGAGAGTTTGGTGTCTGCGTGATAAGCTCTTTGAGGTTTTCGGCAAACTTCTCTATGAGTTCATCATCTCCACTCATCGCTTCTAGCTGATCAAAGGAGATGATCAAAGGTTCATCAAAGATAGATAGTTTACCGAAAAGTGAGATAGCAGCAAGAGCAAAAACCTCTTTGTTAAAATCCTCACCATGTCCATCCAAGCCAATCTGCCCCAGCTGCTCCCCGCTGAGCTCTTTAGCACTGAGATAGTTGATGACAATATCCCTACGGTTCTCATCAACATAAAAGGTATACTTGATGAGTGCTTTTAGCAGCCCTATAGAGACCAGATCGCTACCATAGGAGGTACGATACCACTTCAACATAACCCGTTCGATAGATTTCCAGTTTTTCACTCTATATTGAGTACCATCTTTACCAAAGTGTGTATAGATATTGAGTGGATTATCCTCAAGTACCTCTTTGATCTTCTTGCTAGGACTATTTTGGATGATGATACCTGCGAAGGATTTTGCCAAAAGATACTCTAGCTGAGAGTATGGTGAGTCATCAATCTTTTGGATAAACGACTCCAATATTTTGGTATAGATATGGAGTAGGATATTTTGTGTATCATTGGGCTTACCGATAAATAAAAATCGATTTGTCTTAGAGACACTCTTCACAAACCTCATCATGAGATGTGTCTTTCCATTGCCTGCATCGGCTAAAACTATGGCAGATTTGGTTTGATGATTTGGATCCTCTTTGATCTCTTTGACACTATTGAGTAGAGTAGCAAACTCTGCTTTATATAGATCCATATCATCAAAATGTTCTTGGAAAGGGTTATCTACCTTTGAACTGAGAAATGGATTTACCACTTTTGCTCTCTTTAGGGATGACTCTATATCTAAAAGTTTCATATATAGTTGATATGTATAGCGTGCATCATATGATGCCCTATGAGCCAAATCTTTATCGAAAAACTTATCTTCATATTGCAGAAAGAGTGATTGAGACAAAAAATCAAGAGTGTGACTCTCATGATCAGGCAAGAGCTGCTTGCTCTGGAGATAGGTACATGAACTTTTCAGATCGATATCAACCCCTATAGAGTCATAACTTCTCTTAAGTAGAGAGATATCATGCTCTGCATAGTGTGCTACTATCAGATGTGACTCCAGTATACTTTTTGCTTCGAGTAGCACTTCACTGAGATTACCATCGATGAAATGCTCTAAAATCAACTCTCCGCTCTCGTCAACAATAGCGATCTGCGTAAGTCTGCCTTTCCCTTCAGTATCCAACACGATAAAACTCAAGATATCTCCTATGTATCAAATTTATCTAATTAAAATATTATACCGAAATAAACTACGAAGTGTTTAGAAGTGCAATATTGAGAGAAAACAAGGAAGGTTTACATATTTGGACAAGGAGTAAAACAAACTCTCAACATCGCTTTGAAAGACTTTCTCTTTCTTGAGAGTATTATAGCACTCCAGAGTAAACCATTGGAAAATCAATCATTAATGGGTGGTGTCTCAGTTATCCTAGATAGAGAGACTCTCGTAACAAGAGGGATAAACTCACTACTGCTTGAATCTGCATAAGTCATCTCTGCATTGGAGTCAGAGATACAGTAATCTACAGTAAATACAGGTACTCCAAGATTTAGATATTTTTTGTTTTGAGCTATCCTGTTGGGGGTAGAGTAGTCACCACTCTGTCTCTCTCCACCACTCAAATCACCTGCACTAGGATCATCCCACCCTGCATCACCTTCACCATAAAACCATGTATCCTCCGTAGCAAGAGCATCTATGACAGAGGTGTAGTAGGCAGGATCATAATCCAACAGATAAGGGGCATTTTGCGAGACAACAACAAAGTCAGGATTGAGACTCTTTCCGGCATTTTTGATCTTCTCTATAAATGATATCATGGCTTTTTCAGGATTGATCCCCTGTGAGATAGCAACCTCTTGCACCTTCTCATCATCATACGCCTCTACCCAATCGAGATAGACACCATCAAAACCATATGCAGCTAACTGCTTGATAATACCATTTTCACCCAACCATATATTTTGCCACTCTGCATCCCAATATGCTACAGGGTAGTTTCCGCTCCATCCGTCAGGATCGACTGTAACCAAAAAGTCTGGTACTCCAGACTCTATAGCTGTAGGTGCGATCCAATCTTCCAGCCAGTAAGATCGATAATCTTCCGCCTCTCCTATATCGATATATGCCAGCAGCATGCGCTTCTCTCCACCTGCTTTTTGCTTGAGTTTGGAGATCAGATAGGTTGTATCATAGCTAAAGTTTTTAAAGTTATGTCCAGGCTCTACTACCAGCATGTCATAAGTCGTATCCGAGAGCAGGTCAATGGCACTCCTCTCTTCTAGCCCTTGTATCTGGTACATCCATGTTGTGATCTTCACACCCTTTAGTAGTGTAGATACTCTTTGGTTTTCGATACTGTGCAGAGCCTCCTCTACAGTAGAGAGAGATCCTGATACTCCATACATTATACTTTTTGCAAAGGTGACACTAGAGTATCCGGCATCTGCAAAAGCAATCCCAACTGTTGTTTTGTTTGCGAGGATTATGGCATCATCACCCAAAGCTCCATGGATCACAGATAAAATAAAAACTGATTTTTCTATATTCCCGGAATCTATCTCTTCCACCCAATAGTCTAAGCCAGCCTGATCTACCGCCCGATTAAATAGATTGCTGTAGATAGATTCGACAAATACCTTACTTGAAGTGCCAGGAGGATAGAGTGATTGTGTTTCGGGCTGTTCAAAAAAACTCTTTGCTATATGTTCCAGAGTGAGTCCAGAATCAACCCAATATGCCAATCCTGCTGTATCAGGAGCACGATCAAAAGTTGCGACATAGAGCTTGGCAACACTCTCCTCTGTAGGAGCCGTCGCCTGTAGCAACACAATAGTAAATATAAAAAGAAGCAGTAACCTTTTAAGCATAACATATCCTTTTGATTAAGAAAACATCAAAGTATTTCTATCCCCGCTATTGGACTCCGGGGAAAGCATCTACATATTTTATCTTGAAATCTCCAAATGCTTTTACTTTTTGTATCTTATAATCAGGAAATGCATCTACAATTTGCCACTTTCCAGCCTCATCGGGAAAGCTATCGACCACTTTTACATGCAGGTCGGCAAAAGCATCTACAACTTCAACTTTATAGTCAGGAAAGGCAGTAACATACTGAATCTTACCAAATATTTTACCCACATCTACTCTCTTGTCTCCTGCGTTTATCGATGATATCACTATCAGCACAAGCACTACATACTTAAGAATTCTCATGACCATAACTCCTCTATTTAATTTTATACTCTATTATATCAAGGAAATTCTAAATAATAAAATATTTCATCCGGTATTGCTGAAAATCTATACTTAATTTTGAATTTTACAGTATACTTTGGAATATTTTTATCCGAAGGTATCCCAATATGAAGACACTCTTTCTATTTATCTCTCTATTTACTCTATCTGTTCTATCAGCAGAGTATAGATCAACTATTCAAAAAATCACTCCGGATATCAAAAAGAGGATGATTGATGGCAACTCCTGGAGAGATGGATGTCCTGTTGCACTGCGTGACCTTCGCTATATTCAGGTAACACACTATGACTTTAGAGGAAAAACCAAAATAGGCGAACTTATCATGCACCGAAGTGTTGCAAAAGAGATCACTGAAATATTTAGAGAACTTTATCAAATTGGTTATCCCATCAACAGAATGTCACTTGTCTCTGATTTTGGGGGTAACGACTATAGATCTATTGAGCATGACAATACCTCTGCCTTCAATTGTCGCAATGCCACCGGTAAGCAAAAGTGGTCAAAACATGCTTATGGACTAGCGATCGATATCAATCCTATAGAAAATCCATATCTCAAGAGAGGCAAACATAGCTCACACTCTAAATCTAGACCTTTTGAAAAGAGAGTACATAAAGACTTAGCCAAGACTGAAGATATAGCTATTCTGCTAGAGAGCGATAGAGCAACCCAATTTTTCAAAAAAAGAGGATGGACTTGGGGCGGTGACTGGAAATATATTAAAGATTACCAACATTTTCAGAAAAAATTGCCTTCTAACTAAACTCTATATATAGATTTCTAAATTTCTAAAATTTCAGTTATAATTTTAGTATTATATATAATTAGGAGGTTGTTATGAAAAAAGTTTTTATTACAGGTACAGGCTCTGGGATAGGATATGAACTAGCCCAAAAATATTTAAGCTCCGGTGCAAAAGTTTATGCTGTAGGTAGAAAAGCATCACCTATACTTGACAAGCAACCTAATTTTTTCTTTTTTCCTTGTGATCTGAGTGATACTTTTCTTCTCCAAGCAGAGATAAATGATTTTATACTCAATAACAGTTTTGATATCGCAATCCTAACTGCCGAGATACTATGGGATATCAAAGAGCTGAGGGAGACAACTACTGAAAACATCAAAAAAGTCATGGATATCAATGTATGGGCAAACAAAGAGTTGATCGATTCTCTAAATACATTTTGTACTGTCAAGCAGATCGTAGTTGTAAGCTCTGGAATAGCCATCAGTGGCTCCAAAGGCTCTGGTGCCTACTCTATATCCAAAAGCTCCCTCAATACGATGATCAGTATCTTCGCCAAAGAGTTACCGGATATTCACCTGTCTGTACTGGCAACAGGGGTTATCAAAACATCAATGGTTAATTATATTCTCGCCAATGTTAGCCACAGCACCTACCCTTTAGTAGACAAAATCTCTAATGGAGTCATCATCTCTGCAGATGAAGCAGCAAAACAACTTATACCTGCTTTTGAAAAACTACTAGAGTATGAGAGTGGAAGTTATGTCGATATTAGGAAGATGTACTTTCGCTAATCAAATAAGAGATTGTTCAAAGTGAAGTATTTGGGAGATTATAGGTAGCAGCAAGGGCTCGGGGAGATACTGAAGCACTATATTGACTTCATAGAGGCTCAAGAATTATGGGAAGATAAGAGGCATAGATACCTTGTCATTGGAAGAATTCATTTAAACCCGAACCCAAATAACTTTCAAGATATTTAGTAGATACTCCATTGAAATGTTTCATCCAAGCTTTTAGCAAATCTTCCCAAAGCAGAGGAGCTAGTGTCATTCATTTGTTTTCTTTTGTGTTTGATTTTCATACAACTATTCAATAGAGAACATTATATATCCATTAGAAAAAAACACCCGTGCAATCCAATCTCCACTTTTTTAGACAGAATAAAAGAAGGGATATTCACTATAGCTGGGAGACAATTATAATACAACTTGGGACTTTTATCTTTAAATTTTATCTAATAGATGCTTTAAAGTTCAATAATCTATAACCACCTTAGGCTACCCCAAGGAGATAAACACACAAATAGAAGCCACCAAGAGGGTAAGATTTGCAAAATATAATTTGCAGGGGTAGCCTTAGTGTGAAGTCGATCTGATCTCTGTGATGATCGCTTTGGCGGCTCGTATTCCGCTTGTCCATGCAAAGTGAAAATTGAATCCGCCTCTATCTCCGTCTACATCTAGCATCTCTCCGGCTATATAGATATTTTTGATCATTTTTGACTCCATTGTTTGGGAGTTGATCTCTCTAGTGTCTACTCCGCCCATAGCTACCTCAGCCCCCTCAAATCCTCTAGTGGCAGAGATGGGGAGTTTGAGGTTTTTTAGTACATAGACCAGCTTGCCTATCTCTTTGCGGTTGAGCTCTTTTTCTGTTTTGGCTCTGCATTTTGATTGTTCGATTATGATAGGTACAAGTCTCTTATTTGTGATGCCTTGGAGCCATAGCGTGAGAGGCTTGCTGCTGTCGGGGTCGATCTGGTGGACTAGCAGATTGATCAACTGTTCTCTGCTCTGTCTAGGGGTGATATCGAGACTCAGCTGGCAATAGGCAAACTCTGAGAGTCTCCAGCTCACCTCATGGCTGATATCGAGTATAGCTAAACCACTGATACCGTAGTTGGCAAAGAGAATATCACCTCTCTTTTGGGTGATATAGTCACTATTGGCATATAGTTTTACCACTGCTTCGATCTTGACACCACTCGCTTTTTTGACCCACTCTTCATCAGAACAGAGCTGGACTAGTGAAGGGTGGCTAGGGATGAGTCTATGTCCTAGCGAAGCAACCATCTTCAGTCCACCAAAGCACCCCCCAAGCTGTGGTGCAGCAGGTGAACCTGACGCTAGAAGAAGTCTGTTACAGCTCCTCTCTCCTTGTGTTGTCTGCAGAGTGAAGCCATACTCTGCTCTGTCGATAGCCTCTACACTACAGTCACAGGTGATCTCTACACCAGCTCTCTTGGCTTCGTATACCAAGACCTCTACGACCGTGCTTGCTTGCAGACCCATGGGAAATAGTCTACCGCCTTCTCCTTCGATCAGTGGCAAACCCATACTCTCAAAGATATCTTTGATCTCTTCTGATCCATAACCCATCAAAGCCTCTTTGATAAAATGAGGATTTTGGGAGTGGTATCGTGATGGCACAATATTTTGATTGCCTATGTTACACTTGCCATTACCGCTCACTAGGATCTTTTTGCCTACTTTGCTGTTTTGTTCGAGTAGTGTCACAGAGATATCCTCTCTCGCGATCAAAATAGCCGCGACCAATCCACTCGCACCGCCACCGACAACTATCATTGGTTTAATTTTCATAAGGTATTATAACAAGAAACCGAAAGGATTAAGATGTCAGCATTAGTAGAGTTTGCGATGTTCCCCACAGATAAGAGTCAAAGCAAGAGTGCATTTGTAGCTAGAGTACTGGATATAGTCGATAGGAGTGGATTGAACTACCAGTTGACACCGATGGGAACCATCATAGAGGCAGAGAGTGTTGCTGAAGTATTTGCAGTCATCGAAGCAGCATACGAAGAGTTGCAGGAGGATTGCTCCCGTATATATAGTGCCATCAAGATCGATTATCGTAAAGGACCTCTAGGCAGGCTGGACAAAAAGATTGGCTCTGTCGAAGAGAAGCTGGGTAGAAAACTTAACTCAACTTCGATATAATAGTACTCAAAATTATCAACAAAGGATAAGATATGTGTGCAGAGAGAGCCCAGAGAATACTTATGGCTATTATGCTCGGTTTTGTGATGATGTTGGCTGGTCTTCAAATGTTCAAATTGGCTTTTCTACTCCAGCTTTTTATAATGATCATGCTTTTGGTTTGGGCATTTACAAACTTCTGCCCTTCGATCTATATACTGAAAAAAGTCCTTCCTCCTTGTCATTTTGATAAAGAGGTAGAGAGCAGAGAAAATAACTAAAAGAGAGAATTTTATGGCAAATATTTCCTATAAAGATGCTGGTGTCGATATCGATGCAGGTAATGATTTCGTCGAAGCTATCAAGAGTGATGTCAAATCTACCTTTGATAGCAATGTCATAGGTGGCATAGGCTCATTTGCAGGAGCCTATGCACTCCCCACAGGATATAGGGAGCCGGTTATCCTATCTGCTACTGATGGAGTCGGCACAAAGCTCAAGATCGCTATAGAGAGTGGCAAGCTAGATACAGTCGGCATCGATCTAGTAGCTATGTGTGTCAATGACCTCATCTGCAACTTTGGTGTACCGATGTTCTTCTTGGACTACTACGCCACAGGCAAACTTATCCCATCCAATGCCAAAGATGTTGTAGCGGGTATAGCAGAGGGGTGTCGTCGCTCTGAGTGTTCACTGGTAGGGGGTGAGACAGCAGAGATGCCTGGTATGTACAGTGAAGAGGACTTCGACTTGGCAGGATTTTCGGTAGGTATCGCAGAGCGGAGTGAGATGGACACGATCTCCAATGTAAAAGCTGGTCAAATCCTCATAGCTCTGCCTAGTTCAGGTATCCACTCAAACGGCTATTCACTAGTCAGAAAAATATTTTTTGACAAACTGGAGATGAGTCTGAGTGATCAATTTGATGGCAAACCTCTCCTAGAGACTCTGTTGGAGCCTACACGCATATATGTCAAAGAGTTCAAAACAAACAGAGAGCATATCCAAGCTCTAGCCCATATCACAGGTGGCGGACTTATAGAGAACCTCCCCCGTGTTCTTCCCGATGGGATCAAGGCAGTAGTGACAAAAGATGATATTCGTGTTCTTCCTATATTTGAATTTATGGGAGAACTTGTCGATGAAGAGGAGATGTGGAGAGCATTCAATATGGGCATAGGTATGGTATGGGTCGCCAATGAGGCTGATGTAGAGGCGATACTTGCCAACACAGATGGCTATATTATCGGAAAACTTGAAGAGGGAACCAAAGGAGTCGAATTTGTCTAATGTACCAGAAGATATAGGATGTGAAAATAGTGTGTGTATCCAACACGATGAGTGCCAAAGAGCAGCTATCTTTCATGATGGAACCGCTAGAGAGGTAAAAAAGTTTGGAGGTACTCCCGATAAGGGGTGCGGAAAGTTCATCCCAAAAAAGAGCCTACCAAAAAATTGATTTTTAAGGAGTTGAAATGAAATCGCTTATAAATATAGTAATCTCTCTCTCGGCACTCTTTTTTTGGAGTGGATGCGGAAGTAGTGGCAGTAGTTCCGATACTACAGGATTTACCTATGCGATGGTAGAGGATCAGCCATTTTATACTTTTGATGAAAGAGATGCTAGATGGATCCGTGTAGTATTTGATAGCAGTGGTCAAGTGGTCTATGAGATCTTGGAAGGAGATGAAATTGGCGGTACCTACAGCATAGAGGATAGAAAAATAGTTGTCTATGACAATGACAAAGATCCTGTTATCGCTTTAGATACCGTGAAGCCTACCTTATGGGAGGTAACAAGAGCTGATAATGATGGTAGAGTTTGGCAAGATACATGGCATCTTGAGCAACAATTCTCAGCAGAGATGATCGTCGGGAAAAGGTTTCTGAGTGAATATATTTTGAATGGTACTGATACAAAAGAGGAGCTACTATTCACAGAGACAACACTCAAAATTTATGATATGGATGGGACACTTCGTGAAGAACTCCCCTATATACTGGAAAACGGTGTACTTAAAATCACAAATGCGGGAGGTACATTCTCTCTATTTTTGATGTTTGCAGATGAAGATGGCAAGCTCAATTTATGGTATTCAAATGAGGGTGAAAGCGGCTACAGTACTTGGACTC
>JAYEOM010000001.1:75159-114771 GCA_034722955.1 Campylobacterota bacterium
AACGGTGTACTTAAAATCACAAATGCGGGAGGTACATTCTCTCTATTTTTGATGTTTGCAGATGAAGATGGCAAGCTCAATTTATGGTATTCAAATGAGGGTGAAAGCGGCTACAGTACTTGGACTCTAATCGTTTAGGAGTAGACAATAAATAACATCAAAAGGGCAACCACAAGGGGTAGCCTTATGTCATTGGCATTGGGATATCCCCAAACAATTAGCCATAATATCAAAACAGTGTCAGCTCATCTAGTGCCTTCACTCTAAAGCTTTGACGGTGGATGGTACATCTGCCATGCTCCCTCATCATAGCAATATGGGTAGCGGTACCATACCCTTTGTGCTTTTCAAAGCCATAGCTAGGGTATATCTTGGCATAATCGTTCATCATCCTGTCGCGTGTGACCTTTGCTAGGATACTCGCTGCACTCACCTCCTCTACCTTCAAGTCTGCCTTGACCATAGTAGATATACCATCTACACCAAAGGTACTATTCCCATCAAAGAGGTACTCCACTTCACCAAAAAACCTCTTGATATCCTCTAGACCGCTATGGAGGCAAGCAGAGATGCCCTCATCATCAATCTCTCTATTTGTAAAGATCACTATATGGTGGCGTGAAGCATCTATGATCTGGGGATAGAGTGCTTCTCTCCCCTTTTGGCTTAATTTTTTAGAATCGGTCAAGCCCTCAACCCTATCGGCGAGTATCACTCCTGCCATCACCAAGGGACCGGCGAGAGGTCCTCTCCCAGCCTCATCTATACCACAAAGAGTCAAAATATCTTCTCCATCTATCATCTAAAAACTCCTATTTTTGGATCTACCTACATAGTCTCTATATATTGAACCTGAAATATGCAATAGTAAATATTATACACACTCTAGAGATCTTTGCAAGAGTTTATTTTGATATTATATAGCCTTTTTTTTACTTTTGTGTTACAATGCCAAAAAATTCACATAGAAGCAGTGCATTATAATGAAGAACTTGATTATCGTAGAGTCACCGGCAAAAGGTCGGACTATCAGCAACTTTCTGGGCAAAGACTACAAAGTCATAGCATCCAAAGGGCATATCCGAGATTTACCAAAGAGCAATTTTGGCATCACTATCGATGAAAATGGACTATTTGTACCCAAATACTCTATACCACGAGATGTCAATCCAACCGTCAAAGAGTTGAAAAAACTCTCCAAAGAGGCAGAGACTGTCTATATCGCGACGGATGAGGATCGGGAAGGGGAAGCTATAGGCTACCATATCGCTATGGCTATCGGCAGAGACCCAGAGACTCTACCCCGTATTGTATTTCATGAGATTACCAAGAGTGCTATAGAGCATGCACTAGAGAGTCCTAGGAAGATCGATATGGATAGTGTCAATGCTCAACAGGCAAGGCGACTTCTCGATAGGATAGTAGGCTACAAGCTCTCTCCGCTACTAGGGAGCAAGATCCAAAAAGGACTCTCGGCAGGACGAGTGCAGAGCTCTTCGCTCAAGATCGTCATCGACCGTGAGCGAGAGATCAAAGCTTTCAAGCCAGTTGAGTACTGGAGTGTAGATGCTCTATTTCAGAAAAATGTAGATGCTTCGATCTATGAGTTTGATGGCACCAAAATAGAGAAGATGACTATAACCAATGAGTCAATGGCGAAAGAGATTGTATCTTCGGCCAAGGGAGAGAGTTTTGTCGTTGCATCTATCGATAAAAGCAAGCGAAAGACAAAACCATCTGCACCATTTATGACCTCTACCCTGCAGCAGAGTGCCTCCACACAGTTGGGATTTTCACCCAAAAAGAGCATGATGGTTGCCCAGAAGCTCTATGAAGGGGTCAAGACAAGCCAAGGTACAATGGGAGTTATCACCTATATGAGAACAGATAGTCTCAACTTGGCAGCAGAAGCCGTCTCTAGTGCTCGTGACTATATCAAGTCTGAGTATGGAGAGAAATACCTACCGGCAAAACCAAAAAACTATGTCACCAAAACCAAAGCAGCACAAGAGGCACATGAAGCTATCCGCCCCACGATGGTAGAGTTCTCACCCAAAATTGCTGCTGATTATCTCGGTGCTGATGAGCTCAAACTATATCGCCTCATCTATAACCGTTTCCTATCTTGTCAAATGGTAGATGCAGAGTTTGAGTCACAAACCATCCTATTTAGAGGTGACAAAACAATCTTCAAGGCTAGTGGCAGAAAACTCCTCTTTGATGGTTTCTATAGGGTTACAGGCTACAGTGAGAAAGACAAACTCCTTCCAGATCTAAAACAGGATAGTGCTGTCACTATGGATGATATCAAAGCAGAACAGCACTTTACCGAACCTCCGCCGCGCTACAATGAAGCGAGCTTGATCAAAAAACTTGAATCTATGGGTATCGGTCGCCCAAGTACATATGCCCCTACTATTACGATCTTGCAGACTCGTAAATATATTGAGATTGAGAAGAAGCGTATCCATCCTACTGAGATAGCTTTTACCGTGATAGAGCTTTTGGAGAAGTATTTTGCTGAGATCGTTGATAGTGGGTTTACATCCAATATGGAAGAGAGTCTTGATGAGGTTGGCGAGGGCAATATAGATTGGCAAAAGGTATTATCTGATTTTTATGGTCCTTTTATGGAGAAGATTGAGTCTGGGAAGAAGGATATCAAGAGTCTAAAGGTAGCTATACCAACGGGAGAGAAGTGTCCTGATTGTGGAAGTGAGCTTCTCTTGAGAAAAGGTCGATATGGTGAATTTATCGCCTGTAGTAACTTTCCAAAATGCAAATATACCAAAAATGTCAATGGTGAAGAGCCTGAGAAACCCGAAGAGACCGATGAGGTATGCGAAAAATGCGGCTCACCTATGGTTATAAAAAATAGCAAAAGAGGTAAATTCTTGGCCTGTTCCGCTTATCCTAAATGCAAAAATGCCAAATCTCTCACACCACTGAAGGAGATCACTGTACCATGTCCTGAGTGTGGCGGAAAACTCCAAGAGAGAGAGGGCAGGAGGGGTAAGTTTTTTGGATGTATCAACTACCCCAAGTGTAAATTTATCGCCAATTTTGAACCTGTTGACAAAAAATGCCCTGAGTGCAACTACCTAATGGGCAAAAAGTCACTGCGAGGCAAAGAGATTTATGAGTGTTTCAAATGTAAACACAAGGTTGATGTGTAGTATGAGTTTGACAGCCAAAGTTTTATGGGCTATGCTACTAGGTGCTATTGTCGGGCTAATCATCAACTATAGTGGACTCAATAGCGAAGGGAGTTTCACCCAAGAGTATATTGTTGGAGGTCTTTTTTATATCATCGGCAAGATGTTTATTACTGCTTTGAAGATGCTGGTTGTACCTTTAGTTATCTTCTCTCTTGTCTCTGGTGTTCTTGGTATAGGCAATCTCTCTACTCTAGGAAAGGTTGGAGTTAAAGCTTTTGGGCTCTATCTCCTCACTACAGCTATTGCTATTGCTGTAGCTATAGGGCTGGCTATCATTATCGCTCCAGGATATGGAGCAGATCAAGTTACTACAGCCTCATTTGTTGCCAAAGAGGCTCCACCGCTCTCTGATGTGCTTATCGGTATCATCCCTGACAATGTCGTTGGTGCTTTTGCTTCGGGTAATATGCTACAGATTATTTTCTTCTCTATACTCTTAGGTATCTCACTGATGATGGTTGGCCCCAAAGCTAGTAAAATAGCTGAGATAGTTGAGATCATGAATGAAGCTATGATGAATATGGTCAATATCGTTATGAGTGTTGCTCCTATAGCTGTTTTTGCTCTACTGGCAAAAGCTATATCTGAGTTGGGATTAGGTCTGCTTATGGACTTGGCAGGATATGTTTTGGTTGTAATATTCGCATTGATGTTTCACCTTTTTGGTACTTTGATGGTGATACTAAAGGTTTTTTCAGGTCTGAGTCCAAAGATCTTTCTGCAGAAGATTCGCGATGCTCAAATCTTTGCTTTTAGTACATCAAGTTCCAATGCTACCATACCGGTTACTCTTCGCAGTGTAACAGGACGAATGGGTGCGGATAACTCTGTAGCATCTTTCACAGTGCCATTTGGTGCGACTATCAATATGGATGGTACAGCCATCATGCAGGGAGTTGCGACAGTTTTTATCGCCAATGTATATGGGGTGGAGCTAGGGTTGTCAGGTTACTTGACAGTGATATTGATGTCTCTATTGGCCTCTATAGGTACTGCAGGTGTACCTGGTGTAGGGTTGATAATGCTTTCGATGGTTTTTGTGCAAGTAGGCTTGCCTATAGAGGGGATAGGGTTGATCTTGGGTGTAGATAGACTGCTTGATATGATTCGTACTTCCGTGAATGTAACGGGAGATGCAGTTGTCACTTGTGTTGTCGCCAAGAGTGAGGGGGAGCTTGATAGCTCTATCTATGATGACAAAAATGCAGGAGTATTTGATGATGGGACTATTCATATTGATAGCAAGACAGAAGAAGAGCTTGCCGAGACTATACACAAAATAGAGGAGAGATAAAGGGTTTTGAAAACTCTTTGAGTATAATGCACTTATGAAAAAGAGAAAACAGATATTTTTATGTGCCATCAACAATATATTGAGCGGAAGCTGCAATGAAGATTGCAAATTTTGTACGCAGAGTGTTCGATACAAAGCAGATATAGAGCGATATACCTTTAAGTCTATAGAGGAGATAGTATCCCAAGCAGAGCAGGCAAGATCACAGGGTGCCTTGGGGTATTGTCTAGTTACGGCAGGCAAAGGTCTTGATGACAAGAGGACAGAGTTCGTAGCCAAAGCAGCGACATATATCAAAGAGCAGGTAGATGGACTCAATCTAATAGCATGTAATGGCACTGCTTCACTCGATCAATTGCGATATTTAAAAAAACATGGTATAGATAGCTATAATCACAACTTGGAAACATCCAGAGATTACTATGCACAAATTTGTACAACTCATAGCTGGGATGAACGCTATCAAACTTGCCTAGATGCCAAAATAGCCGGCTTGACACTATGTACAGGCGGAATATTTGGTATGGGAGAGAGTATGCAGGATCGCGATGATCTGCTAAAATCTATAGCATCCCTCTCGCCAGAGTCAACCCCTCTGAACTTCTATCACCCCAATGAAGCTCTACCCATCAAATCCAATAATATTTCACAAAACGAAGCTTGTAGGATTATAAAAAAAGCCAGAGCTTTACTAGGAGAAGAGAGACTTCTTATGGTAGCAGGAGGTAGAGAGCTGCTATTTTCAGGTGATGAAGAGATGATGTTTGAAGCAGGAGCCAACGCTATAGTCATAGGAGACTATCTCACCACTACAGGAGATAGACCTCACAAAGATTTAGATACTCTCAAAAAACTAGGTTACGAGGTAGCTACTAACTGTGACACACACTAGCATTACGCTCATACTGACTCTATCCATGCTGATATGGTCTAGCCCATTTATTGCCAAAGTCGTACGGATACCTACGCCTCCTATAGAGATCGTACTAGGCTCTCTATTTGCCTACTATGGATTGATTGAGCATCATGATTACTTTGATATAGTTGCAGAGATAGGATTTCTATACCTTATGTTTTTGGCAGGGATGGAGGTAGATCTAAAGCAGATACTCAATAGCCCTCGCTCCATCATAAACAAATCCCTACTTTTTCTTATGATCATGAGTGCGCTAGCACTGATAAGCGGATGGATTTTTACACTCAACAGTATTGTGATTGTCTCAATACCATTGATATCTATAGGTCTATTAGCTTCACTCTCTAAAGTCTATGGGAAAAATCCTGAGTGGATAAAACTAGCTTTTATAGTAGGAGTTTTGGGTGAAGTGATCAGTATCGCAGCTCTTACCATACTAGATGCGGCTAGTACTGTTGGTTTTGGGTGGGAACTACTGTTAAAGTTGGGGTATCTTCTTCTGTTTATGGTTGCTGTTTTTCTTCTGTACCGTTTTTTACATCTTCTATTTTGGTGGTATCCTGAGCTAAAGACAACACTGATGCCCAAGTTTGACACTTCAGATCAAGATATACGGATGGCTATATCCCTATTCTTTATCCTTATAGCAGTAATGTTGGCATTGGGATTAGAGGTTGCATTGGGTGCATTTATTGCGGGAGTAGCTATCTCGGCCTTTTTTCATCATGAACAGAAACTTGAAGAGAAGATGTCTAGCTTGGGGTTTGGATTTTTGGTGCCGCTCTTTTTTATACATGTGGGAGCATCATTTGATCTCAATGCATTGGCACTAGAGGGGATCGTTACAGGTGCACTGCTTATTACATTCCTGATGATATTTATTCGTATATTGGCAGCATTTGTACTCAAAAAGATATCTGGCTCTAGAGATGCTCTACTGACTGCACTGGCCCTCTCTATGCCACTTACCCTTCTGATCGCTGTTGCAACGATCGGATATGAGACACACCTGATCGATCTATTGAGTTACTATCAGCTTATTCTTGCAAGTCTCTTTGAGATTTTGATCTCAATGATTGCTATCAATCTATTGCAAAATAGAGATTAGATCCTATACACTGTCTATAGCATCCTGTAGGGCTTTATTGTATTTGATGCTATCCTCGTCGGTACCCTTTTTAGGTATATCTAATAGAGGTTTTTTTTTACTCTTTTCTGTTTTTGGTACTGAAGTTTCTCTGCTTACAGCAACTATAGCATCTTTTAGCTCTTTATTATATTTTCTCTTCTCATCTTTGGCATCTATTATGATTTTTTGGGCTGGTTTTTTTTGACTCCTCTTTGCTGCTTTATCTTTTGCGGTAGCTTTCTCTTTTTTCACCACCTTGGCTTTATCTTTTTTTACTACTTTATCTACAGGTTTTTTTACTGTTTCTTTATCTTTTTTCACTACTTTGGTTTGATCTTTTTCAGTGACTTTATTTTTTTTTACAACTTTGTCTTTATCTTTATCTTTTGCGGGAGCTTTATCTTTTTTCACAACTTTAGCTTTATCTCTCTTCGCTACTTTAGTGTCATCTATAGATTTTTCTACTCTCTGCCTATCTATTTTTGCTGCTGATGGATCTCTGCTTGCTTTTTGGACTCTCTCCCTCTTGATACTGTTAAGTTTCTCTTCGAGCTCTCTGATCTTAGCATCAACCTTTTCAATCTGCTTTCCAATCAACTCTTTAGTTTTTTGATCAGTCATCTTCTCTTTTGGCAATTTAGATACTTTTATCGATTTATCTGGTTTAGGGTCTACTGCTTTTGTTTCTACTTTTTTTATCTCTTTAGGTTTTATCTCTTTTTTTTGATCTTGTACTATCTCGCTCTTCTCACTCTCTTTTGGTAATTTAGATACTTTTATCGACTTATCAGGTTTTTGGGTTGTCTGTTTTTTGATATCAGATGGTGGAGGGGTTGCTACTTTTTTCTCTACACTCTTTATCACTTTAGGTTTTGTCTCTTTTTTAGGAGAAGTATCTTTGTTGCTCTTGAGATCATAAATTTTTTTTACTGTTGCACTACTCTTGATCGGTACCTTTTTATCTTTTTGAGTCTTTGGTATTTTTTTCTCTTTACCGAGTAACTGAAGCAGTGTATCCTCATCTTGATTTATCTTTTGAAGATTTTTGTCTACTGCAAATGGATTTTCGGAAGCATGGATTCCAGACACCAATGCTACTATTAACATAGCTTTTTTATACATATTAACTACTCCTCTCCTACTGCTAACTGTTTTAACTCAAAGAACTCTTTCTGTAGCCTCTGATTTTCACTTTTTAACTCTTTTGCCTCTCTAAGCAGATCTCTCTCCTCCTGTTTTAGATGATCCAATACAGTCAAAGAGTTCTCACCATACAGTAAAATCCCCATATAGACACCAAAAAGAGAGATGATAATACTTGTTACAATAATGACTTTTATGGAGAGACCCAGTATAGATCCGGCTCTATCTCCCTCTACTGTGAACAACTTATATCTTTATGGCTGACTATCCAAAGAGTGTTGCACCAAGATATTCAAACTGACCCAACTCTCTCTCTATCTCTAGCAATCTATTATATTTAGCGATTCTATCACTTCTAGCTGTTGAACCTGTTTTGATTTCACCTGTATTGAGAGCAACTGCAAAATCAGCAATAAATGTATCTTCACTCTCTCCTGATCTATGACTCATAACACAAGTATATCCACTTCGTTGTGCCAATCGTACCGTCTGCATAGTTTCAGAAACACTACCTATCTGATTTGGCTTGATCAAAATGGAGTTGCCGATACCCTTCTCAATACCTTCTGCCAAAATAGCAACATTGGTAACAAAGAGATCATCACCAACTAGCTGGACTTTATCTCCAAGCACTTCTGTATGCTCTTTCCACCCTTCCCAATCATCTTCACTCAAGCCATCTTCTATAGAGACTATGGGATATTTATCACACATCTCTGCATAGTAGGCAGTGAGTTCTGAACTAGTGAGCTCGCGATTTTCTGATTTTAGTACATATTTACCGTCATCATTGACCAATTCACTAGCAGCGACATCCATCGCTATAGCGATCTCATCTCCAGGCTTGTAGCCTGCCTTCTCTATAGCCTCTACGATAATAGAGAGAGGCTCTTCATTGCTCTTCAAGTTTGGAGCAAATCCACCCTCATCACCAACTGCTGTACTCTCACCCATCCCATCAATGATCTTCTTGAGATGATGATAAACCTCTGCACTCGCCTGCAGACCATCAGAAAATTTGTCAAAACCTACAGGCATGACCATATACTCTTGAAAATCTACGGAGTTGTTTGCATGTTCGCCGCCATTGATAATATTGAGCATCGGGACAGGCATTACGACAGCATTTGCACCACCAAGGTAACGATATAGTGGCATACCAAGACTCTCTGCCGCAGCTCTAGCTACTGCCATAGAGACACCTAGAACAGCATTGGCTCCAAGAGAGGCATAGTTGTCGGTACCATCCAACTCTTTCATCACCATATCGATCTCTGCTTGGTTAAAAGGACTTAACCCCATGAGTGTATCAGCAATCTGACTGTTTACATTTTCACAAGCTTGCAGAACACCTTTCCCCATATAGCGATCACCACCATCACGAAGCTCAAGTGCTTCTCTCTTTCCTGTGCTTGCACCACTTGGGACGATTGCACTTGCAGATGTTCCATCACTCAAACGCACAGTTGCACGAACTGTTGGGTTACCCCTGCTATCCATCACCTCATCTGCTATTACATCATCAATATAAACCATAGTACTCACTCCTCTAAAATAATTTACCCTCTATTTTATCGAAATTAACCAAAATAGTAATTGATAATCTACTCTTCCATCTCATCTGCACCCACAGTTAATATATTTCCTACTCCGAGTGCCTCTTTGATTTTGGCTTCAACTTCTGCACGCAACTCCAGATCCTCTTTGAGTAGAGCCTTTGCATTCTCTTTGCCTTGCCCCAATCTCTTCTCACCATAACTAAACCACGCTCCGGACTTATCAATAATATCAAGCTTGACACCATAATCTACAAGTTCACCCTCTTGTGATATACCCTCTCCAAACATAATATCAAACTCAGCCTGCCTAAACGGTGGTGCTACTTTATTTTTGACAACTTTGGCTTTGACACGGTTTCCTATAGAGGAGTCTCCCTGCTTGAGTGTAGCTATGCGTCTCACATCTATCCGTACAGATGAGTAAAACTTGAGAGCATTTCCTCCGGTAGTGGTCTCAGGTGAGCCATACCCCATCATACCTATCTTCATACGGATTTGATTTATAAAGATAACAGTTGTATTCATCTTATGCAAAACAGCAGTCAATTTACGCAGAGCTTGAGACATCAGCCTAGCCTGAAGCCCAACATGTGTATCTCCCATATCTCCCTCTATCTCATTTTTGGGTGTTAGGGCAGCTACTGAGTCGATAACCACAAGATCTACAGCTCCACTTCTTGCAAGTGTCTCCAGAACATCGAGTGCCTGCTCACCAAAATCCGGTTGAGAGACAAGAAGATTGTCTATATCTACCCCTAGATTTTTTGCATAAACTACATCTAGTGCATGCTCTGCATCAATAAAAGCACAAACCATACCTTCTGATTGTGCAGAGGCGATAGATTGGAGTGCAAGTGTTGTTTTACCTGAAGATTCCGGTCCATATACCTCTATGACTCTTCCCCTCGGTATACCACCAATACCCAATGCCATATCAAGTCCCAATGAACCTGTACTGATCGCCTCTATGGGTTCAAAGTCTTTATCTCCTAAACGCATCACCGTCCCTTTTCCAAAGGTTTTATCGATCTGCTTGATCGCCATATCCAGTGCTTTTTGTCTGTTTGCATCCATTGCCATAGTCATCCTTTGATCCTTAATAGTAAAATTCTATCACCATTTTAGTTGCTTTCGGATGAACTACTTCAAAACATTTCAAAATGACACATTCTCTATTTTCTTGTTGAGTGCTGGAACTTACTACATTTATAATTGCTGGAGGTTTCGGTTTGCAGTTAAATTGTCTTTTTGGTATAATTGTAAAATCAATTATCAGGAAAAGTTAATGACAAGTAGTAGATGTTTTATGTTTCCAAAAATAGTGATATTTTTATTAACTATTTCGATGGAGCTTTATGCAACAGTCAAGATTATGCCTATGGGTGACTCTATCACTTATGATAACGGCTATGCTGATGTTAAAAATCCGAGACCTGAGGGAGAACGAAGTGCATATCGTAATTACCTATGGTATCAACTGAGTGATGCAGGATATGTAGTGGATTTTGTAGGATCACGAAGAGCAGGTCAATCTATAGTGCCTGCCTTTGACCCCGACAACGAAGGGTATCCAGGCTGGACAAGTTATGATTTGGCAGAGGGGACTTATGCATGGCTCCAGCAGAGTTCCCCAGATGTCATACTGCTGCATGCAGGCAGCATGGATCAGCAGACCAGCCCAGCCGGTATAGAGATGATACTCAATGAAGTTGATACCTATGAAGCCAACAGCGGTCAAAGTGTAACTGTAATCCTTGCTCTTATTATCAACAGGAGGAGTTATGCAGAGTGGGTCACTGTACTTAACTCCAAAGTCAAAGCGATGGCATCGGCTAGGATCCAAAATGGTGATAAGATTGTGATCGTAGATATGGAGAATGGTGCAGGGATAGATTACATCAAAGATATGGCAGACCCGGCACACCCTACCGATGAGGGGTATGCCAAAATCGCAACAGTCTGGTACAATGCCCTCACCAATCTGCCTATTATGCAGAGAGAGACACAAGAGTTTGTTCTTAGGTTTTATAAATATATTTTAGAACGAGAAGCAGATGCAGCAGGTCTTGAGTATTGGGCAGAAGAGTTGAGGCACTCTACAGCAACCTCTGTTGCGATCGGTTTTTTCAGAAGTGAAGAGTATAAAGCTATGGATCTCAATAGTGAAGAGTTCATCCATATCCTATATCATACGATGTTCGATAGAGAGGCAGAGGCAGCCGGCTTGACATACTGGATGGATAAGCTAAACTCTGGGACGCAGAGAGTAGATATAATGGCAAGCTTTTTTAACTCTCAAGAGTTTAAAGATCTTGCAGAGAGCTTTGGTATAGTTGCTATCAGCGATGCCGATAGAGAGTGGCTCAGAACACATTCGCTTGGTGATTGATTTCTATTGCATATTTCGGGTTTAAGGATCTATATTTATGAAAAAAACAGTACTATATTTTACTCTCCTCCTGAGTGTGACTCTCCAAGCTGACTGGGCATACACCAAAGGAGTTAAGTCATATAGTGCCAAACAGTATACTGAAGCACTGAGATATTTTTATATCTCTGCTAGGAGTCGTAATATTAATGCTTACGCAAAACTGGGATTTATGCATGAGTATGGTATCGGTACGGCTACAAACTCTCAAATAGCTTTTTATTGGTATGAGAAATCTGCACAGAACAATCATGCAGAAGCACAATATCGTCTTGGACATCTCTATGAGACAGGGATAGGGGTAAAAAGAGATAGAGATAGAGCGAGCATCTGGTATCAGCGTGCAGCAAATAGCGGCAACAGAGATGCTAAAGCTAGATTGGCAGGAGAGAGTATAAAAGCAGGATCTCCTATGTCAAAAACAGATGAAGAGTATAGAGACAAGTTGATGCTCTTCAAGTCCAAAAAAGAGCAAAATGTAACTACAGATCAAAGCAGAACTATAGAACAAAATAGAACTTTTATGAATAAACTAAAGTTTTGGAGATGATAGGCTACTCCAATATTTACCTCAATTATACCAACCGAAAGTAAATTTTGACTACAATATTTCCAACAATTCAAGAGGAGTCTCTGTGTCATTAGCTTTAGCAAGAAAGTATCGTCCTAGTACCTTTGATGATCTGATCGGACAAGAGACTGTTTCTCAAACACTCAGTCAAGCACTCGATAGTGATAGACTCTCCCATGCCTACCTCTTCTCTGGACTTCGTGGCAGCGGAAAGACTTCAACAGCAAGGATCTTTGCCAAAGCACTACTCTGCGAAAAAGGAGAGAGCTCTCACCCATGTAACCAATGTACGCACTGTATTATGGCAAATGAAAATAGGCATATGGATATCATTGAGATGGATGCAGCTAGTAACCGTGGGATTGATGATATCAAAGATCTGATAGAGCATACAAAATACAAACCAAGCTCAGCACGCTACAAAATCTTCATCATAGATGAGGTTCACATGCTTACACCACAAGCATTTAATGCTCTGCTTAAAACTCTCGAAGAGCCACCGCCTTTTATCAAATTTATCTTGGCTACAACTGATCCACTGAAGCTGCCTACAACTATTTTGTCCCGTACTCAGCACTTTAGATTTAAAAAAATACCAGCAAAATTAGTACTTCAACATTTAGAACATATCCTCAATAAAGAGGGTGTCGAGTATGAGAGGGATGCACTAGAGATTATCGCACGAAGCGGAGCTGGAAGCTTAAGAGATTCACTGACTCTCTTAGATCAGGCGATAGTCTACTCTAAAAATTATGTAGATGTTGTGACAGTTACCGGCATGCTAGGGATCATCGAACCCAATCTTTTGGATAGTCTCATAGAGAGTATTATGGCTAAGAGCAGAGATGAGATACTATCTTTTATCAAACTTGCCGGAGACTATGAGACAGAGATGATCATAGATGAGTTGACTCTTTTTCTAAAAGAGCTGTTCCTCTCTGAAAACCCTAAAGTTCCTCCTATGATAATAGACCGCTTTTTTCGTATTCTTGCAGATGCTAAACCACTCTTAAATCTAGGAGCTGATGGAGAGTTCATACTCTCTCTGACACTTTTCAAGATGATGGAAGCACTAGAGATCAAAGATATCGATATGATGATCAAAACTCTTGAAAAAGAGCTCAAAGGCGTTAATGTACCAGAGAGTGTTAACCCTTCGCCTCCTACCACGGCAGAGAGTGAGAGAGTTGTCATCATCAATGAAGAGGATATAGAGGTTCCCTCTCTAACCAAAAAAGAGTCCCCTAAAGATAGAGAGATAGAAGCTACATCACCACCGACAGCAGACGATGGAGAGCCGGCAACCCAAGATCTTCATCTCCATCAAAAGAGATTTGATGCACTTATCAAAAAAATCTATGACAGGGATTATGATTTGGGAGAGTGTTTTGAGAAAAATATTCATTTTGAATCTTTTGAAGATGGTGCATTGTCTTGGGGATCGATGGCAGACGATGATGAGAAGAAGTTGCTAGTTACTCACTGGGCTATGATCAAAATGTTTGTTCAAGATCTTTTTGGAATAGAGACAAAAATCATCAATATCCCCAAAGCATCACCCAAGACCGAGCCAATTAAAAAAAAAGATGATATCCCAAAAGAGGTAGAGACTCAAAAATCTTGTGAGAGTGAGATCGGATCTATGATCGAAGAGATCGAGATGAAGAGTAGCTGCATTATGCCAGAAGCACAAGGTGTAGAGTCAGCCAAAGAGAGGGAGCCTTCCCATATCCTTGAGGAGCCAATGATAGAGGAGATACTCAAGCTTTTTGACCCTCTTAAGGTAACAGTCAAAAGAAAGGTTTAGCAATTCAATTGCATAATTCGGGCTTAACTAGTCTCTACCAGCGCTTTGGCAATATATTTTTTCCTATTATCTAGCATTCTGATCTTCTCGGCAGATATACATTGACCAGAATTATCTAGTTCAAAAACGACCATTTGCAAAATAGATTGACAGTTGTCAGGTACATTAAAGTGGCCACCGACTCCTGTCATAAAACGCTTGATAGGAGTATCGCTCTCTACTCCTATGACATTGTCGCGACAGCCGGTCAATCCCACATCAGTCACATAGCAACAGCCTGATCGTATCTGTAGATCGTCTGTTCCTACATGAGTATGTGTTCCTAAAATAGCACTCACACGATCTTTTAGTAGATAAAATAGGGCTTGTTTTTCACTGCTGACTTCAGCGTGCATGTCGATCACTATATGGTCGATACCCTCTGCTTCTAACTCCTCTATCGTCTCAATGATTTTTGTGAAAGGGTTATCTGTCATCGGCATAGTGTAGTGACCCATCAGGTTGATAATAGCCAAGTTGTTTCCCATAAGAGTAGTTTGATATAGACCTCTGCCGGGTGTATGCTGAGGGTAGTTGATGGGACGGATAAGAGGATAGGTTTCAAAAAGATTTAAAATCTCTTTTTTATCAAAGCTGTGGTTGCCACCACTCATCATATCTATGCCGTAGCCTAGTAACTCTTTGCAGTTTTTCTCTGTCAACCCAAAGCCATGACTGGCATTTTCATAATTGGCTATGACAAAATCAATACAATGTTCCTGCTTCAACCCGACCAAATGTTTTCCGATCATCAGGCGACCGGGCTTCCCGACGATATCCCCTATAAATCCGATCTTCACGCTATCAGTTTTCTACTGTTTTGCCTGAAAAAGGCAGAAGTGCACTAGCCCAAGTCAATCCACCGCCAAAAGTATCCAGCAGCATAAGCTCACCACTTTTCAATCTTCCCGATTCATATATATCGTTGATCGCCATAGGGATAGAGGCTGCGGATGTGTTTCCATATTTTTCCACAGTGACAACTACCTGTTCGGAAGTCATCTTGAGTGCGTCTCCTACAGCTTTAATGATACGGTAGTTTGCTTGATGTGGTATAAAATGGGGTATATCTTTGGCAGAGATACTGTTTTTTTTCAATATCTCTACGACATCTTTGGTTAAGGTTTTAACTGCTAGCTTGAAAGTTTCATTGCCTCTCATCTGAACAAAATTGAGTCCCTCATCAATCACAGTCTGACTGACAGGATGGATAGTACCAGGTGCAGGAGTGACTAGAAAATCTGAATATGAGCCATCAGCAGAGGCATGAATATCTACAATACCCTCTTCTCTGTTGTTGGCAGCAGAGATGATAGCTGCTCCGGCACCATCTCCAAAGAGGATACAAGTCCCTCTATCGGTATAATCCACAATAGAGGAGAACTTCTCTGCACCAACAATCAATATGTTTTTTTTCATTCCTGACTCTATAAAGGCTTTTGCAAGAGATAGAAGATAGACAAATCCGCTGCAAGCAGCTGAAATATCAAAAGCTTGCACATCTCTAATACCCAGTTTATCTGATATAACACAGGCTGTTGATGGCATATTGAAGTAGTCAGGTGTCACAGTTGCACATATGACAAGGTCGATATCCTCTATATCTATATCTGCTCTCTTGATCGCTTTTAGTGAAGCTTTTGTACCCATGTCGCTGGTATACTCATCCCTAGCAGCGATGCGTCGCTCCTTGATACCTGTCCTCTTGGTGATCCACTCATCACTGGTATCGACCATTGTCTCCAAATCACTGTTGCTTAAAATTTTTTCTGGAACATAAGCCCCTATCGAACGAAAGGAGGCGTAGATTGGTGTAGATGATGACATAGATATCCTTGGGTAAATATTCTGATATTCTACCATAATATCTTGAGAGTTATTGCAAAAAAGTGAGGAGAAAGCAGAAGGGAGGAGAATGCGTAACGCTATGCCCCTTTATTCTCTGTCAATAGTACTTCGATTGTCGCATTTACATCCGATTGAGTGTAGCTTATAGCTTGGAATATGGCATTTTTGATCGCTTTAGCACTACTGCTACCATGACTGACGATAGCACATCCATCTACACCTAACAGAGGAGCACCGCCATACTCTTCATAATCAACCTCTTTTTTAAGGCTTGCAAAAACTTTTTTCTTCATGAGCAGTGCACCAAACTTGGCAGGTAGTGACTTTCTTATGTGCTGCTTCATCATACTAAAAATCGTACTCACTACCCCTTCACTGGCTTTGAGGAGAATATTACCGGTAAATCCATCACATACAACGACATTGACGGAGCCATTGAATATATCTCTTCCCTCGACATTGCCTACAAAGCCATCTAGATTTTCAAGCAGCCTAAAGGCCTCTTTGGTAAGTTCATTTCCTTTACTCGGCTCTGAACCATTGGCAAGTAGACCAACTTGAGGTCTCTCTACACCCATGATCTTCTGCACATACGCTTCACCCATAGCTCCAAATTCAAATAGATTTTGTGCTTTACAGTCTACTACGGCACCAACATCAAGAACAAGTGTTTTATCTGTACCTAAATTTGGCATGAGTGTTGCTAGAGCTGGTTTTGATATATGAGGCAGTCTGCCAATCCGAAGTGTTGCTAGTGTCATAGTGGCACCGCTATGTCCTGCAGATACAATAGCATCGGCTTTTTTATTGCGTACCAATTCAACTGCTTTATAGATGGATGACTCTCTCCTGCGAAGAGCGTTTGTCGCCTGGTCACTCATGGAGATGACATCTGAAGCTTCAACTATCTCTACTTTGCTAACAAAATTTAGGGGAAGCAGAGAGAGGATCTCCTCTTTATCACCTACAAGTATAGGTAAAAAACTCTTATCTTTGAGTGCTTGTATTGTACCCTCTATGATAGGCTCAGGACCAAAATCCCCACCCATCGCATCGATAGCAATCTTAATAGTCGGATTTTTGTCTTGCATTAAGACTTATATTCGCCTGTAGTCATATTCATATGATGTGGCATTCTCCAAGTCCCATCAGCATCTTTGACTGGTCTTGGAAGTGTTAATTTGTAGTGAGTTCTTCTTTTTGCTGCTCTTGTCTTACTGACGCGTCTCTTTGGTACTGCCATGTTGTATCCTTTTTATTTTAAAATTCCATTTCAAATGCTTCTTCACCATTGTCACACTGGTCACAATAGTGATATTCACTTTTGAGAGAGTTGATCTCGCTCCTTATGATAAATGAGATATCAATCTCACCATCTAAAAACTCAATTATATCCAAATCATCTTTATCTTCTACTATTTGATCACTGATAGTTAACTTCAGTGGCGAAGGAAGCAGGGCGGATAGAGAGGCAGAACAGCGACTACACTGAACCTCCACTGACCCATCCATATCACCTGTTAGAGTGATTCGATGATAACCGCTTTTTTGTAAAATACCATCAAACACAATGCCATCTAGCTCTTTGTGAAATGGTTTTCCACTCTGTCCAATCTTATCAAATAATATCTTCACGAAGTGAAAACCTAGCTAATATCTCTCTGTGCAAAGAAAAACCCGATCTCAATCGCTGCATTCTCAACAGAATCACTTCCGTGTACAGCGTTTGCATCTATACTATCTGCAAAATCAGCTCTGATTGTTCCAGCTTCTGCCTCTTTTGGGTTGGTTGCACCCATCAATTCTCTATTTTTCTCCATAGCATCTTCACCCTCTAGTACTGTCACAACAACAGGGCCAGAGATCATGAACTCAACAAGTTCTCCAAAAAATGGTCGCTCGGCATGAACAGCATAAAATGCTTCTGCATCTGCTTGACTCAATTGGATCTTTTTAGTAGCTGCAACTCTAAGACCGGCATCTTCAAATCTTGAGAGGATTTTTCCTATAACATTTTTTGCTACGGCATCTGGTTTTATGATTGATAGTGTCTGTTCCATATCTGTTTCCTACGGGTATTAAGTTTACTTTTGAAGTATTTGGGCGGAATTTTAGCTGAAAAGAGATTAAGATTTTATTAAAGTGGGGGAAGTTGAGGTGTTTGTTGGGCATAGCCCAACAAACAGTAATCATTAGTCTTCGATGACTGCACTGCCTTTTTCGCCTCTATTTTCAGCGACAGGCATACCTTCGGTAGGATCATCCCACACGATACACTCTTCTGTAGGACACGCTTCAGCACAAGCTGGAACATCATGGTAGCTTACACACTCTACACACTTATCTGCATATACATAATAGATCTCTTCACCCGTCGGGTTATCATCCTCATCTACAATCGCTTCTACTGGACATTCGTCAATACATGCCGCACAGTTAATACAAGTATCTGTAATAATTACTGCCATTTTTTCTCCTTAAAATCAATGTTCATAAAACTATAGCCAAACTTATTTGAAGTACTCTTTAAAAAGCTTCGATTATAACCCTAGGAAGGATTGAATCTCCTCTACGCGATCCAGTTTTTCCCAGTTAAAGCCATCTTCTTCTCTCCCAAAATGTCCATAAGAGGCTGTTTTTCGATAAATTGGTTTGAGTAGATCCAGAGAGTCAATGATCCCCTTGGGAGTCAAATCAAATAGTGACTCTACGCAAGAGACAATTTTTGACTCCTTGATAGTTGATGTACCATGCGTATTGACATATATAGATACAGGTTCAACTACGCCGATCGCATAAGCGAGTTGGATAGTGACACGGTCACAGACTCCGGCAGCTACTAAGTTTTTGGCTACATGTCTTGATGCGTAGGCAGCACTTCTATCTACCTTGGTCGGATCTTTGCCGGAGAAAGCACCACCCCCATGAGGACAAGAGCCTCCATAAGTATCGACGATGATCTTTCGACCTGTAAGCCCTGCATCTCCCTGCGGACCGCCTATGACAAAGCGACCTGTGGGGTTGATGTGATAGATAATATCATCATGGATTAGTTCTGCCGGGACTACAGCTTTGACAACTTCGTTTAGTACTGCCTCTTGTACCTTTTCGAGTGTGACATCAGGATGATGCTGTGTTGAGACAACTATAGTATCGATAGATACAGGTTTATCATCAACATACTTGACACTGACTTGTGCTTTTCCATCAGGTCTCAGGAAAGGTACAGTGCCATTTTTTCTCACATCTGCCAATTTTGCTGTAATCTTGTGTGCCAGAGAGATAGGTAGAGGCATCAACTCTTTAGTCTCTCTGCAGGCATATCCAAACATCAATCCTTGATCACCTGCACCAATATCTCCACTGCTTTGATCGACCCCTTGGTTGATATCGGGACTCTGCTCTCCGACACCATTAAGCACACCAGCACTTCGGTAGTCAAAACCATAAGATGCATCGGTATACCCAATCTCTCGTATTACTTCTCTAGCGATCTCTTGCATAGGGGCATATGTATGTGTCTTTAGTTCACCTGCTATGACACAAAAACCATTACTGAGCATCGTCTCACATGCTACTCTCGCATTGTTGTCATTGGTGATGATGTAGTCAAGTATAGCATCAGATATTTGATCTGCCATCTTATCAGGATGTCCCTCTGTTACCGATTCACTTGTAAAAATATACTCTTTACTCATTTATATCCTTCATATAGTTTTTTACTTTTATCGCAAGTTGATCAGGCAAAATTTCTAGTGACTCTTCAACTAATCTACTGTTTCCATGTGTAATAAAATCATCTTCATACTCAAATGAGTAGATGTTCACATCTTGTATCCTATTTTCACTTAAAAAATCCAATAGAGCAGAGCCTACACCACCCATCTTGGCACTATCACTAAAGATAAACCAGCTTTTGTACTCTTGGGATAGCTTGGTTAGCTGCTCTATATCAAGAGGCTTTACAAACCGAAGATCTAAAATAGCAGGGTTGATACTCTCCAGATGGTTAGCTGTCTCTATAGCTCTGCCTACTCCATTGCCATATCCGACAAATAGTACCTCTCTACCCTCTTGAAGCAGATCTGCTTTACCTAGTTCATACTCTGGTACATCACTATTCTCAGCACTAAAAGCACCCCTAGGATAACGCAAAGCACAAGGGTGGTTGTACTCTTTGGCAAACTGCATCGCTTTTATCATGCTGTTTTCATTGTATGGAGCCATCAGTGTCATATTGGGGATAGCTCTTAGAAATGATATATCAAATACCCCTTGATGCGTCTCACCATCCTCTCCAACAATCCCCGCTCTATCGATAGCAAAGGTAACACCGAGATCCATGAGAGCTATATCATGAATAACTTGGTCGTAACCTCTCTGTAAAAAGGTAGAGTATATGGCACAAAAAGGCTTGAATCCCTCTTTTGCCAATGGTCCCATAGAGGTAACGGCATGCTGCTCAGCAATCGCTACATCCCAAAATCGCTCTGGGTATTTTTCCATCACGGCACTCATACCTGTACCGCTTGGCATAGCAGCAGTAACACCTACGATCTTCTCATCTTCATCTGCTAGCTTTAGCAGTGTATCGCTAAATATTGCTGTGGCAGCCTTGCCGCTCCCACCCTTGCTATGACTACTTCCTGTTTTTAGATCAAAAGCACTCACCCCGTGCCAATGCTCCTTGCTCCCCTCAGCGATCTCATACCCTTTGCCTTTGGTAGTTTGGGCATGTACTATAACTGGACGACCCAACTTCTTAGCTATCTCCAGGGTCTCTACAAGATCTTTTATATTATGACCATCAACCGGACCTATATACTCCAACCCCAACTCCTCAAAGAGCAGCCCGGGGGTGATAAGCATCAGTGACTCCTCAAATCTCTTTGCCATATATGTAGCACCATCGGGGAGATGTTCGAGTAGGTGCGTTGTACTCTTTTTCATCTTTTGGAAAAAAGGGCTTGCCATACTTTGAGAGAGATATTTGCTGATGGCACCGATGGGTTTGGCGATACTCATCTCATTATCATTTAGGATGATCACTACAGGGTACTTCCGATCACCCAACTCATTGAGAGCCTCATAGACCATACCGGCACTCATACTGCCATCACCGATAAAAGCAACAGGGATACGATCTTCTCCTTTGAGGGCTATCGCTTTGGCTGCACCAACTGCTAAAGAGACAGATGTAGAGCTGTGTCCTGCACAGTAGTAGTCAAAGTCTGACTCACTAGGTTTGGTATAACCACTGATGCCGTCAAATTGGCGTAGCGTATCAAATCTATCCCATCTATCGGTTAAAAGCTTATGTGCATATGCTTGGTGACTAACATCAAATATAAATGGGTCACTCTTGGCATCAAAAACAAAATGCATCGCAATGATCAGATCAGTTGCCCCTAGAGTAGAGCTGAGATGTCCGCCATTTTGACTGACAGTCGAGAGAATCTTCTCCCTTATATCTTTGGCAAGTTCATCAAGCTCCTCAATGCTGCTACTCTTTATATCTCTATTTTCCATCTCTTGTCTCATCCAACATAATCTTTATAATCTTTTTGGCAAAAAGGATCTTCTCTTCATCTGTAGGAAGTTGATGCTTTTTTGCCAATTTTCGGATCTCTTTTCTACTGCTTCTCTCTCTCAAGCGTTCCAGTAGCTGCATACTACTCAAATACTCTTCACTTTGGGTAAAAGAGTATAGTAGAAATCTTTTGGTTTTTGCCTCTCTTGCTTTGAGGATATTGATGCGTCTCAACCAATAACCTCGGAAAACTTTTGAAAAAAGATATCATTCTGCTCAGGTGTACCGACTGTGATTCTGATAGCATTCATCCCGTATGATGCTAAATTACGAATAATTACACCCTGCTCTAGTAGCCGGTCGGCAACCTCCGTAGAGTCATATTTATGATCAAATAGATAAGTGATAAAGTTCGTATAGCTATCGATATAGTTGACCCCTCTCCTCTTGGCAAAATCTTCATATCTTTGGATCTGCTCTTGATGCATTGTGATAGAGTCAGTTACAAACTGTTCATCCTTCAGAGCCTCTATGGCTGCTACAAGCGAGAGTGTTGTGATATTGAAAGGTGAACGAAGCTTTCCTAGTGTTTGGATGAGAGCAGAGTTTGCGATACCGTACCCCACACGCATTCCACCTAGACCATAAGCTTTGGAAAAGGTTCCTAGATAGATGACATTTGAGTAAGATAAGATATCTTTGGGTGATATCGCATGTCTAGCCTCCTTGGCAGCGGCATACTCCATATATGCACCATCGACGACAACTAGAGTATGCTCTTTGTCTACCGATTTGATGATCTTGATCACATCCTCCCTGCTGATCACGTCTCCTGTCGGGTTGTTGGGTGTACAGATATAGACGATCTCTGGTTTATGTTGCCCATAGGCAGCGATAAACTCATCTACTCTGTGTTGGTAGCTTGGTGTTCGGATTATTTTTGCTCCCATCTGTCTAGCATAGATCTCATACATAGCAAATGTCACTTGAGTCATCAATACACTACTCTTGTCGTTGAGAAATGTACGAGCGATAAACTCAAGAACCTGATCACTCCCTGCTCCTATAATAATCTCACTCTCTTTGAGACCATATTTGGCAGCAAGAGCCTCTTTGAGTTCATACATACTATCATCAGGATAGAGATGTGCTTTATGTGAACTCTGGGAGATCGCTCTCATGACAGAGGGGTTTGTTCCTATTGGGTTCTCATTGGAGGCGAGTTTTACTACTGCTTCGGGAGCAATACCAAACTCCCTTACGACCAATTCGATCGGTTTTCCTGCCTCATAACTCTTGACAGAGTCTAATACCTTGTTTGCTTTCATCTTTAACCCTTTTCTTATATATCGTCAGCCTCTTTGACATAAGAGCCCAAAAACTTGATAGATGCTTGGTGTTTTTCAAAAATCACTTTGATCTCTTCATCTTCTATATGCCCATTAAACTCCAAGAAGAAGATAGAGGTGCCATCTACTATATGTGATTTTATCTTGGTTAAGTTGATGTTTGATTGTTCAAAATCGTTCAGGAACTCTACTAGAGCACCAGGCCTATTTGGTAGTTTGACTAGAATAGATGTCTTATCGCAACCACTAGAAGCATTTTCAAAATCACTAACTATGAAAAATCTTGTTCTGTTCTCACCATTATCCTCGATATTGTCAAATAGTACAGGGAGTCTGTACATAGTGGCTGCCACTTTGGCACATATAGCAGCACTAGCGGGAGTTTGTGCTGCAAGTCTTGCTGCTTTTGCGGTAGAGTCGACAGGGATCTGCTCTATCTCATCCAAGCCAAAATCTTCCATAAATTGACTACACTGTCCAAAAGCAATATCTTTTGAGTATATCTTTTTGACCTCTCCTATGCTATCACTAGTACTAGCTAAAGCAAGGTGTATATCTATTACTACTTCAGCGATGATCTTTAGGTTGTATTGGCTTAGGCACTGTATAGTATCACTGACTATACCGTTGGAGCTATTTTCGATGGGGACAACACCAAATTTTGCTTTTCCATTTGCCACTTCACGAAAAACACCTCTGATGGTTCCGATCGGAAGATAAGCACTCATCGCACCAAAACGACTCTCTGCTGCTTGATGTGAAAAACTTGCTTCAGGACCTAGATATGCTATACGCTCAGGAAGTTCCAAGTTTCTAGCAACTGCAAAAAGTTCTAAAAATAGAGCATCTATAGCAGGGCCAGTTAACTTCCCGCTATTTTGAGTTTTGAGACGAGTCAAGATCGCTTGCTCTCTCTCTGGTCTGTAGATGGGTGCTCCTGTTGTGTTTTTTAGTGTTCCCACATCATGCACATACTCCATACGCTCATTGAGTAGCTTCAGCAGTGTATCATCGATACGGTCTATATTGTCTCTCAACTCATCTAGTGTCATTCCCGATCCTTTACTCTTTGGTGTTTTACACTTCCTAACTTCTGTTTTGCCAGCTGCCGTCACACGCTAGCTCTAGCCCTATCTGGTCCTCAAAGCTCTCTCTTTTTCTGATACAGTGATCCTCTCCACCTACCAATGCCACTTCTGCTGAACGCCCTCGTGTATTGTAGTTGCTTGACATAGTGAACCCATAAGCACCAGCACTATATATCACTAGCAAATCATTGTGTTCCAGAGGAGGCAGTGGTATATCTTTGCCAAAGAAATCACCACTCTCACAGATAGGACCTACGATATCAGCAGGTATCATCTCTCTATCGTCTCTCTCCTCTTTGGTCATCGCCTCTATCTTGTGATATGCATTGTATAGACTTGGACGAATGAGATCATTCATAGCACCGTCAACTATCACAAAGCGTTTATCGCCATTCATCTTCTCATATAGGACTTTTGTCACAAAGTACCCGGCATTTGCCAGCATATAACGACCCGGTTCACAGAGTAGCGTCATATCCAATCCTCTTGTCGCATCGAAAATAACATCAGCATAGGCTTGGGGGTGAATGGTTGTCTCATCTCTGTAGACTACGCCAAGACCACCGCCTACATCAAAAAATTTGATATCTATATCGATAGCTTTGAGGTTTCGTACCAAATCAGCCACGATGTTACACGCCTCCTTGATGGGATCAAGCTCTGTCAATTGTGAGCCAATATGAAAGTGTATACCTATAGGATTGAGGTGATCTGATCGCTTAGCATATATATACATCCGTTTTGCCACATCTATCTCTACTCCAAACTTGTTTTCATGTAGACCTGTAGAGATGTATGGGTGGGTTTTGGGGTCTATATTTGGGTTGACACGAATCGAGATACGAGCCTCTATTCCCAACTCTTTGGCGATGAGTTCGACGCGTTTCATCTCAGCTTCACTCTCTAAGTTGAGCATCAAGATTTCACTATCAAGTGCCTCCCTGATCTCTTCATCTCGTTTGCCAACACCTGAGAAGATGATCTTATACTTCTCTACACCAGCTTCTAATGCCCGCTTGACTTCACCGATGCTAACACAGTCTGCACCTGCACCCATCTGTGCAAGATGGCGAATGACAGAGAGGTTTGAGTTGGCTTTTACAGCATAAGTGATGAGAGATTTATGCCCCTCAAATGCCTCTTTTAGTTCACTGTAGCGAGCAGCAATATAGTCAAAATCATAGAGATATAGCGGGGTGTCATATTTTTGTACCAGTCTGTTTAGATCTATATTCATACGCCATCTCCTGCAATTTGTAGTTTTAAAGGTGATTTTATCCAAAAATTACACTATTCGAGTTAAATCCTCTCTTTATCCCAAAAATAGATATATAGGGCATATAGTAACATGAGTATAATAGGAAGTGGTATAGCAAGCTCTGGAGGTAAGACACCATTGTGTCCCATTTGATTGAAAGCAAAGAGTACACCCCAAAATAGGAATGTTGCACCCAAAGAGAGTGAGAGTACTAGAGGCAGGTTCATATATCTAGCATGAAAAGGGATCTTAAAGAATAGTACCAGTAGTACAGCGATAGAAAATAGCGGGAAAACCGCCTTGGTGTATAGTGCAGATCTCAACTTATTTGTATTGAGATTTTGCTTGCTCAGGAGTTGCAGTGCGTGGGCTGTATCGATGATATCGAGTGCTTTCCCCTCATATATCGATTCGATCATTTTAGGCTTGTATCCTACTAATGTTGTCAAATGTTTTCTCTCTTCAGTCTCATATCGTTTCAAACCTTTGTCATCATAGACCAGTTTTTTGATAAAGATATCTGTTGCCTCCCAGTCCTCACCATCATACTTTGCCTCTTTTGCATGAATAGTGTAGAGCAGATTATTGCCTGATAGTTTAAACAGGGTGATATTTTTCATCTCTTTTTTGATAGGATCTAATGTTTTGGCATATACAAAGTCACCCTCATAGATAAAAAATAGATCATTAAGTGCATAAGCACGCATCCCATCTTCCAGCATCGCTTGTGCTTTATCTTTAGCATAAGAGAACTCAGTAGATTGAAGTCCGACAAAAAAGAGATAGATGAGTGTTGCAACTGTAAGAAAAGGGAGAAAAAGCTGCCGTTTCGTATAGCCGAAACTATGCAGTACAACTATATTGCTACTTTTTATCAGGGATATCTTGGTCATGATCCCTGCAAAAATAATAGCAATAGGATAGAGCTGTGCGAGTGCCTCTTGCCACATTAAAAAGAGATATAGTATCATGTAGTTTGATGAAAATTCAAGTTTTTGTGAGTGCTGAAAGTAGTCGATCATAGCAAAAGCAAATGAGAGCCCCATCAAAAGAGCAGCAAAGTTTATAAAATAGTGTTTTGCTAAATAGAGAAAAGATAGTTTTGGACGAAAAAAACTCATAAGAGAAGCTTTTCGATCGATTTGAGGCTCTGTGTTGATTTGATTCGCTCTAGAGGTTCTTTGGGGATCTCCTGGCAAGCACCGCATACATGGCTAACCCATCGATCGAGCATGCTGCTCTCCTCATCAGAGAAGTCATGCAGAACATAATCTGCAACTTGTGATTTGTATAGTGGCTTGTCTATCCCCATCCGTACACGAGTGTAGGCTTGTCCGCTCATACTATCAATGGATTTGAGTCCATTATGTCCCCCATGTCCACCGCCTTTTTTAAAACGCACTGCACCAAAAGGAAGATCAAGATCATCATGGATGACGATGACACTACCTAGTTCGATTTTATAAAAATGTTGTACTGCTTGCAGACTTTTGCCCGAAAGGTTCATAAAAGTAGTGGGTTTTAAAAAAAGAAGATCTCTCTCTTTGAAGAGTTCTCCATGAAAAGAACTTTTGGATATATCTCTAGCTCCGTAGTGATCGACAAGCATATCGATCACACGAAACCCAATATTGTGACGGGTTTTTTCGTAGCGGAGACCAGGATTACCTAGACCGACGAAAAGAGTCATTTATTTCGCTTTAATGACACCACAGATCGCAACATCTGCTCTATCCATCATCACACAATTTGATGGAGTTTCGATATCTCTGATCAAAATAGACTCATCTCTATCAAGATCGGTTACATCTATTGTAAAGTTGTGAGGTATATCTTCAATCGCACCTCTCACTTTCAATCGTCTCTTGGATATAATCAAAACACCTTTGTTTTTCAATCCTTTTGCCACCCCTGTTGTCTTAACAGGTACTAGATAGTTGCTAACTTGACCAGGTATTGCTACTCTCAAATCCACATGGAGGATATCTCCATTAACTGGGTGAAGTTGATACTCTTGAGCGACAACGCTTAGCTCACTCTCTCCCACTTTGATAGGAAATGCAAAAGTCTCTTTGTTTCTTACTGCTCGTACAAACTCACCGCGTTTAAATGCAGCATTGATATTCTCTACACCCTTTGCATAGATATTAGCGATTAGATAACCATCTCTTTTAAGTTGCTTTGCATTTTTCTTGCCGATACTCTCTCTAATAATGCCTTCTAACATTCTAGTCCTTTGTATAAAATAGGATGGGATTATATCTCAAGCGAGCTGAAAATCCTCTAAAGCTCTTTTTGACTACCTAAAATTCTCTCTACTCCTCGTCATCCTCATCATCTTTGAATCCAAAGAACTCAGCCTCTTCACCCTCTCTATTCTCTTTCTTGATGGCACCCTTTCCGATACCTTCAAGTTTCAATTTCATATCTGATGCATTGGTAGCATTCTCTAGCACAACTTCTCTGCTGACTCTTCCTTGATCATACAGATCTATCAAAGCTTGGTCAAAAGTTTGCGTACCATAGATATCTTTTCCGTCAAAAAGAGCATCGAGTATTTCGTTGTCACGATTCTCTTGGATTAGCTGCTCAACTCTAGCAGTTTTCTTGAGGATCTCAATAGCAGCTGCACGACCGCCATCTTTTGTTTTGACCAATCTTTGAGAGATAACGCCCTCCAGCACAGAGGCCAGTGAAGTTCTGATACGATTTTGTTCTGCTGTAGGGAACATACCTATGACCCTATCGATAGTCTCTTTGGAGTCTAGTGTATGCAGGGTTGAAAAGACCAAGTGTCCTGTATTGGCAGCATGTATCGCGATATCTATTGTCTCAAGGTCACGCATCTCTCCGACCAAAATAATATCCGGATCTTCCCTCAAAGCTCCTCTTAGAGCATCACTAAATGAGTTTGTATCTTGACCGATAGAGCGTTGGTTGACAAGACAACCTTTATCTTTGTGTACAAACTCAATAGGATCTTCGATAGTGATGATGTGTTTATTGTCACGATCATTTATCATGTCGAGCATGGCTGCTAGTGTAGTAGATTTACCACTTCCTGTTACACCGGTTACGAGTACAAGTCCACGGTGAAATTCGGTAAAATCTTTGATGGCATCGGGAAGGTTGAGATCATCGATACTGGGTATATCTACGGGAATGATACGGAATACGGCACTATATCCATCCATCTGATGAAAATAGTTGACCCTAAAGCGACTCTTTTCATCCAAAACATAGGTAAAGTCAAGGTTTTTATCTTTCTCTAGAGCTTCAAAATGCTCTTCCGTCAAAATCTCCCTAGCAAGTGTAATCATATCTTTTGCACTCAAACTCTCTTTTCCTAAGAGCTTAAGTGATCCACTAACACGAAGACGGACAATCGCACCAGCTTTTATATGAAGGTCACTTCCTCCGTTGGCTTTTAGACTCTTAAGATAAATTCTCAATCGTTTCTCTATAAGTTTTTCCATTTTATACTCCCTGTTTTATGATTTTACCTCAAACTTTTGCATCAATACCTTAAGGAGTCTCCCAAATTAGGTAGAATTTCAATAGAGAGTTCTTAACTTTATAATCTAAGTACAATTTAAGTATAATACTTTTTAATCAAAACTATAAAAATTATCAAAATTATCAAAAATAAAAGGAGTTTACATATGAGTGTAGATAGTAATACATCAGACCTTATAAATATCTTAACAAAATCTATGGATCAAGTCTCTAAATGCTCTAACAATAGCGATATTAATGCTATTATTAGAAGACTGTTGATTGATTTTACAAATTCTGAATTTGCAACATATTTACTATATGACAAAGAGGAGCAACTCCTATATACAGATAAAAGTGATAAAAATATACAGATAGACATGAGTGATGCAAAGGGTCTACTAGGCAATGCATTCTTGGCAAAAAAATCTTCTGTTTACAATCACATAGCTAGTGAAAAATATTATATTCCTGAAATTGATAATCCCAGCAATAGCCGCATCAAAGCTCAGATGATTATTCCTATCACATCAGATGACAATCTTATAGGTATAGTTCGTGTCTCTCGTACAGTACGCTATCCTAAGAACTACACTAAACATGATATGGAACTTATACAATCATTGAGTAGTTTTTTGATTAAAGTTTCCAACATATTGAGCTCTAATGGTAAAAATCATTATGAACTAACAGCTGACGACTCTAAGATAAATGAAGAGATTATTAAGATAGAAGAGAAGCACAATGAACCCAAAAATTGTGATGAGCTGATGCTCTTTTTTTCTAATACTGTGCATGATATTAGAACTCCTGCAAATACACTTTATGGTTTTTTGGAGCTTATAGAGGATAAGGTAGAGGATAAAAGACTCAAAAGCTTTATAGGCAATGCTAAAGAGAGTGCCATATTTATCAATGATATGACAAGCTCTCTGCTTGAGAGAGCAAAAGATGAGCATCAAAGCGTAGGCTCTAGCCTCAAGGAGGTAAGCAGTATCAAGTTTTTTGCACAAATTGCTGATGGTTTCTCTGCAAATATGTTCAATAAAGATATTGAATACCTTATATATATAGATCCCTCAATCCCCAAAAAGATCTCCATAGAAGCTCTAAAACTCAAACGAGTTATTATGAATCTAATAGGAAATGCCTATAAATTCACACCAAAAGATAAGCAGATACATCTCTCTGTTACTTATGCTAATTCCAAAATCAAAATATCGATCAAAGATCAAGGCATAGGTATAGATGAGAGTCGTCAAAAAGCTATATTTGAGGCATTCAAGCAAGCTGAAGATGATACTAGTGACAAGTTTGGAGGTACGGGACTAGGCTTATCTATATCTGCTCAGTATGTAAATGATTTGGGAGGTAAGCTGCTGCTAGATAGTGCTATTGATAAGGGGAGTGAATTTTACTTTGAAATACCTATCGAGATAGTAGATGCAGAGGTATCTCAAAAACCTTTTAAGGTAAGACAAAAAATCATAACTCTTCTAACTGACAAGAAAGATAGTGCTGATGCAGTAATGATTGTAAAGTATTTGACTACATTAGGTATAGCAAAAGAGAACATTATTATCAGCAGTACTTTCTGTGTGGATACAACACATCTTATCTGCTTCCAACATAAGTTTGATGAAGGTATATTGGATATAGCTAAAGATAAAAATATAGAGATTATTATTGTCGAGGAGTCTCTTTTTGCATTAGAGGGTATTGAGATATTTAAAGACATTACAGTTATTTCACAAAACAGTTATTATGGTGATGTCATACATCATACAGTATTAACAGAAAAAATAATTAAAGCACTTGTAGTAGATGATAACAGTATCAATATTCATCTTATCCAAGCTATATTAGAAGATGAATATTGTGAGACTTCAGCAGCTAGCAGTGGAGAAGAAGCACTTAATAAATTTAGAGAAGCTTATATAAGTGGTAACTCATTTGATATGATATTTTTAGACAAACACCTGCCAGGACTTTCAGGAACTGATGTTATAAAGAGTATTAGAGCTATAGAGGGTAATCAAAACTCTCACATCTATGCTATATCTATCACAGGAGACCCACACCAAACTGATGCAGAAAAAGACCTCTTTGATCTATTGGTGACAAAGCCTTTCAAGACAAGTGAAATGAAAGAGGCATTTCATAAAGCCGTATTGAAGCAACGAGGGGCATAAGGCTATTTGGGTATATTTGTTTTTGTACAACTCCTAACTAAAAATATTTTCAAAAACAAGATATAATACCGCCAATAGACAACATGGAGCGAAGATGGACAAGAGTGCAGAGCAGAGAAGAGAAGAGAAGCAAGATAAGATCGTAGATATGTTTGATGATATAGCATCGACTTATGATTTGGCAAATAGGGTGCTGAGCATGGGGATAGATAAGCAGTGGCGTAAAAAAGGGTGCCATAGAGCCTATGATATTTTAGATAGTAAAAAGTTGATGCAGATTACTGATGTGGCTACTGGGACGGGGGATCTACTGATCTACTGGAGAGATATTGCGGCTAGTCGTGGGATAGAGGTGGAGAAGTTTGTGGGTGTTGATCCATCGGTAGGGATGCTTGAGGTTGCCAAAAGCAAGGTGGATTTTTCAGAGTTTATTGAGGGTAAGGCACAAGAGCTTCCTATAGAGGATGAGAGTACAGATATCATCTCCATCTCCTATGGTATTCGTAATGTGGTCGATAGAGTTGAAGCGTTGCAGGAGTTTTATAGAGCATTAGTGCCTGGTGGGATCGTGGTAATACTGGAGTTTACCAAGCAAGATAGAGGTGGTGCCATTGACAGAGTAGTGGATTTTGGGATGAAAAATATACTGCCTAGAGTGGGTGGTATCATCTCCAAAAATTATGAAGCTTATAAGTATCTGCCAGACTCTATAGAGGAGTTCCTCACTACTGAGATGTTGGCAAAGGAGCTTGAAGAGGCAGGATTTGAGATGAAATACACCAAGTCATTTTCGATGGGTATCTCTACACTTTTGGTTGCCCAGAAAAAGTAGTGAGTAGATGATGAACTCCTCTATGATGAGTGTAAATTCTCTCAATATCAAGATCAAATCTCTGCTTGAAGCAACCTTTATGCATATCAAGGTTGAGGGGGAGATAGCCTCTGTAACCTACCATCAGGCAAGTGGTCATATCTACTTCACTATCAAAGATGACAAGAGTGCTATTAAGTGTGTCATGTTCCGCTCCAATGCAAAAAAGTTAAAGTTTAGATTGGAAAAAGGTGAACATATAGTAGTGGAGGGTTCAGTGGGTGTATATACACCACGAGGTGAATATCAATTTTATGCTGTTTGGGTAGAGCCATTTGGGAGAGGGGCTTTAGCTCTTGCTTATGAACAGCTCAAAGAGCGACTCAAGCAGAAGGGCTATTTCGACAAAGAGAGCAAAAAGCCTATCCCCAAATCCATCCAAACCATAGCACTAGTAACAGCAAAAGATAGTGCTGCACTGCATGATATGCTAAAGATCATCGAAAAACGATGGCCACTGGTCTCTGTAACGATCATAGATACGCTGGTACAAGGAGAGAGAGCTTCTGCTGAGATCGCAAGGGCATTGGTGTATGCTGATGGATTAGGTGTTGATGTGATCATCACAGGACGAGGAGGAGGAGGTGCAGAGGATCTTTGGGCATTTAATGAAGAGGTGGTTGCAGATGCACTCTATCTACTCAAGACTCCTGTTGTGAGTGCCGTAGGTCATGAAGTAGATGTGCAGATTAGTGATTTTGTAGCAGATCTTCGTGCTCCGACACCTAGTGCAGCAATAGAGATGATCCTTCCAGACAAGCAAGAGCTTCTCTATACACTTGATGAACAGATAGAGCGTTTTGGAGAGGAGATAGAGCGGATTATTTTTCAGAAGAGTCAAACACTGCAGGAGAGAGACAGCTCTCTGCATAGACTCTCTATAGGTAGACGACTAGAGCAGTTTCTAAGTGAATTTATGCGTTTAGAGGATGAGTATCGCACTGTGATATCGTATCGTATGACACACTATCAAGCATCTATCCCTTATCTACTAGATAGCTTAAGACAGCAGATCACTTTTTCTCTGGAGAGAGATAGCCACAATATAGATACTGTAGAGCAGCTCTATCTATCAAACAATCCGCGTAATCGTGTCGCAGAGGGCTTGGCAAAAGTTTCCATAGAGGGGAAGATTGTTACTTTAGATACTATAGAACCGGAAAATCTATTTATTATTGAAGATTCAGATACAAAAATTGAGGCACTCTGTAGAAGGAAAATTAAATTTTAGGTATAATAGCTAATTCTGTCCATATTTTATCCTAGGAGTAGTGATGTTCATCATCCCATCTGAACTTATACCTTTTATTATTTTCGCCATTATTTTTGTCATTTTTCTCATTCTGCGCTCTTTTTATAAAAAAATAGTATACAAGGAGATAAAGCTAGTCGAGAAGGGTAAACCTGTAACCGAGATCAGAAAAAACTCTGAAACATATAAAGATGGTGTGATTGTTATCTCTAGTTCGGGTGAAGTGATCTACTCTACTAAATCAAGTGCAGATATATTAGGGATTAAGAAAAATTTTGACAAAAAAGAGTTGAGAGATGCTTTGGTTATAAAACTTTCACAAGAGGAACCGGTAAGTATCTATGATCTGATCGCTAGATACAGTAATGAAATTCATCATCTGCATGAGTTTACACTGCGTGGCAAAGTGAAACAGACTAAAGGTGAAATACCGGTCAAGATACTTATGGGGAGTATGAGCAATCAGGACTCCTCTTATGTTATAGGCATAAGTGACTTGCGTGACGAGTTAGAGTTTTGCGACTCTCTGCAAAAAGATCAACTCACTAATCTACCAAATCAAAATCGAGCGATATATGAGATAGGGACGATTATGAGCAAGATGCATTCGGAAAATAGGCATTTTGCTTTGATCTTGATCTCTGTCGATAATTTTACTGATATGAGAGCGATGCTGGGATATCAAAAGATAGATAGTCTCATAAGTAAGATCTCTGAACATCTGCAGGATATCACTAGGAGGATGGATAGCTCTATCTACCAAATGTTGCGCAACATTTTTCTCTTGATGGTTCCAGATATAGAGAGTGCTCAAGAGGCTCATGCCATGGCGAGACAGATAGAGGGTAAGTTTCAAGGTTTGCAAGAGTACACTAATGCTCAGATGCATTTGAGCTTCTCTACAGGCATAAGCCTGTTTCCTCAAAGCGGCAACAGTGTAGATCTCTTGCTAGATAGTGCATATAAAGCATTGGCAGAGGCAGAGGCTCAGGGTGGCGGTTATGTTATCATCGATGAAGCAGGTACCCTCTCCAAGGATAAACAGTATGAAGTAGAGCTTTATAATGAGATGCATGATGCACTGAAAAACAGGGAGTTTGAACTATACTATCAGCCGCTTATAGATATGAGCAGTGATACTGTTTTGGGTGCAGAAGCACTGATCAGGTGGAATCATCCCAAGAGAGGTTTAGTCTCTCCTGTTATGTTCATACCATTGGCAGAGAAGACAGGTTTTATTATTGAGCTGGGTAGATTTGTGATAGAGGAGGCGATCAAGCAGCAGAAACGATGGGAAGTTTTCAAGTTCAACCGACTCCAAGTATCTATCAATCTTACGCTTCGTGAGATAGAGTCAGGAGAAGTTGTTGATTTTATTGCAAAGACGCTAACAGAAAATCAAGTCTCACCAGGACTTATCAAGTTTGAAGTTACAGAAAATATGGCAATGGTAAATGCTGAGACAACACAGCAGGAGTTTGAATCACTCAAGAAACTGGGAGTTCATCTCTCGCTAGATGACTTTGGGACAGGATACTCATCTTTTACCTATTTGAAAGATTTTCCTCTAGATACACTCAAGATAGACCAATCATTTGTAAGAGATATGACTATAAATCCTCAAAATCAAAATATTGTTCGTGCTATGATTGGCATAGGGCATACTTTTGATCTACAGGTGACAGCTGAGGGGATTGAGGATAAAGAGACTTATGATATGCTTAAAGAGTTTGGCTGTGATGTTGCTCAGGGCTACTATTTTTCAAAACCTGTACCAGTCTTTGAATTTCAACAATTTATACGCAATAAAAATACTAAAAAGAGTTAAAGAGGAGACGGTATGGATCTATTGACGATTATAGGGCTTTTGGCTGTGTTGGCAGCGGCTGTTCTGTTGATATGGATGAAGCGGTATTATGCTGTAGAGACTGAGAGATTGAGAGAGGAGGTTAAACTTTTTAAGAATACCAATGAGTACCAACATGAATCGGTAGTTGTTTTTTCTGAAAATTTTACACTACTCTCAGCCAACAGAGCAGCAAGAAAACTGCTTCAGCTTGAACCATTTACAGTAGATATGACTCCGGAAAAGGAGATCTTCCTACAGGTTGGTCACTCTGATCAAATGTCACTTTTTGACATAATCAAAAAGCAGTCCGCAACCACAAAGGGAACTATCCGCCTAGATAAGGTATGGATGACTATAGGAGATAAAAAGAGTTATATAAATCTCTTTATTGATCACTCAAAATGGAATATGAAAAATTCTATTGTTTGTGTATTTCAAGATGAAAGCAGTGAGGCAAAAAAGGAGGTAGGGTCAGGACAATCCGGAGAGATCGATTTTCTTACAAATCTTCCTAGTCAATTTAAGGCCAACTCAGATATCAATCAACTGGTTGTTGGTGCTCAAAAAGATTCTAATCAATTAGCACTTTTAATTTTTGGTATTAAAGATTTTGATAAAATGAAGGCAACTTTTGGACTGGGGTATACCAACAACTTACTGAAGAAGTTTGCTGAATTTTTAAATGATTTAGACTATAAGGATACAAGCAGTTATCGTCTTGATTGCGACAACTTTCTCTTTATTATTAAAGATATAGAGAGAGAGGAGAAGGCTGTAGATAGAGCATTGGCAATCAACAAAAAGATTTCAATATTTTTTAAATTAAAAAATAAAAATATGAATGTATCATTTTCAACCGGTATTGTACTTTTCCCAGATCATGGCAGAAATGCGAGTAAACTTATAGATAGTGCTTATGCAGCACTCGAAGAGTCTAAGTTGAAAACCGATGGGCAGATCAAGATTTATAACAAAAAGGCAAATCATATCAAAAAAGAAGAGAAGATCATGATTGATGAGATGAGAGAAGCCTTAGAGAGTGGAGACTTTGAAGTCTACTATCAACCTATTATTGATCTTCGCAGTACAGATATATATGGAGCAGAGGCACTAGTCAGATGGAATCATCCAATACTTGGGATTTTAACACCAGATAAATTCATTGGCTTAGCAGAGCTGTCAGGATTGATTGTAGATATAGGAGAGTTTGTACTTAGCGAAGTCATTACCCAACAAAAACATTGGAGTCAATCTGGCTTTAATAATATAGAGATTTCGATCAATATTTCAGCACGAGAACTCCTTGTTTATCAGCTAGGAGATAAGCTTGAACAGCTTTTTCTTGAGCATAAAGTAGATCCTAGTTTTTTCAATCTGGATATGTCAGAGAGTGATGCTATGGAGGATACTATCAAAACAGATTATGAATTTTCTATTTTGAAAAAGATGGGAGTTCATCTCTCTCTTGACCACTTTGGAGTCGGTGGCTCATCTATAGAACAGCTTCAGAAGTTACCGATTCATACACTTAAAGTTGACCGTTCTCTGCTTAAGGATATCGATACAGACCCAAATCATCAGGAGACATTTAAAGCGATTGTTGTGTTAGCCCATGCACTAGGCATAGATGTTGTCGCTGAGGGGATAGAGAGAAATGAGCAGTATGCAACTCTTCAAAAATTGGGTTGCGACCGTGCCCAAGGATATATCTTCTCCAGACCCGAACCAGCATCAGAGTTTCAAAAGTTATTAAAAAAGAGTTAATAAAATAAAGAACAGAGAATAGTAGTATCGCACAAGTGTGCGATACCTGAGCAGCTTGTGTTATTCAAGCATAACTTACATCATACCACCCATTCCACCCATACCACCCATACCACCCATACCACCCATATCTGGCATAGCAGGTGCAGCAGTTGGAGCCTCTTTGATATCACTCACTGTTGCTTCTGTAGTGAGAAGTAGACTAGCTACAGAGGTAGCATTTTGCAATGCAACTCTTCCAACTTTTAGAGGATCTATGATCCCAGCTTCGATCATATCTACATATTCACCTGTAGCCGCATTGAACCCAAGATTTTCTTGGTTACTGTTGGCGATCTTGTCTACGACAACACCTGCATCAAATCCTGCATTGCTTGCTATCTGCTTCATCGGTGCAGTGATGGCTCTGAGGATGATCTCGGAACCGACCTTCTCATCACCAGTCAGACTAAGTGATATATTTTGACCTGCCTTGATCAGAGCAGCACCGCCACCGATAACGATACCTTCATCAACAGCTGCTTTTGTAGCAGATAGTGCATCATCTACACGATCTTTCTTCTCTTTCATCTCTGTTTCAGTTGCAGCACCTACTCTGATGACAGCAACACCACCACTGAGTTTGGCAAGTCTCTCTTGAAGTTTCTCTTTGTCATACTCACTTGTAGTGTTATCAATTTGAGTTTTGATTTCACCTACTCTAGCTACTACAGCTGCAGCATCACCTTTGCCATCCACGATGACTGTGTTGTCTTTGTCTATCACAACGCGTGATGCCTGACCTAGGTCAGCAAGTGTTGCTTTCTCAAGAGAGAGACCCAACTCATCAGTGATAAGAGTCGCACCTGTGAGGATAGCGATATCTTGGAGCATAGCTTTTTTTCTATCTCCAAATCCTGGTGCTTTGACTGCTGCAATATTGAGAACACCCTTGAGTCTGTTGAGTACGAGTGTTGCCAATGCTTCACCCTCTACATCATCAGAGATGATGATAAGAGGTCTTCCTGATTGTTGGATCTGCTCCAATACTGGCACTAGATCTTTAAGTGAAGTGATTTTGCTATCTGTCAAGAGCAGCAGGGGAGTCTCTAGTTCACAAGTCATCTTTTCACTGTTTGTGATAAAGTAAGGGCTGAGGTAACCTCTATCAAATTGCATCCCCTCTACCACCTCTAGTTCATCATTGATCCCTTTCGCCTCTTCGACAGTGATGACACCATCTTTGCCTACCTTCTCCATCGCTTCTGCGATGAGGTCACCGATGGTCTCGTCAGAGTTTGCAGAGATAGTGGCTACCTGTGCGATCTCTTTTTTGTCTTTTACCTCTTTGGTGATCTTTTTGAGCTCTTCGATGATCGCTACACTGGCTTTGTCCATGCCTCGTTTGACTTCGATAGGATTGGCTCCGGCTGTGATATTACGCAGTCCCTCTTTGAAGATAGAGTGTGCTAGTACTGTTGCAGTAGTCGTCCCATCACCAGCCTCATCAGCTGTGTTGCTAGCTACCTCTTTGACTAATTGGGCACCCATATTTTCTAGTGGGTCGTCCAGCTCTATCTCTCTAGCAACACTGACACCATCTTTTGTGATATGCGGAGCACCAAAACTCTTCTGGATTAGAACATTGCGACCCCTAGGTCCCATAGTAACTTTGACAGCATCTGCAAGTTTGCTCACACCTTCGTAGAGTCCATTTCTAGCTTGATCCGAATAAAATATCTCTTTTGCCATTTATAAAATCCTTTTTTTATTAGTTTTTTGTTTGAGTTTAGCTGATGATACCAAGGATATCATCACTGTTTATAATCAAAAATACTTTGCCATCTAGCGTAATCTCTGTGCCGGTATATTTTGCGAATACAACTTTATCACCTTCACTGATACCCTCTTCAGCTGCATCTGGTCCAACTGCCAATACTTTACCTGTCTGAGGCTTCTCTTTGGCATTGTCAGGGATGATGATGCCTGAAGCGGTTGTTGTGATCTCCTCTTCTCTCTCTATCAATACTCTGTTTGCTAATGGTTTAAATCCCATTGTAATCTCCTTTTAATTGTTATTATCTTTTTTATGATGCGTATTGTAATGATTTTTTTCTATTTTGTCAAGAGTTTATCATAAATAATTCAATAAAATTGAGTCAGATAGACTAAACTATAGTTATTCTAAGAGTCTTTTAGGTGAAACCTTAGGTAAATCCAACGAAAAATAAACCCAAGCTGAAGCACCCCAAAGACCCCTGTAAAAACCTCCAAAAACAAGCTATAATGCCAAAAAACCACCATTCGAAATCAACACTACACAATATAATGATTAATGTAGGTAATGATGCACTAGAGAATATATTTAGAGGGTTATAGCTATGCCAATAATTTAGAATTTAATAACTTATTGCTATAATATTTTAGCTATAACTCTTGTACCTCTTCTATGGATGATTTTGTATTCATTTTTGAGTTATTTGTAGCCTGTATTTGGTTGATTAAGGTTTGTTTTAATTTTCGTTGGATTTACCTAGTGAAAAATAAATTTTTAGCTTTTACTATTGACAATAAAGTTATCTTCTGGTATAATGCCGTCTCTTCAAAAGTGGCAAGGTAGCTCAGCAGGTTAGAGCGCTGGTCTCATAAGCCGGAGGTCGCGAGTTCAAGTCTCGCTCTTGCTACCACTTATAATCCCCTATATTACACACCTAAAACTATTTTCAACGATCTTGCTTTTACTCTATTTTCACCAGTAGCACCTAAAGTGGCACCTTCGTACAGATCTCCTTCGCCTTTTACCTCTAGGGTTTTGTTCTATATATAGCATCAGTGTATAGAGATAGGCTTCATCTGTTACGAACCAAGATTTAAATCTTCCTTGCCATAAGTGTCCTGATCTTCTGTATTTTTTATTGAAGTAGATGGCATAGTTCATACCCAGCTGTCTCATAAATTTGGATAGGTTCTCTTGTTGTATCTCTAGTAATATATGATAGTGGTTTGTCATAAGGCAGTAGTTGTGTATAGTGA
>JAYEOM010000002.1:0-7052 GCA_034722955.1 Campylobacterota bacterium
ACACTCAAAACTCAAGAGACATCTCTACGATAAGCATTATTATCAAAACAACCTATTCTCACTCTTTCCACTTTCATCATAGCGATACCCCATCTCTTTATAACCTTTCAGTCGCTTCTTGAAACTAGCCTTTAAAACACCTACCTCACTATCTACAAAATCAATAGCCAAGCATATTTGTCCTCGTCTTCCTATGCGTCCAAGATATTGTACTATCCTACCCACATATGATATAGGCATAGTGAAGACTATAGTATCAAGATGTGGAAAATCAAGCCCTTCACCAACATATGAACTAGTCGATAAAATAATTGAGTATTCTTTCGCATTCCTCAATGCCTCTTTTTGTATTTTATGACTCAATCCACCGTGAAGTAGAAGAGATTTTATCTTTTTGGCTTCCAAATGATGATAGAGTCTATTGAGATGTTCTATTCGTTCACTCAGTACCAATATATTTTTATGTTGCAACTTCTCTACCTGTGCCACAATCAATCTATTTCTCTCATCATCTTCAACCAACTCATTTAGAATAAGTACGAAATTATCTTGAAACGAATCAAATTCCGTAGTGATAGTTTGCAATTCGTGTCTTGGAGTGATTGTGGATTTCACTTCATGGACAATCTCACCACACTGCATAAACATGATAGGATGCATACCATCTTTGCGTTTGGGTGTTGCACTAAGCCCCAAAACATATTTTCCCTTAAACCGCTTAATGGGTACTTCAAATGAAACTGCTGGAATATGGTGAACCTCATCTACAATAATTTGGCTATAGTTCTCTATCAATTCAGGTCGGTTTCTCAGTGATTGTAGTGTTGCGATATCTATATTGGAAGTGATTCTCTTTTTTCCTTTGCCTAATTGTCCCAAGGTTTTGATGTCTATATCAAAATACTCACACAGACGCTCTGCCCACTGCTCAAGCAGAGTTGTTTTGTGTATCAAAATCAGTGTATTGACTCCTCTTTGAGCAATGATTGATGCGGCTATAACTGTTTTTCCGAAACTCGGTGGAGCTATGAGAAGTGCATAGTCTTTTTGCACAAGAGCATCAAATGCCAACTTCTGTCTCTCTGTGAGTACAAGATTGGATTTTGGTTTCTCAATCTTATGCACAACTCTCTTATCTTCGATCAACAACTCTGCGTTATTTTGCTCGAAGTATTCTCTGACTTTATTAGTAAGTCCTCTGGGTACTATCATATATCGCTCATTCTCTTCATAGAGAGATATGACTCTAGGCGTATTATATGTTGATTTCCGCAAGCTCTGTCGTATGTAAAATTCAGGATTTGAAAAAGATGCAAATCTCTGAATCTTATTACGAAGATGTTTTGAAAGTTCTAGTTTTTCGATATATAGTGCATCATAAAGTACAGCTTTTGTCATTTTAGGGAAAGTTATAGGCTTTGCTTCTGTTACTTCCCAAGGCATAAACATATCTTGATTTCTCTCTCTTGTGATATGATTTTCTAAAAAAGTGCTAAGCTCTATGGTTGATATCTTTTGGATATTTTGAAGTGTCTGCCATTGATTATCAAAAGGTCGAAGTGTCTCCATATCTATAAAAACTGTTTTGTTCTCTTGTCGTGACCCATAGTGTAGAGGTAATGCCACTAAATTACCCAAGGCATCTATAGGTACAAAATCTTGCGTAGGAAACATCCTATCATAACTTTTCATATCTATACCTGTAGCAATATCCATAGCTTTAGTGATGAGAATATCACCTAGTTTTCGTACATCAGCAGAACGAACCAACTCTTCAAAGAAAAACCAAATATGTATGCCATTGCCAGACTTCGAGAGTTCTATAAGTGGCTTCAATCCTAGCTCATCACAAACCCTATAGATAGCTCGGCTATCATCAATAAAGCTAGTTTTGTCTAAGTCTATGACCAAAAACTTTGTCATTGTTTGATGGGTTATAGCATAAGAACCCAATCGAATCTTGCCCTCAAGATGTTTTTGGATAATCTCATTGCTTACAGGGATATAATCACTTCCTCGAAAAGTATAAGTAGCAGGTGCATAACCTTTTTTCGTGCCATCTCTGCTCACCCAATATGTGGCATATACCTCTTCATTGACGACAAAGAGTGATCTAAATAGTTTGATTTTGTCTGCTTTATCAAAAGGAGAATGTTGCTCTATATGACGCTTGAGTTGAGAGATCTCCTCCTCTATAGCTTGTTTTTGTCTCTCAAGACTATGGAGTTTGCTATAGAGATTATCAAGAGTCATAACCAAACACTCCCTACCACCATCTCCTAAAAAAGTCACATAAACAGTGACTCATCATCATCTTCGTCATCCAGATACTGCTTGGGTGGCGTGCCTTCACTTTTGACTATGACGGGTTGTGACAACTCTCTTTTTTCATCTATCTCTTCTAGTGTGATATGAAACTCCCAACTATCCCCAAAATCAAACAAAAATAGCATTGTTGATTTGGAAGCTATATCTGTGTCACCTAGTTTGACTTCTTCACAATACTTTTCATCTCTATCAACATCTAGACGGTAGTGATTTATTTTTTGAACTCTGTTTGACATATCTTTATATTCAAACTGGTATAGATGATCGTTTTCAAAATCAAAAGCCTGCAAAATAGCATCTGCGAAATATTCAAAATCCATGCTCGCATCCATCTCAAGCCAAACCGTTGCTTGCACTAATTGGATTTTAAATAGGAAAACCCCCGAAGTAAATGTGCTTTCAGGATAGACTAGACTCTGTTTCAGTGGAGAAAAATAGGGTTGAAATTTTTTTTGAAGTATACCTAGTTTTTCAGATGTGATGATTTCAGTATGGTGCGTATCTAGTAGTTTGAAAAGAGCTTTAGAAAATTTAGTAGGAGTTATCTCTTCTATATTCCAACTGTTTGCTCTCTTTGCTTTGGCTTGTTTGATCTCTCGCGAGTCTGTTTTGCTTGGCTTGTGGGGGGGATTTTGCCTGCGGAGCATATGGTATCTCGGCTTATCTTGGTGACGACTAGATAGGATGTCATATCTATAGAGGTGTATGCACTATTATAGCCTAGTGAACTAGCCATACTATGGAGAGTGGAGAGAACCCATAGCAGCAGCAGTCTATTTAGTATTTGCCTCATGTCTTATCCTCCTTTACTCTATTTGCTTTTTGCATTATCCCGAACTATACAATAGAGATTATTAAACTAGTACCTAGAGTATTTTAGCAATTCTATTGCATAGTTCGGGTTAAAAAATATAAATTAATTGGGATTCAGATAAAATCAAAAAATAACCACTAAAAGAACACAAAGGCAGAAGTGCTGCTTGTGAATTAAATTTAGACAGCAGGGGTAACGACTACTGTTCCGCCAAGTCACTCTTTTTTGCAAAGCATTTTGAGTATATCGCTGGTGATTTGATATAATGAAGTCTTAATATTCGAAGGAGGTTTATCATGACTAATTATAAATAAGATAATGATTTTATGGGGGTTTAAAGGTGGTGGCGCCAGACGGAATCGATTAGATTGCATAGATACCGTCAAAGCACGCTATATAGGGGTTTTGCCCAGTATATGGGCATTTAAAGAGAATTGAATATTGAATAATATGCTCCTTGGTCAGCGTATTACAGAACAAAAACAGAACTATTAACGTACGAATAACGTACACAATAATCTACAAATTTCCATACATTATTTATATGCATAAATTTTTGATACTTTTCATAGTGCTTTCGAAGTAAATTATATATTTCTATCATCTTCATGATTAAACCGAACTTTTAACCATATACTCTGGTAATTAAAAACAAGCAGATGCCCCACAAAGCTCTGCAAAATCACAACAAAGGAAATATATGCAATGGAAGCCCTTAGCAATCTTACTTCTCACCATCATTACTGTCTTACTCAAGGAAGAACAAAACAGATAGTTGATCATCCAACGTCTAATTGTCCATTTTTTCTACGCTGGTTACGTCATCTTAGTCTTATTACACCAGCCAACAATCGACACTACAATTTAACACTCCCACCAGCAGCTTAGTCACAAAGACTTTAACGCTATAGCTAACATTAAAAAGGAGACATCATGTCTGCACGACCATTAACCAACGCCGAGCTTTATGCTCAGGCACCATCGATCTTTGCCAGTGAACCCATTGAAGGGGTATCTGACCGCTATAACTTCGTACCTACACACTCGATCCTCGATACCTTCCGTAAAGAGGGGTATTATCCTATTATGGCAGGAGAGAGCAAGGTGCGCAACCAAGAGAATCTAGGCTATCAGAAACATATCATCCAGTTTAGATCAATAGATAACTTACTTCGCCCAAAATCTAATGAAGAGTATGCCGATATTGTACTCACTAATTCTCATAACCGTACCAGTTCATTCGTACTCGATTTAGCTTACTGGCGTATTGTATGCGAAAATATGCTGATAGTGCCTTCACATTCTTTTCAACATCACTCTGTCATACACTCAGGATTTCAAGATCATAAGATAGGAACAGCGATTAATGAGGTTATTTCATTTATGCCTGCCATGGAAGAGAAGATAGACTTATTTAAAAGTATCACTCTATCACCTGTAGAGCAACGATCTCTGGCTAAGGCTGCCGTTGATATACGTTTTGATACAGATGTTCATCATATAGCAGAAGATGAACTGCTACAGATACACCGTATAGAAGATGAAGATCCTACTCTATGGAATGTATTTAACAGAGTACAGGAGTCTATCATAGGTGGTGGCATCAGAGGTCAAAACAAACACACTGGTCGCAACATTACAAGTAAGTCTATTACGTCCATTGACACCAGACTTAAACTTAACAAAGAACTGTGGTCAGTGACCGATATGATCGCATCGTATAAAGAGCCTCATTTGGCTTTGGCAGCATAAGATGTGGAGTGTACTCGAATACCTTGCAGTATTTATCCCCATATGGATAATGCTGTCAGGGATCAAACAATGGCACTATAAAAGACAGCATCGAAAGCACCTGAACTATCCTTTTGGAATCGATGACAAATAATCTTCAAAAGAGACCAAATAACGCCCATAGAACAGCTATATTGGCTGTCCAAAAAGGACATCCAATATTATACAACATCAAGGAGATAAACAGATGAAAACAACAAATTACAGACTACAGACTGAGATCGAGCATCTTACGCCTACTTCACAAAAGGAGTGGTTTAAAAACTATGTTCGAGAGATCCTTGAGAGCGACAAGCCATACCACGCTAAGGCAGATTACATCGGCTTATCGTTCCAAGAGTTACAGAACAAGATAGACTACCTATCCGCAGATATCAAAGAGTTACAACAACTAAAGAAAACATTGACCGAAGCCAAGACCATTGCACAAGAAGCTACAGCAACTGTATTGGCAGAGTATGGCATTGATAGAATTGACGGCACAGCCATCTCATCACTTACTATCGCACCTGCAAAAACCAAAACAAAAGACAAACTTGTCATTACTGACCCTTATGCACTTATGGCTTTAGGGTATACAAAAGTAACCGTCGATGAGGATGCACTAAAAGCAGCGATGTCTACATTGGAAGGTATGAATGAGATAGATAAGTTTGTAGAAGTTAGCATTGTAACCGAAGAGGTGCCTGCCCGTATCAAAATAAATGCGAAACGGAACAGTGTCAACAATGAAGCAACAGAACTTCTCGTAGATCAAGAAAAAGCTGCATAAATTCTCATGAACTGGGATTTTACACCAAAAAACTAGAAAAAAGGGTAGAAAAACTCTGAAAAACTGAGATTTACTGCTCTTTTACTGAAACAAACTAAGGAGAATTATTATGTTCGTAGATAAACAGATGCAAGTGCTCAAGTATGATATTGAGCCAAGTAGGATCAAGAGTCGCTCTAAAGGCAATATCAACCTCTCATATCTTGAGGGTTTTGATCTCATAGAGACAGCAAACAAGATATTCGGTCACGGTAACTGGTCATATAGTATTACAAGTTTAGACCAGGTATCGCAAGAGACCAACAGTAACCAGAATGTTGTCATCTGCTATAAAGCTGTGGTTAAACTCACCGTGTATAGTTTAGACCATAGTAAACATATCTCTAAAGAAGATGTAGGCTTTGGTACAGGTATAGCAAAAATGTTGGCTGATGCACATGAAGGTGGAGCTAAAGAATCTGTAACAGATTCTCTCAAGAGGTCGATGAGGAGTCTAGGTCATCAGTTCGGCAACAGCTTATACGACAAGAGCAGAAATCATCAGACTCATCAACCTTCACCACAGATACCAAACAGCCAACCATCATCACCACCTCAAACACAGTCACAGTCACCACAGGCACAACATGAGTTTACCTCCCTTTACAACTTAGGTTTACAAGTACTTGAACAGGGCAATAACTTTATAGTCGTAGGTGAAGATATCTTCAATAAAAAAGACAGTATCAAAGCGTGTGGGTTCTTCTGGGATTCTAGCCGTAAACTATGGTACATGCCTAAGCATAGTCAGGAGGCTGCGTAATGTTTCAATCAATGAGAGACAAAACATTATCTCATGCTGCTAAGATAGCAATCAATTCACAAATAGAAGCCTATGGACAAGTTCAAAGGCTAAACCTTGATTCTAAGAAAAAAAGTATAGAACTGGAGGTACTGCTACATGGAGAGATTGAAGCTTTTAAAGTTCATGTAGATCACTATGAGCTTATAGAAGTAGATGGTCGTCATCAGTTGAAAGTGCATAGAGTAACTACTTCTCGTGCATGGATCAATACTATCGCTTCCACTCATCTTGAGGGAAGAATGTTTAATGTACCCGATAAATATGGCAAGATACTTAAAGAATTTATTTAAGTGAGCTGGGAGAAATACTCTCCCCCAGTTTTTTAGCTTACATTTTATGTCCAACGTCCAATTGTCCAAAACATGTACAGACTGGATGATTGGACATTGGACAAAGGTCTGTACTCATTTAATCTCTAAACGGCTTATAAAAACTCTTATCAGAAAGTTCTAGCAGCTCTCTGTCGCCACGACTGTCACCATAGGCATAGATGTGGTCATATT
>JAYEOM010000003.1:0-6925 GCA_034722955.1 Campylobacterota bacterium
ACCAAAACAACATCAAAAGGACAACTACAAGGGATTGCCCTTGATGGTTGTGTGGGTAGACACATAGGTCTACCCCTACGGGGTGTTGATGAAAATGCGATTAAGGGGTCAGGTAACAACTACAACTAATTAGTTGTAGTTGTTACCTGACCCCTACTGCTGGATGGAAAATATGTTATAATAGTATCAAAAAAAGGAATATGATTATGTTAGTAGCTCCTAGTATTTTATCTGCTGATTTTGGTCATCTAGCCAGAGATGTGCAAGAGATTTGTGTAGGGGGGTGCGATCTGGTTCATGTGGATGTCATGGATGGACACTTTGTCCCGAACCTCACTATAGGTCCTGTTGTTGTGGATGCTGTAGCCAAGGCGGCTACGAAACCACTGGATATCCATCTGATGGTTGAAAATAACAGTTTTTTTGTAGATCTCTTTGCCCCACTAAAACCTGAATTTATCTCTTTTCATCTCGAAGAGGAGAAGCATCCTCATCGTCTCATTCAAAAGATAAGATCATTGGGGATTCGTCCTGCAATCGCACTCAACCCACATACGATACCTGATGATATCGAGTTTTTGGTAGAGGATCTTGATATGGTGCTGATGATGAGTGTAAACCCCGGTTTTGGCGGACAGACATTTATACCCTCTGTGCTGGAGAGAACTGTTCTGCTCAAGGAGTTGATCGAAAAACGAAATCCAGAGTGTAGGATCGAAGTGGATGGTGGAGTCAATGACAAAAATATTCACATGCTCAAAGAGGCAGGTGTAGACATCGTCGTAGCAGGATCATATGTATATCATCATCCAGAAGGGGTCAAAGAGGCTATCTCTTCTTTGAAAAATCACCCTTAGCAGTATGCGAGTTAAGATTTGCGGTATTACCAATATAGATGATGCACTACATGCCATTGAGGCAGGAGCAGATGCTTTGGGTTTTGTCTTTTATGAAAAGTCTCCACGCTACATCTCTCCTGCAGATGCCAAAGAGATCACCTCTGAGTTGCCACCATTTGTCGAACGAGTAGGACTCTTTGTCAATGAGTCTCCCGAGATGATAGATAGAGTGTCGCTAGAGAGTGGTATGAGCTTGGCTCAAGTGCATTTTGATGTGGATAGAGAATTTATCGGCAGCTTAAAGATCAATGCACTGCCTGTTGTGAGAGCTAGCTCTTCTAAAGATGTAGAGAAGTTTGCAGGGAGTTACCGTCTTGTAGATGCCTATTGTGAAGGGTATGGGGGCAGTGGCAAGCGACTCAATCTGGAGTGGTTTGAGGGGGTAGACTGCTCCAAGATCATATTGGCAGGAGGACTGACTCCGGAAAATGTCTCCGAACTAAAGCAGTATGGATTTTATGGTGTCGATGTGAGTTCCGGAACAGAGGCTAGCAGAGGGGTCAAAGATCCTATCAAAGTGGAGCAGTTCATCAACTATGCAAAAAGTATTTGATGCGTTAACGCAAGCCTTTCGTAAAAATATGGGGGTACTCTCTGCTCAGCACTATGAGCATATAGCTACTAAGTATACGACTCTTTTTGAATCTAGCGATACGATCTTTTTTCTACTGCAAGCATCTGGGTATCCCATCAGACAGACAGATGATGGGGGGTATCGCCTAGAGACACTATTTACCTCCTATCAGGAGCAGCGTTACTGTGTGATCGATATCGAAACCAATGGAAGCAAACCAGGCACTTCACAGGTGATAGAGATCGGAGCAGTGATGATCCAAAATGAGGAGATAATTGACAGGTTTGAAACTTTTGTTGAGTGTACATTTTTGCCAGAGTATATTACCAAGATTACCGGTATTGAGCCTGCTGATCTCATCGGTGTACCGACACGCAGAGAGGCATTGATCAATCTTCGCGAATTTATGGAGGATGCTGTTTTTGTTGCACACAATGCCAACTTTGACTATAGTTTTTTGACAGCATCATTTAACCGTTTTGGACTAGGTGATATAGGCAATCCAAAGCTCTGCACTATTGATCTAGCTAAAAGAACTTTCGAGAGTGAACGATATGGACTTGCCTATCTCAATGAGTCTCTAGGTATCAAGACAGCAACTCATCACCGAGCCTACAGTGATGCCCTGAGTGCCTCCAAGGTGATGAAGAAAAGTTTTGAAACCATACCAGGATATGTCAATACAGTAGATGACCTATTGCAGTTTTCCACCTCAAGCAAAAAAGAGAGAGGGGTTACCGAAAGAGGCTCTACTCTGTAACCTCAAAATAGATCAATAGTGTCCGCTGAAAAAAATTATCATTGTCATCACTGACCATAAGATAACGGTTTTTTCCTACTCTAGTCAACCCTTCAAAGTTATCTACACTCCACCCCTCACCACTGCTAAATTGAGCCAATACTTCTGACTGGCATAGAGACTTTTTTTTGCTTTTGCGTTTGCACTTTTTTAGCCAAACTTTTTTTAGGGTGATCACTACAGGGTTGGCCAATCCGCTATATGCCCGCTCTAGTATCAGCAGATTTTTATCATCCATAAGCTCCATGGAGACCACAGCACTGCTCGTAGCATTTTCTGCTTTGAAGTGCCACTCTTTTCCTGTGAGACTATAGATCGTCTGCTCTTTTCTGCCGGAACTCTTGAGAGGGTACTCAGAGGCGGTCAATATGCCATAGTTGGGATGTATGAGTACAGACTCAAGAGATTTGTTTTTACTTCTATAGTTTTTTATATTAAATAGTTTTCTAGGAAGCCTGTAGGATTTTACCATTCTGCCTCTACTGTCAAATCGTCCTATTTTTGCCTGCTCCTCAAAAGAGATGATCAGCCGTCCATTGCTATCTATGGTCATCCCCTCACTATCATGTCGCCATTTTCTAAAATCATGACCATTTTTTTTGACTAGTTTTACTGCTGATAGAGGCTTCAGCTCAGATATACTCTCTCCAAACTTTGCATCAAAAATAAAATACTTCCCCTCATCACTCAGCATATAGAGAAGATCTTTTTTGCGATCATAAGCTAGATCGGAGATTTCACTAAAGTGATGACCGCTGATATTGGAGTAAGAGAGTGACTTCTGATCCAAAATACGGATCTTCATATAACTCCTGCCATCCACACCATACGGCACTATATCTGTATCGGTCGCTCCTGCCCAAAGTATCACTGAGCACAAGATGAGAGAGTATAGGTATCGCATCATGAAGGTGTGGACTCTTTGTCAAAGTAGGAGAGTATCAAGATCCAAACAATAGCTATATCGATCATCACATCTGCATAGTTAAAGATAGCAAAATTAAATCCGCAATGCCAAGCGACATAATCCACTACTCCGCCATGTATAAAACGATCATAGAGATTGCTCACCGCTGCACCTATCAGTAACCCTATAGGAAAAGCGTATCTTTTTAGATACCCTTCATAGAGAACATATCCCATAATACCCAATATCAACACTATCTGTATCCACTTTAGATAGGGACCTAGAGAGGCAAATAGGGAAAATGCCACACCTTTGTTGTAGTGCAGCTCTAGTGAGATACATTCACTATCCCAGAAGTACCCATGTACAAAAATAGTTTTAATATTTTGATCTACTACAAATGTACCTATAGCCACAAGAAAAAATATGACAAACAGTCTGACCATCAGACCAACTCTCTCTTGAAGAAGCTCACACACTCATCCATCAGTTGATCCAAGACCACCTCATCTTTTCCCTCAAGCAAAATACGCAGTTTATTTTCTGTACCTGAGTAGCGGAAGAGTTGTCTCATACCTCTATCCTCCACTCTCTTCTTGAGACTCTCAACTCCCTCAATCGAATCAAAGTCCCGTTTTTCGCTGATCAAAATATTGACAAGCTTCTGAGGATAAGAGTCGTATGGGTTAAAGACTTCACTTGCCTTTTTCCCACTCTTGATCAGATATGCCAACGCTTGCAGTGCACTTGAGATACCATCTCCTGTTTTTGCATAGTCACTAAAGATAATATGCCCACTCTGCTCACCTCCAAAGTTGATCCCTCTATCTTGCATCAGCCCAACTACATTTTTGTCTCCAACATCACTACGATATAGATTGAGCTCGTTTTTTGCGAGGTACTCACCTAAACCCATGTTGCTCATAACAGTGGCAACCACCCCAGCACCTTGGAGAGTTCCCTCCTCTTTAAGATGCAACGCAAGAACTGCCATCAGCTTATCTCCATCAACCACCCTGCCCCGTTCATCTACCAAAACGAGACGATCTGCATCACCATCAAGTGCTACACCTATATCTGCACGGTACTCTCTGACTGCCTTAGCCGTATATTCAGGATGCATGGCACCACACCCTTCATTGATATTGAAGCCATTGGGCTTATCCCCCAAGACTACTACATCAGCACCCAACTCTCTCAAGATAGTAGGAGCTACAATATATCCGGCACCATTTGCACAATCGACTACAATACGCGTGCCTGACAGTGTCAAAGGCTTTGGAAAAGAGTTTTTGATATGTACAATATATCGACCTATAACATCATCAATTCTCTTCGATGTACCTATATCTCCATCTATTTTCTGTGAAGCATCTATGAGCTCTCTATTGTCATAGATCTCTTCGATCTCCGCTTCACTCTCACCGCTAAGCTTATCACCCTCGCTATCAAAAAACTTGATACCATTATCACAGTATGGATTGTGGCTAGCAGAGATCATAATCCCTGCATCACAACGCATATTTTCTGTCAAAAAAGCGACTGCCGGTGTCGGCATAGGACCTATCTGAATCACATCAAAACCCACAGCAGTCAAACCAGAAACCAGTGCGTTTTCGATCATATAACCACTACGGCGTGTATCCTTGCCAACTAGTACTCTATTGGTTTTGGCAAATTGGCGAAAATATATACCTGTCGCCATAGCTAGTCGCATTGTATTTAAGGCACTAACTTTTTTACCTGCTTTGCCCCGTACCCCATCTGTCCCGAATAGTTTCAAAATCGATCCTTTGATCTAAATATTCTGATCATTTTATCTCACACTTGATTAAAAACTCGTAACAAGAACTACTCCTAGATAAAGTTAATAATATTTTAATCTTGTTTTAGATATCATTCGCGAACTAATTACACTCCAAGAATATTTAGACCAATAGAGTACTGAAACCTCTAAATAGTCAAATTCAGTGAGAAACAAAAAAGGAATGGCACAATGGCACAACACAAATCAGCAAAAAAGCGTATTTTGCAAACAGCTGTAAAAACTGAAAGAAACAGATATTACAGAACAAGAATCAAAAATATCGTAAAAGCGGTTCAAGTAGCTGTAGAAGAGAATGATAAAGCAGCTGCAGAGGAAGCATTCAAAGTAGCAAACAAGCAGATTCACTCACTGGTCAGCAAAGGCTTCATAAAGAAAACAACAGCGGCAAGAAAAGTAAGCCGTCTCAATAAGCTTGTCAACAGAGTCGAAGCAGCATAAATAGACCCCTCCCTCTCTATACTCTTCCAAGAGGAGGAGAGTAGAGACCTCCATCGCTTAAAAATTCTACAAATTGGAATAGTCATGTTCAAAGAAAAACTTCAACCCTTTATCGATAGATATAATGAAATAAACACTCTGCTCAGTGCACCGGATATCGCTTCTGATATCAAAAGAATGACTGAACTTGGAAAAGAGCAATCATCCCTGAATACTTTAGTAGAGAGAGCCAAAGAGTATATCGAAATAGCTGATGCTATCGAAGAGAACAGAGAGCTTCTTGGTGATTTGGAGCTTGGTGACCTTGCAAAAGAGGAGCTTGGCGAACTTGAACCTCAACTGCCGAAACTAGAAGAGGAGATCAAGATCCTGATGATTCCCACAGATAAAAATGATGATAAAAATATCTTCCTTGAGCTTAGAGCAGGTGCAGGTGGCGATGAGAGTGCTCTCTTTGTTGCAGATATCTTCAAAATGTATATTCGTTTTGCAGAGCAAGTTGGCTGGAGAGTTGAACTTGTGAGCTCTAGCGAAGGAACAGCAGGAGGATACAAAGAGGTCATCGCCCAGATCAAAGGAGATGGTGTCTACTCCAAGCTCAAGTATGAAGCAGGGACTCATCGTGTACAACGCGTCCCAGATACCGAAACTCAAGGACGCGTTCACACCTCAGCTATAACTGTGGCAGTTATCCCCGAAGTTGATGATGTCGAAGTAGATATCAAACCCAATGAGGTCAAGATGGATGTCTACCGCTCTAGTGGATGTGGTGGACAGTCAGTCAACACTACCGATTCAGCTGTACGCTTGACTCATATCCCTACAGGTGTAGTTGTTGCTATCCAAGATGAGAAGTCACAACACAAAAACAGAGATAAGGCGATGAAAGTACTCAAAGCCAGAGTCTACGAGGCAGAGCTTCAAAAGCAGCTCGATGAGACCTCTAGCCAGAGAAAACTTCAGGTTGGTTCAGGTGACAGATCAGAAAAGATCAGAACATACAACTATCCGCAAAATCGCCTTACCGACCACCGCATAGGACTCACCCTCTATGCCTTGGATGATATCACTACAAATGGCAACCTAAAGCTTGTCATCGACCCACTCATAGCACATGCACAGATGGAAGCGATACAAGAGGCAGGACTCTAGCACCTTTCCTAGTTACATATCTGACGATCTATCATAAAAGATAGATCTCAATAGTGCAAAAACTCCCCCTAATGTAATACTCTATATTTATTTATAATTAAGCACCAAAGTAGTAGAATTGATCAGTAAGACTAATAAAAAGGAGTAGTTATGTTAAGTAAAATCAAGATTTTAACTCTGCTTGGTTTAGGATTAGCCGGTGTGAGTCTGCTTGCCAAACCTGTTTCACTCGAAGATACCCAAAGAGTAGCAAAGAACTGGATGTTTATGCAGACAGGAGAACACTTCACTATTCAAAAATCTCTTGCCTCTGCAAGTGCAAACACCC
>JAYEOM010000004.1:0-27133 GCA_034722955.1 Campylobacterota bacterium
TCCTGTTTGCCACGGGTCCTGGCTCTGAGATACAGAGACCTCTGGCTATCGTTGTGATCAATGGCCTTATCTCTTCGACACTGCTTACTTTGATCATCCTGCCTATACTATATTTGAACTTTTCACAGGGGTGTTGTGGCAAGGCAGAAGAGGAGGAGGTCTCATCGTAAGGATTAATCCCTATTTGATCTATTGATACTTTTAATTAAGAAGTGGATATAATTAATTGAATAGATACTTTAATTGTAGGGGGGGTGAAACGAATGCTGAAACATTTAAACGAACTTAAGCAAAGCTTGGATACTGAGGGTGTTATCTTTATTTTTTGTGGACCTATGTCTCATGATATCGTTGTGGGGTTAGGCAATACGCTGCGTATGAAGCTCCAGGAGGATGAAGTGAGTCGTACCGTCTCCTCTAAAATATTTTCTATCTTTGTAGAACAAGTTCAAAATGTCATCAACTACTCAGAAGATAAAGATTCCGAGAATCATGATATGAGTCTAGGTATCGTCACCATAGGCAAAAAGGGTGACAAGTTCTTCATATCTGGTGGCAACAACATCGCCAATGATAAAATTAAAAAGCTACAAAGACACTTGACACAACTCCAACAGATGAGTCAGGATGAGCTTAAACAGTTCTATAAGCTTAAACGCAAAGAGACCAATTCTCTTGATGGTAAGGGCGGTGCAGGGATTGGTTTTATAGAGATGGCACGCAAATCATCAGAACCCATATCGTTCAATTTTGAGACTATCGACAGTGTCAAATCTTTTTTTACGATTAAGATTATAGTATAAGAGAGCATTGAGATGGAAAATTTATATATTTCACAAACAAAAAGTACGCCAGAGATTAATTTTGATCTGACGACACATCATCACTCTATCCGTGGCGAATCCTACCCTGAAAATACCTTCTCTTTTTATGATCCTGTATTTCAATGGCTAGAGGGCTATATTGATACACTCGGTACCCAAGAGGTTATCATAGATATAGAACTCATCTACTTTAACAGTAGCAGCTCCAAAGTCTTGATGGATATCTTTGACCTCTTTGATGATGCTGCCAAAGAGGGTAGTCATATCATTATCAACTGGATTCACGATGAAGAAGATGAAGCCCTGCAAGAGTATGGAGAGGAGTTCAAAGAAGATTTATCAACACTGACCTTTACCATTCAAAGCAAAGTATAAATCGATACGAGGAGTCTAGAGTGCAAGAGAAGAGAGTATCAAGAGAAGAGAGTCTTCTCATCGAGATAGAGCAGAGCTTGATATCCAACATCAATCTCAATGATAAAAAAGAGCAGATAGCAAAACTCCTCAAAACATATAGAAGAACACTCAAGCAACTAGACAAAATCATCAAAATGAGTGATAAACAACAAGATAAACTCAATACTAAAAATGAACTATTGGAGGGGTTGTCCCATAAGCTATCATGTTATCTCTCACCCCAAATCTATGACTCTATCTTTTCGGGCAAGCAAGATGTCACACTCAAATCTAGCAGAAAGAAGTTGACCATATTTTTCTCAGATTTAGTCAACTTCACCCAAACCACAGAGAATCTTGAGCCAGAGATTTTGAGTGATCTACTCAATAACTATTTAGATGAGATGTTTACCATCGCTCTCAACCACGGAGCTACAGTTGATAAGTTTATCGGTGATGCGATTATGGTGTTCTTTGGTGATCCTGAGAGTAGAGGAGAGAGAGAGGATGCTCTGCGCTGTGTCTCTATGGCTATCGATATGCGAGATAGGATGGAGGAGCTAGCACCTATCTGGATGGACAGTGGACTACTCCAGCCTTTTAAGGTCAGGATGGGTATCTCAACAGGCTTTACGACAGTGGGGAACTTCGGGAGTACCCATCGGATGGACTACACCATCATCGGAGGTCAAGTCAATCTCGCCAGCCGACTCGAATCCAATGCCAACCCCAACAACATCCTCATCTCCCACGAGACCTACTCGCTGGTCAAAGATAAGATCTTTTGTGAAAAGAAAGATACCATCTTTCTCAAAGGCATCCCCTACCCCATCCCCACCTATGCAGTCGTCAACTTTTTTGATAAGATCAAACAGAGAGATGAGATCAATCTCATAGAGGATGATATCACCCTCTATATTGATAAAGGCAATCTCAAAAATAGTGATAGAAAAAAAGATATCATCAATAAGCTTACCACTGTTATTGATGAATTAAGGAGTTTGGATGAAAACAAAAAATAACTTTTTCTTACTGATTAGCATGGTTACGGTCTATATCATCGGAGTACTCTTCTACTCCTACTATCTTTTTGCTCAAGAGCGACAAAAGACTTATGATATTATTGACAAGCGACTCACTCTAGCAGCCGTAGGAGGTGCACTCTTTTTGAGTGATGAGTATCATGACAACTTACTCACGCCTGATGCTATAGATGCAGCGACCTTTCTCGACAAAGCTACCCAACTCACACGCTACAACGATCTCATAGGCACAGACTATATCTATACTTTTATACAAATAGATGGTAAAGTGCGTTTCGCCTCTACCAGCTATAAACCCAAAGAGAGAGCCAAAATATACGATGAGTATTTTGCCTACTACGAAGATGCCTCGACCGCTCTTGTCGATATCTTCAATCACCCCAAAACGGTTTTTGAGACGACCAAAGACAAGTGGGGCTACTTTCGTTCGATTTTGATACCCAAGCAGTCGACCAATGGCACCCTCTATGTCATCGGTGCAGACTTGGAAGTCAGTGATGTCGAAGTCTATCTCGATGGGGTTTATTGGAGATCCATCTTCTCTGCTCTCTACTTTTTTGTGTTGCTTACTCCTTTTGCCTATCTCTTTTATCGACGCTTCAAAAAAGATACCGATACCCTAGAAGAGGTGGTCAGAGAGAGGACACTCCAGCTCACTCAAGAAAAAAAGAAGATTACCGACTCTATCGAATATGCTTCGCTCATCCAAAAAACCCTCATCCCCAAAGAAGCATTACTAAAAAACTATTTTGATGATGCCTTTGTCATATGGAAACCCCGCGATATCGTGGGAGGGGATATCTATCTCTTTGAGATTATGAATCATGATGATGAGGCACTCTTGATGGTGATTGATGGGACAGGGCATGGTGTATCGGGTGCATTTGTGACGATGTTAGTCAAAGCCATCGAACAAGATATCACCAACACCCTGCACAAAACCCAAGAGGAGATTAGCCCTCTGGTTATCCTGCAGACATTTCATACCAAACTCCAAAAGGTTTTGACAGAACTCGAAGCCAACAATAAGACAAAAATCTATATAGGATTCGATGGGGGTATACTCTACATCAACAAAAGAGACCAAACCCTTAAATATGCAGGTGCCAACACCCCTCTGTTTGTCATCAGAGATGATAAATTAGAGAAATTTACCGCCGGAAGGGACTCCATCGGATACGCTAACCAGTCAGAAGCATTCAAATGCAAAGAGCATCACATCCCTATCACCCCCTCTATGCAGCTCTACATCAGCACCGACGGATACTATGACCAGACAGGCGGCACAAAAGGATTTGCTATGGGCAAAAAATATTTTACCAATATTTTGATGCAGCACCAACAGGAAAATATGAAAAAACAAAAAGAGGCTCTCCTAGAGGAGTTTGACCACTATCTGCACAATGTTGATATCAAAGATGATATCACAGTGGTAGGGTTACGGTTGTAGGTTGAACTTTTATAGAGTTGTAAAATATCTCCAAGAAACCAATTAAAATGAAACCAATTAAAATGAAACTAAATCAAATCAAACTAACCAACCCATATCTCTCCTTGCCTCCATTATGCTATGACAAAGTTACCCCTACACCTCTAAAAAATCCTTTTATCATACATGCTAATAGTGCTTTAGCCAAAGAGTTAGGCATTGACCCTGAGGAGCTCTCTACTGATGCGTTCTTGGAGTTAGTCAATGGTGAGTTGACACTAGAGGGTAGTGATGCGTTTGCTATGTGTTATACTGGGCATCAGTTTGGATTTTTGGTACCTAGGCTTGGTGATGGTAGAGCTATCAATATTGGCTCTATAGGCAAACAGCACCTACAGCTCAAAGGGGCAGGGCAGACACTCTACTCTAGGAGTGGTGATGGTAGAGCTGTGTTGCGTTCATCTATACGAGAGTATTTGATGAGTGAAGCGATGTTTGGCTTGGGTATTGAGACTACACGGGCTTTGGCATTGATGGGTTCTAGTAGTAGGGTTATTCGTGAGGATTGGGAGAGAGCGGCAATAGTCTTGCGTCTCTCTACTTCGTGGGTGCGGTTTGGTACATTTGAGTATTTTGCCCATCATCAAAAGTATGCAGAGCTTGAAGCATTGGCTGATTATTCTATAGCAGAGAGTTATCCTCACTTGGCAGGTAAAGACAACTGCTATTTAGATTTTTTTGGTGAAGTAGTAGAGAGAACTGCTAGAGTGATAGCTAAGTGGCAAGCAGTAGGCTTCAATCACGGAGTGATGAATACAGACAATATGTCCATAGCAGGATTGAGTATCGATTATGGTCCTTATGCCTTTTTGGATGATTATGACGAGGCGAATATCTGTAACCATACAGACAAAAAAGGTCGATATAGCTTTGGCAATCAGCCCCAAGTTGCCAAATGGAATCTATCTGCTCTTATGCAAGCACTATCACCTTTGATTTTGCTAGAGGATATGAAAGAGAGGTTGGCTGGGTATGATGGACTATATAGTGGATACTATGTGAAATTGATGAGAGAAAAACTAGGACTTAGTCTAGTAGAAGAGGGTGATGTGGAGTTTGTACGACATCTGCTAGCAGTACTCCAAAAGCTACAAGTAGACTATACGCTATTTTTCCGCACACTAAGCCACTACGACAGTGATAGAACTCTACTGCTAAGACTAGGACTCTACCACCAACCGATGAATGAGTGGCTAGATATATATGACAAACGGCTAGAGTTAGAAGAGACAAATAGCATAGAGAGAGAGCAAAAAATGCTCCAAGCAAACCCCAAATATATCCTCAAAAACTATATACTCCAAGAGGTTATAGACCAAGCAGAGAATGGAGAGTATAGAGGCATAGAAGCACTCTTCAAGATCGCACAAAACCCTTATGCTGAGCATGCTGAGCATGAACGGTGGGCAGGTGTGACACCTGAAGCGTTTAGAAACAATAAGTTGAGCTGTAGCTCTTGAAAGGCAAGATATGAAAATTTGGAAATATGAAGAGAGTAAATCTACACATCGTTTAGTAAAGATATACAGAGAAGATCATGGTGAGGGAGAGTATCTAGGTGATTTGGATGATGATACCATCAAGGCGATGATTTTGGAGATTAAGCCTGATATCAATATCTCTCAAGCCTTTGGAACCTTGAGTTATTTTGGTATGTTACCTCTTTTGATAGCTAAAAAATAAGTAAACTTGATGGAGCCAAGATGAGCAGTTTTGGCTTTCAGATAACTAATTGGTTTAATATCTTCACCCAGGTGCATCAAAAATCCTTTTTATACATTTTAAATAACGAGTAAATTTAGTTTAATATAAGTTCATTTTAGAAGCTTAATGTACTCTCCTTTACACTGTACTCTTTAAGGAAGAATGGGTCAGTAATACCGATTTTCTTCGCCATCTTTTGATTAATAAATCTATATGAGAGTATATATTTTGCAGAGTTAGCACCATCAGGGATAGTAAAATGGTACTTTTTACTGCTATTTGCTGCCAATCTGTTGTCGGAACTTAGAGTTGTAGCAGCAAAGGGCACTGTATCTTCCCCTCCTTTATCTTTCCATACAGCTGCTAATACTTCTATTTGTCTATCTACCATTTTTTTGCTACTATTATAAAACTCTACTGAGATTATAAGTTCTCTTAAGCCATATCCTGTAGGTATACTATGAGGGGAGTTATTTTTTAGTTCCACTATAAGGCTATCCGACTCTTTATAGCTTTTCGTCTCTACATTATCATTAAGGATATTACTATTGTCTACACTAGCAAAGTGATGATCTCTAACCATACGAGCTTTTGGTTTCTCTCCAGCCTTAGAGTAGTTAGATGCTATACCTTCTCTCTTTTTGCCCATATGGCAAGATTTGCACCCCTCTGTACTAGCTACACTATCATACTCTTTTCCAGTGGCATAGACCTCTAGCCCCGCATCATTTTTATGACTATAGTGACAGCTAAAACAGAGTGTAGGAGAGTTATCTGAGAAGTGCTCTTTGTACTCTGTTTTGTGGTATGGTGATTTGGCGTTATTAAACGGACCAAACATGGTACCTTGTTGACCGAACTTGACACCTTCTAAGCCTTGGGAGCCTATAGATTTGTCTAAATGAATCTCTTCTATATTGTGGCACACTATACAGTTGATACCATTTTTCATATGCTCTGCGTTCAGTGCTTGATTAAACTCTTTTTTTGTGCTATCTACCTCTAGGGCTAAAAGCATCTTTTCGTTACCTGAAACAGTTGTTTTTGAGATTCTTGGATTGTGACACTTTGCACACTTTACTTTTACTTCATCTAAGATGAGTTTAGGGGTTTTTAGCACCATATATTCAAGAGTTTTCTTAAATAAATCATTTTTACTAAAGTGAGAGTTTGCGTGTCTTGATGTCTCCCAATGTTTAGATATATCTTTATGACACGCTTCACAGTTTTTATTTGATGACCATTTCTTATCTATTTCGGCCTGCATAGAGGTCAAAAGTAAAAATCCTAAAATTATATATTTCATAACTGTCCTTATTTTTTCAGATAGATATTACAATGATTAGTCTTAAAATTGACCTATATCAATAATAATAGTTAAATTATTTGCTAGTGAGGATCACTATCATCAGACCCTAAATTTTATCTCTTCCCTTTTCCGCCGCCTCCATTCTCACTTTTAGGATATTCAGGATGACAGTACTCACTTCCAAGGGAACAGCATCCATCGCTAACGCCCATATTTATCAACCCTTTGTCGAACGCCCAGTAGTGTGTGTAGCTGCCGGCTCTCAAAACAGTAAAGGCATCAATAATCGCCTGAGGATTTCCTGGAGTAACAATAAATCTATCCAAATCGACAATATCGACCACTTCCACCATGCATCCTACTTCGAGTGAAGCCTGCTTTGAGACCCTGCCTATATCATACAAGGCATCATAGAGCTCCTGGATTTCAGGCACAGCAAACTTTCCTACCGGCATACTGTTGAGTTCTTCGACTGAATATTTCACTTCATAATCTGCGAGATTGGTAATATTGATATCATATGCCTCCACAAGATCTTGCACTATCGCGATATGTTTCACTTCTGATTTTGTTGCAATGTTTTCCAATTGTTGTGCCGGATTGATTTTGTTGAGCTCCAGATAAATCTCTTTGGCAAGTTTCTCTTCATGCCACATATAGGCTAGTGAATACTTCTGATCTTCGGTCAACTCATCGCCATTTGATGGCTGACATTCTGGGAGATTGAATTTGATCATTGCATCAGTCACACTTTGCGGGTCTGCCGTGATACCCTGTATAACAGCATATGCCTCGTCCGTATCACTGCGTCCATCGCAAGCAAAGGCTAACCCAATCTCTGTCTTGTTATTCAAAATCTCTGCATCACTCTCCATGGCACCATTGATTACCGCAAGGACAAAGAGAGAGCGAGGAATCCTTTCTGCCTCTAGCTCCTCTTTCCAGTATTTCAATCCCTCTGCATCAGGCTGACGGTTGAAGAGGTTGGCATAGACTGCCAAGACAAACTCCTCTTCAGTAGTTCCTGGAGGATATTTCTCCTGAGTCTCTCCCTGCTCAAAGAAACTCTGGGCGATCCCTTCGAGGTCAAGACCGGACTCTTTGACCCAATAGTCCAATCCCTTGCTGTCAGGAGCACGATCGAACATCGCCACATAGAGCGTGGTGACATTTTCATTTGTGGGTGGTGTTGCGTTGAGTACTGCTGTAAATAGCAGTATAGACAGGAGTAATCTTTTTAGCATAGTATCTAACCTTATGTGAGATTTATGCTATATTTTACCCCCTTCAAATGAATATAGACTTAGTTTATACTTAATATTTGTATAAAATATTGATAGTTTAGTGATCTGAAATTTAGAAGAAGGTGTAGCAACTAAATGAAGATAAAAAGTTTTTTCATTTAAACCCTTACTGATTTAATTTACATTCAAACTTTAGTACTTCTCCTGCTAATCTAGAAGTATCATAGTCTACTTCTCCAGATCTAGAGTAACAATTTAAAATATTATTTGAGTATTTTTTTCTTGCAGAGACAACCATGACTGTAAGTATATATCTCTTATGCTTCTTGTAGCGATAGTTACTTTGCCTCAGGGGAACTCCATGGAAAACTGCTTTTTCTCCTGGGTTTATGATGATCTCGGTATCGGCTACAGCTTCCTCCTCCATATATCTCTTGCCATATTGATCTATAACAACCCAAACTTTAACCTTCTCACCGCTTTTCTTCAGTTTGTTCATAGCTCTAGATGAATAGTCGATAGAGACGGCAAAATTTAAGTTATCAAATCCTCTCTCTTTAGCAAGACTATCTATATTGAACACTACTATATAAACCAATACCAATATGAATTTTGTCATCCTATCACTCCTTTTCTATAATGTGCTGAACATACTGAGTATGAACGGTGGGCAGGTGTCACACCTGAAAAATTTAGAAACAGTATGTTGAGTTGTAGTTTATGATACTTTTAATAAAGATAACTATTCGCTATCGTCAGGAGCTGCATCCCTCCTGCGGTAGACCATTGTCAATATAAAAATCGCCACAATGAACGAGAGAAAACCCCCTATATGAAAGATACCAAATATATGAGGATGGGTCTCTATGCCCTCGTGGGCTGATAGAGTGTTAAGTAGTAGTCCGATGATGATAAAATATTTCATTTGAATCCTTTGGCGTATTGTACTCTATCTTTATACTATTCTGGCTAAAGCCACGCTCTATTGTTGCAAAACCTACTCGCAAAGCTGATGGATTTTGATACTTTGCCTCGGTTGTAAAAAGTTTTAATTTATTATCTATATTGGTTATGGTAAACTTATAATTAATATTTATCAAAATTATGAAGAGGGGGATTATTGTATGTCAAACGAAAAAACAGCTTGTGTTAGAATGGAAGAGGGCTATATGAGAGTAACTGTGAACTATACAGGTTCTAGTTCTAGGTCTGAGATTTGTGATACTATTGGTGAGATTGAAAAAGAGTTAGATGTAGCTCCTGAAGTGATACATAGAAGAGATGGTGAAGATAGTGGCTTTTTTAGTGTAGAGTTTTCTGGTGAAGATTATATCTGTAGTAGAACTTGTGGGGAGTTTGTAGAGCTTTTAATCAAGAGACTTAATATTGATATGTGTAACACTAATGCCTAATTATTGTGGGTACTCTTGCCCACAATAAAAATCTTTTATCACTTTTCTCCATTTAAATACTTATCCATATCCTCAGCAGACTCTTTGCCCATACCCATAGCTAAAATTACAGTAGCTTGTCCAAGCGTAATATCTCCACCAGCCCAAACCTTGTCTTTAGTTGTTTTCCCTGTTTTTGGATCTGCCTTAATATTGCCCCATTGGTTAAGCTCTAAACCTTTAGTAACATTAGTTAAAAGTGGATTAGCAGATGTTCCAATTGAGATGATCGCTAAATCACAATCAAGATATTTGTGTTCTCCCTCAACTGCAATTGGTCTTCTGCGACCACCTTCATCAGGCTCTCCTAATTTCATAACTTGACAACTTAGACCTGCTAGTTTACCATCAGCAGCACCTATAAACTCTAAAGGCGATGTTAAAAATTCAAACTCTACACCCTCTTCCTCAGCATGATGAATCTCTTTTTCTAATGCAGGAGATTGCTCTTTTGTTCTTCTATATACTATTTTTACACTTTTGGCACCTAGTCGTAGTGCTGTTCTAGCTGCATCCATCGCAACATTTCCAGCACCTAAGATTAGTACATTTTTTCCTGGAATTATTGGTGTATCATAGTATGGAAATTGTGAAGCCTTCATCAAACTAGCTCTTGTTAAGTACTCATTTGCACTAAAAACTCCATTCAGATCTTCCCCTGGAATTCCTAAAAAGTTTGGAGTTCCAGCTCCAACAGCTACAAAAGCAGCATCATATCCATACTCTTCTAGTAGTTCATCGATCTCATATGTTCTACCTACAACACTATTTAGTTTTATCTCAACACCTAATTCATCTAGTTGTTTTAATTCGTGATCAACGATATCTTTAGAGAGCCTAAACTCTGGTATTCCATAAAGCAACACACCACCTGCTTGATGAAGTGCTTCAAATATTGTAACTTTATGACCTTTTTTTGCTAACTCTCCAGCCACTGTAATACCAGCAGGACCAGAGCCAATAACCGCAACTTTTTTACCACTACTTTTTGGAATCTCTATTTTTGGTGTAACACCATTTTCTCTAGCCCAATCAGCAATATACATCTCAAGATTTCCAATACCAACAGCAGGTTTGCCTTTTTTATCATTTTTAACTATACAAACCTCTTCACACTGTATCTCTTGCGGACAAACTCTACCACAAACAGCAGGCAGAGCTGTAGCATCCCAAACTGTATCAATTGCACCCTCTAAATCATGATTTAAAATTTGATCTAAAAATAGAGGGATATTGATACCAACAGGACATCCTGCTACACAAGCTGGGTCTTTACATTGAATACATCTAGCAGCCTCATATTGTGCTTCTATTAAACTATACCCTAGTGATACTTCATCAAAATATGTTGCTCTCTGTTTTGGATGTCTTTCGGTCATCTCTTGTCTAGGAATTCCTCGTCGCTCTTTTTTTGTAAAATCTTTTACTTGTTTCATAACTTAATCCTCATCTTCTGTATCAAATATACAGTTTTCAGAGTGTTCTTCTTCAACTCTATAAGCACCAAGTCTTCTCATCAAACCATCAAAATCAACTTTGTGACCATCAAATTCGGGACCATCAACACAAGCAAATTTAGTTTTGCCACCAATTGTAACTCTACAGCCACCACACATGCCAGTACCATCGATCATAATAGGATTTAAACTGACTAGCGTTGGCACATTGTACTCTTTTGTCATTAGTGAAACAAATTTCATCATAGGAACAGGACCAATAGCGACTACTTGATCAACCCCACCTTTTTCTAAAAGCTCTTTAAGCTCCTCTGTGACAAAACCATGTTTTCCTTTGGAGCCATCATCTGTACATATCTTCAACTCTTTAGAGACCTTTTTCATCTCTTTTTCCATAATAAGATAATCTCTGCTGCGAGCACCTAAAATTGTGATAACTCTGTTTCCAGCCTCATGCATACCTCTAGCAATTGGATGCAAAACTGCTGTTCCAGTTCCTCCACCTATACATACAACAGTTCCAACTTTTTTAAGATGCGTAGGTTCACCTAGTGGTCCAACTATATCCTTATATCCATCACCAACTTCAAGTTCACTATAAGATTTTGTACTTTTACCTACAATCATATAGATAATAGTAATAGTCCCTCTCTCTCTATCTACATTTGCCATAGTCAAAGGAACTCTCTCTCCCTTATTATCTATGATTAACATTACAAATTGACCCGGTTTGGCTTTTTTGGCAATTTGAGGTGCTTCAATCTCATTTAAGATAATGGTACCGTGTGCCATCTCTTTCCTGTTTACTATTTTATACATAAGTATCCCTCTTAAAGTATTAGTATAATTGATAATTATCATAACTGGAATAAATTATAATGCAATATTGTTTAATTGAATTTTAAATTTTATTAAAAAAATAGATTTTGCGGTAAATACTTTTTAAAGTTATCTTTTGTAGCAGATATGGATAAATTAGCAGTGTGGCATCTATCGATCGGTATCAATAAAATCCTAACTTGCATCATCTTCATAGTGTGATGAACATCACCTGTGAGAGAAGGATGATGATAAGAACAAGCACAAAAGGAAATAGATGGCTCTTGAAGAGCCAAGGGTTGATGCCAAAAAACTTTTGGTTGAATCCTCTAAATCCAAGCCAGAGCCCCAAAAAAGCTTTGATGGAGAGCATGATCTGGAAGCTACTCATCCCATCTGACCCTATCTCGCCGAAAACTATGAAGAACATATAGATACCTGTCGCAACTGCCAAGAGGAGAGCATTTGGGACAACTTTTCTTACATGGATCATGATCGCTTCTCTAGCTTTGACAGCTTCGTCAGGAGAGAGATTTTGTCCTATTTTGACTAAAAAGAGGTTGTCTACGATGAGAAAACCCCCATATATAAAGGCTGAATAGATGTGAATAATATGTATAATATCAAACATATTTGGAGATCCTTTTGAGAAATCTAATTTTGAAGACTATTGTACCAAAAGTTAATTTAACCCAAATTAGTATAAAATTATATACCTGTTTTAATGGAGTAGATATAGATGTATATCCTTTTAGTCAATACCAATCCTATCGTCTCAAGGCTCTTTGCTCTGAGTGCTAAGAGTATGATAAACATCTATGTTGATGAGATTAATGGTCAGGAGTCTACTCCTAGAGGTCACTATGATATGTTGTTTATCGATGAGGAGTCTGCACTCACCGAAGATATTCAACTCTACCTCAATAGAGTAAATGCTGTAAAAAAAGTGCTTTTTGCTACAGATAGAGGGCATAGTTTTGAGGGGATTGATGCGGTGATAATAAAGCCTTTTCTCCCCTCTGAGGTGATCACAATGCTTCAGTCACTCTCCGGTGATAGTCAAGCAACCATAGAGAGAGATATAGATGCATTTGTATCAAACAGAAGAGAAAAAGAGAAAAGTCACTCTACTGATAGAGATAAGTCTGCCGGTATAGAGAGTATTATACTAGATAACAGTGAGATAGAGACTATCAAGCAGTTACTATTGGATGATGAGTTTGAAGTTAGTGAAGATGAGGAGTATAGCTTGCATTGTGGCAGCTCTACAGTGGAGGAGGAGATTAGTTTGGATAAGAGCCTTTTGAAGGCTCTGACCAAGATGAAGCCCAAAAAGATCAAAAAGAGTCTAGCAGGTGCAGAGGTGAGCATAACTATTAGATTTCCGAGGGAGGTGTAGAGTGAGGGGAGCTATCTTGGTACTATCGGGTCCAAGCGGTGCAGGCAAGAGTACGATCATCGATGAGGCATCTTCTCAGATAGGAGAGTATTACTTCTCCATCTCTACAACAACTAGACCGCCTAGGGTAGGGGAGTTGGATGGCAGGGACTATTTTTTTGTGAGTAGAGAGGCCTTTGAAGAGGATATCAAGGCTGGCAATTTCTTGGAGTATGCTCAGGTACATGGCAACTACTACGGTACTTCACTCAAACCTGTACGAGAGGCACTAGAGTTGAACAAGCTCGTGATCTTTGATATCGATATTCAGGGGCATAGACTTGTAAGAGTCAAACTCAATGATATCACAACCTCCGTGTTTATCGCACCTCCTACGCTGAGTGAGCTAGAGAAGAGACTTCGTCTGCGATGCACAGATGATGAAGAGGTGATCGCAAGACGGCTGGAAAATGCAAAAAGTGAAATCCATGCCGTGGGAGAGTATGATTTTGCTATACTCAATGATGATATAGAGTCTGCCGCTTCAGAGTTCACCATCATCGCTAAAGCAGCACGGCTCAAGCGTAGCGAGAGTGATGAAAATCTTTTCATCCAGAGTTGGCTGAAAAATTAGACGAGGAACTTCCTGACTTCCAGAGATATTTATAAGATACCTATATCTTGTCTTAAATAATTTCAAGTATAATAAGCAAAATTTTAGTAAATAGCCCTGACAAGAGTGGCTGAAAAAGGATTGACATGGGTATGCCAAGTATGCCAGAACTATTGATTATCTTAGCGATTGTGGTACTTCTCTTTGGAGCCAAAAAGATACCTGATCTTGCAAAAGGTGTGGGTAAAGGGATCAAGGATTTCAAAAAAGCAGTCAAAGAGGATGATGAGGCAGATGCCAAGACACCTACTGCTAAACCTATAGAGAGCACAGATGAGACTAAAGTTGTAGATACTAAAGCTCCTGAAACAAAAAGCGAAAACGCTTAATCCTCATCTATTTGTCACCCCTCTCCTAGAGAGGTGATACTATCAACTTTTCCAAATCCACTTCGGGTACAATAAATGAAACTAAAAGAACAGATTAGCCGACTTATCGCAGACGCATTGACAAAAGCATCTATAGATGCAGAGAGTATCACAGTAGCAGAGGCAACCAAACCAGAGTTTGGTGACTATCAATTCAATGGGATAATGCCTTTAGCAAAGCAACTCAAACGCAATCCCCGTGAGATTGCTACAGAGGTAGCATCACTCATAAGTATAGATGGAGTACTCTCAAAGGTGGAGGTAGCTGGTCCTGGATTTATCAATCTCTGGCTCGATGATGCCTGGCTTGGAGCGGAAGCAGGCGAGATACTCTCTGATGAGCGAGTAGGTGTAGAGGTCAAAGATGATCCGGTGAGGGTAGTGGTAGACTACTCAGGACCCAACATGGCAAAAGAGATGCATGTGGGGCATTTGCGATCGACTATTATAGGTGATACACTGGCAAACCTGCTCAGCTTTTTAGGTGATGAGGTGATCCGTCAGAACCATATAGGGGATTGGGGTACACAGTTTGGGATGCTGATCGCTTATCTCGAAGAGATAGGAGATGAGAGTGGCAGTGAAAATCTCAAAGATCTAGAGCAGTTTTACAAAAATTCCAAGAGGCGTTTTGATGAGGATGAAGCTTTTGCAGATAGAGCTAGAGAGTATGTCGTCAAGATTCAGAGTGGTGATGCACACTGCCTTAGGTTGTGGCAGAAATTTATCGATATCTCACTAGGACACTGTGAAGAGATCTACGATAAGCTAGATATCAACCTCAGCAGAGAGGATGTGCGTGCTGAGAGCTTCTATAATGAGAGACTGCCTCAAGTGATAGATATCATGGATGAGAGAGGGGTAGTCCAGATCAGTCAAGGTGCCAAGTGTATCTTCCTAGATGGTGAGGAGATCCCTCTCATTGTACAGAAAGGAGATGGCGGATATCTCTACGCTACGACAGACTTGGCAGCACTCTGGTATCGTTGGGAAGTGTTGGGAGCAAAAAGAGTCTCCTATGTTGTAGATGCACGACAGGGAGGACACTTCAATCAAGTTTTCCAAGTCGCAAAAGAGAGTGAGCTTGTATCGGAAGATACTCTGCTCGAACATGTGGCATTTGGTACTATGATGGACAAGAGCGGCAAACCATTCAAGACTAGAGATGGTGGCACAGTCAAACTCATAGAGCTGCTGGATGAAGCAGTAGTGCGTGCTAGAGAGGCGATCAAAGACAGAGATGAGTATGACTCCCAAGCACTAGAGACCTTAGCAAAGACGATTGGTATAGGTGCTGTAAAGTATGCGGATCTCTCTATCAACAGAGAGTCCAACTATATCTTCGACTGGGACAAGATGCTGAGTCTGGATGGAAATACATCACTCTATCAGCAGTATGCTTACGCTCGCATCATGAGCATCTTTAGGCGTTATGGTGGCACGATAGGCAGTACGATCGTGATCGGTACAGAGATTGAGCATCGTTTGGCTCTCCTGCTGCTGCGTTTTGAGGATATATTGATCAAGGCTGCCAAAGATACAGCACCACATCAGATAACCTCTTATCTCTATGATGTGACGACTCTCTTTATGCGTTTTTATGAACAGAACCCTATACTCAAGGATGGCGTAGAGAGAGAGACTAGAGAGAGTCGTCTAGCCCTCTCTGCTTTGACTGCCAATGTGATCAAGCAGGGCTTGTCTATACTGGGTATAGGTGTAGTAGAGAGACTGTAGAGCTGTAGATAGGAGTAGTATAGTATGAAAGCTATGATTGTTATCACTATATTGTTGACATTGGGTTCGATAGCCATTAGTTTTTATCGTCACAATGATTGGAAAAAGTTGTTGATCTCCTTGGCTACTTTTGCTACCGTATTGACTTTGGCAGGTTTGGGTGCTATGGTTAGAAGTGTTGTGCCACTATTTATCGCACACCTTGTATTGGTAGTGATAGCTTGGGGCGGTCTACTATTCTATATCGCTAGGGGAAAACTCTATTGGCAGCTGATTCTCTCTCCGAGTATAACGATCATACTCTTTATCATTATGGAGAGATTGATAGGATCTGGTGGAGCAGGAGGCTCCTAAAACAACTTATAAGAAAATATCAAGAAATATTTCGGTATAATCCCCCTCCCTATTATTCTAGATTACTGGATATAGGCAGGGGACTGCGTGAAGAATCTTTGTATAATTAGCACTGATTATTCAAGGATTGGATAACTAAAGCTCAGCTATCCACGCGAAAATGACACATAGAGTGTCTATATCAACAAGGTGCAAAACTAAGGCAGGAGACAACCAATGAAGGTTAGACCATCGGTTAAAAAGATGTGCGATGATTGCAAAATCATCAAGCGCAAAGGTATAGTACGCGTGATTTGTAAAAATCCAAAACATAAACAGAGACAAGGATAAGCATGGCTCGTATAGCAGGTGTGGATTTACCTAAGAAAAAGAGAATGGAGTATGCACTTACTTACATTTTTGGTATCGGATTGACTACTTCAAGGAAGATCCTTGATGCTACAGGTATCGATTATAATAAGAGAGTATATGAGTTGAGTGATGCTGAGGCAGCTATGATTCGTAAAGAGCTTCAAGAGCACTTTATGGTTGAGGGTGACTTGAGACAAAAAGTTGCTATGGATATCAAAGCATTGATGGATCTGGGTAGTTATAGAGGGCTTAGACATAGAAGAGGACTTCCTGTTCGTGGTCAAAAAACTAAGACAAATGCAAGAACTCGTAAGGGTAAAAGAAAAACCGTTGGCGCGGCGTAAAAGCAGGAGTGGTATAAATGGCTAAGAAAAAAGCAAAAAAGAGTATTGCTAAAGGTGTAGTATATGTTGCTGCAACTTTTAATAACACTGTAATTACAGTAACAGATGAGATGGGAAATGTAATCGCTTGGAGTAGTGCCGGTGCATTAGGTTTTAAGGGAAGTAAAAAATCAACACCATTTGCTGCAACTGAAGCAGTAGCTGACGCAATGGCAAAAGCACAAGAGAATGGTATCAAAGAGGTTGGTATCAAAGTACAAGGACCTGGATCTGGTAGAGATACTGCTGTTAAAGCTATAGGTGCTACAGAAGGTATTCGTGTGACATTCTTGAAAGATATCACACCGCTTCCTCACAATGGATGCAGACCTCCCAAGAAAAGAAGAGTGTAGCCAAAAGAGTAATTAATTACTCATTTAATAATATAGAAAAAATAAAAAGGTATCATAATGGGAAGATATACAGGTCCAGTTGAGAAACTAGAAAGAAGACTTGGTGTTGATCTTGGATTGAAAGGCGAAAGAAGACTCGCTGGTAAGAGTGCTCTTGAGAAGAGACCTTATGCTCCAGGACAACATGGTCAAAGAAGAACAAAAATTAGCGAATATGGTCTCCAGCTTCGCGAGAAACAGAAAGCTAAATATATATATGGTGTTAGCGAAAAGCAGTTTAGAGTACTCTACAAAGAGGCTAACCGCAAAGAGGGAAATACCGGTAGTATTTTGGTTCAACTGCTTGAGCAGAGACTCGACAATGTAGTTTATAGAATGGGTTTTGCAACAACTAGAGCATCTGCAAGACAGTTTGTTAATCATGGTCATATCCTAGTAGATGGCAATAGAGTAGATATCCCTTCATGCAGAGTCAAAGCAGGTCAAAAGATCGAGATAAGAGAGAAGAGTAAAGCCAATCCTCAAATCGTCAGAAGTATCGAATTGACAAATCAGACAGGTATGGTTGAATGGGTAGATGTTGATAAAGAGAAGCTTTTTGGACTCTTTACAAGAGTTCCTGAAAGAGAAGAGATCTCAATCCCTGTTGAAGAGCGCTTAATCGTCGAACTTTACTCTAAATAATCCATAAGGCTTGCCCAATGAAAAAAATTAAAGTCGCACCATTTATGCCTACTGAGGTTGAAGTCAATGAGGTGAGTTCCAACAGAGCTGAAATCATAGCCTACCCTTTTGAGAGTGGTTATGCGGTCACACTTGCGCATCCATTGAGAAGATTGATCTTGAGTAGTTCTATCGGGTATGCACCTATATCTGTCAAGATTGAAGGGGCTGCTCATGAGTTTGATAATATAAGAGGGATGCATGAAGATGTAGCTGTTTTTATTATCAATATGAAAAATATCCACTTTAAGATCAAAGATGAGAGTGAAAAAGTTGAAGTAACTTACTCCTTCTCTGGACATAAAGATATAATAGCTGAAGATTTGAACAATGATAAGATTGAAGTAGTCAATGGTGATCTTCACCTTGCTACACTCAATGAAGATGCAGAGTTGAACTTTACTATAGTTATTACTAAGGGTATTGGCTATGTACCAAGTGAAGATCTTATTGATGAAGTTGAGAGTGATACTATTCCGTTGGATGCATTTTTTACACCGGTAAGAAAAGCAAACTATAAGATAGAGCCTATATTGGTTGAAGATAATCCTAACTATGAGAAGATTACATTTGACATTATGACAAATAGTCAGATAGGACCGGTTGAAGCATTTACGAATGCTCTAGAGACTATGAATAAACAGTTATCTGTCTTCAATGGGGTTTTGGATGTAGATATCAATACAGCACCGGTAAAAAGAGGTGTTGATGATAGCGAATTGAAGCCTTTTCTACAGTTGGTTGATGCTTTAGGCTTGAGTGCAAGAAGCTTTAACTCACTAGATAGAGCAGGGATCAAATATTTAGGCGAATTGGTCTTAATGAGTGAAAATGAGATCAAAACTATTAAAAATCTCGGAAAAAAATCTCTTGATGAGATCAATGAGTGCCTTAATGAGCAAGGGTATGGTGCTGAGTTTGAACTTGGTGATGTAGCAAGAGCAAATCTTGTTAAAAAATTAGAGAAATTAAAATAAAGGATTCCTATGAGACATAGACATGGATACCGTAGGCTTACGAGAACTTCTTCTCATAGAGCTGCACTACTGAAAAACCTCTCTATCGCTCTTACTAAAGAGGGTAGAATAGAGACAACATTGCCAAAAGCAAAAGAGTTGAGAAGTTATTATGAAAAATTGATTACTAAAGCCTCTGTTGGCGATGCAAATGCACATAAAGCAGTCTTTGCAATGCTTCAAGATAAAGCTTGTACCAACAAACTGGTTATAGAGATTGCACCTAACTATGCTGGCCGTAAAGGCGGCTATACTAGAATCATCAAAACGCGTATGCGTAGAGGTGATGCTGCACCTATGGCGATCATCGAACTCGTATAATCTCCTCTCCGCTAAATCGTAGAGCAAGGTATCTATCCTTGTTCTAGCGACCTACTATCTTATCTACCTATTCATATACTACATTCATAATATAAGAACACAATAAACAGAATCTGGTATAATGAAATTAATAATATAGACAAGGAGATCAATATTGATTCCGTTTACAGATGAAGAGTTGAAGCCGGCAGTAGAGAGTGTGATAGAGAGAGTAAGACCCTCTATCAAGCTGGATGGTGGTGATATTCAATTGATTGCTATAAAAGATGGTACTGTCTTTGTACAGTTACAGGGTGCTTGTATCGGTTGTGCAAGCAGTGGAACTACACTAAAATTTGGTGTAGAGAAGGAGATGAGAGCATTGATCCATCCGGAGTTAACTGTTATGAATGTTCCTATCGGATGGGAAGATAAGCTAGATCAATTAGGATAAAAATGGTTAAAATAAATAAAAACACTCTATTGAAGCGTGCGGAAGAGCAGTTTGTCAATGGTCAATATAGTCAGTCTCTTCAGAGTTATGGACTACTGCTCAAAGACCACCCTGACCTTGGTGAAGCAAAAGTTGGTGTCTATTTGAGTGATCTTGGACTTGAGAGTGAAGATGATGCACAAGCTCTTTTTGACTACTACCAGATCATAAAGTCAGAGAAAGAGGATGCTGTAGAGATCATAGACAATATCATCCATACACTCGATAACTCCAAAAACAGCCTGCAAGAGCTGCTGATAGATCCAATCCAAGAGCAGATTGATTATGGTGACGGTATACGATATGAAGATTTCTTGAAGCTCATAGAGTCCAGAGGAGATTTCAAGAAGGCTTTTGAAGATATCATGTTCTCCACTAGAGTTATCATTACAAATAGAGAAGAGTTTATCGATTTTATAAAACATTTGGCACTTGAAGGCTTCCCTGATATGGCGTTGAACTATCTCGATACTGCCGCGAATACCTTTGGCAATGATCAAGAGGTATACTCACTCTATGATCTACTTAAGGGAGAGCAGAAGTGACGATATCATTTGTATATCAAGGATACAGTGCCGTCACGGACAACACCAGTGAGATAGATGACCAAACACTCTTTCTAAAGACAGCACAAAATAGCAGTTACTTCGAGAAGATTGAAGACAAGCCACCTTTTGTCACTCCATCAGATCTGATAGATCAATGGGGTCTTGAGACTCTCAAGATAGTAGGAGTGACAGGAACCAACGGCAAGACTACAGTTACGGCGGCAATATACTCTTTTTTGCTTGATCTAGATGAGAAGCCTGCACTCCAGGGAACCAGAGGTCTATTCGCTGAAGATAATCGTATAGAAGAGAAGAGTATGACAACCCCATCTATCTTGGAGACGCTACACAATATGAAGCAGACTAAGGATTTGGGCTGTAACTATTTTATCATGGAAGTGAGTTCTCATGCTATAGATCAAAATCGTATCGAGGCTATCAATTTTGCGTTGAAGGTTCATACCAATGTCACCAGTGATCATCTGGACTACCATGGGAGTGTAGAGGAGTATAGACGGGTCAAGAGTCTATTTTTTGCTGATGATACTCCCAAACTGCTCAACAAAGATGATATCAAAAGTATAACCTATAACCCTATAGGTGCTCAGAGTTATGGTGTAGATGAACCCGCGACATTTAAAGTGCAAGCCTTCTCTCTGCTTTATGGCATCACAGCGGGTGTCAAGCATCTACAGGAGGAGGCTACTTTTCATTCACCAATGGTCGGTCTCTTCAATCTCTTTAATATCATGGCGGCAGTAGGCTCTGTAGTTATGTTGACAGGCAAAAAGATAGAGGATGTCTGCGAAGTGGTAAGATACTTTGCAGGTGTTGCAGGCAGGATGGAGGTCATGAGTCGTGATCCGCTGATCATAGTGGACTTTGCTCATACAGACGATGGTATGTATCAAGTCTTGGATAGTATCAAAGATAGAGATATATCTGTAGTCTTTGGTGCCGGAGGCAACCGAGATAGAGGCAAACGCCCCCGTATGGGTGCTGTAGCCGGTCGTTTTGCCAATAAGATCTATGTCACCAGCGACAATCCCAGAGATGAAATCCCAGAGATGATCCTCGAAGATATTTTGGTAGGTCTGCATGGCAAAGAGGGCGTAGTAGCCACACCCGATAGAAGATTGGCCATCAAGATGGCTATGGAGTCACTCAATAGAGATGAAGCACTACTGATCCTAGGGAAGGGCGACGAGGATTATCAAGAGATCAAGGGAGTTAAACACCATTTTGACGATAGGGAAGTGGTGAGGGAGTTATTAGAGGAGCAGATGGCAGCAGAGCAGTAGGTTTGGTTTGGAGACGGATTAGGCTACCTCAACGAAATAAGGCTACCCCAATGAAATAAACACCCAAATAGCTTTATGAGGTTTTTCATAGACAAGGCAATCGTTTGCAGGACTAGCCTTAGCTAATTCAAAAACGATTAACGCAGTATATGGGAAACCTCATAAAGCCCGTAGGGAAGTCACAGAGAGGGCAATCTTCACAAAATATAATTCTTGAATTAGCTTTGGCTAGTCCTACGAATTATATTTTGCAAATCTCACCCTCTCTGTGGCTTCTATTTGGGTGTTTATTTCGTTGGGGTAGCCTAAAGCTATTTGTGTGTTTATCTCCTTGGGGTAGCCTTATCAAGAGTATTGAAAAGAGTATTTTTTCATTTTATCCTCCTATTTTTAACAGTATACTACAATATTTTATCCCATATTGCCCATATCGAACTTCTCACCTGTCTCCTCTGTCTTGCGATATAGTAGATGAGCATGTATGATCTGATAAGATATCCATCCAAATGATAGTATAGTCAAACCCCCTGCAATAGAGATCAAATCCTCTATAAAAAGAGAAAGTATCAGTATTACAATCGTACCTAAGTGAATCCAAAAATGTTTTTTTGCTGTTTTTGGGTGGATCACTTCGTGCATCATAGGGGCAGTGTAGTAGCCCTGAGCATTGAGATGGAACCAAGTGAGAAACGGAACTATCTTGTAAAACATCGCAAAAACAATACTGAGTGCAAAAGAGGCAAAAGAGATATATGTGATGGATTGCAGTTGTGGAGAGGGGATGAGTAGTGAAGTGATCCAAAGAAGCATAGAGAGGATCAGACTCCCCATCCCCAGTCTCCAAAACCATATAGTGGCATCTGCTAGAGGACGCTTTCTCTCGGAGAGTCTATAGAGTGTAAATACAGCATAAGTTATCAGCATAAGAGCTAGCAGTATATCTATAGCTATCATACTTGAAAAGAGAAATAAAATTAGTGGTATTTTGATAATTAGCAGGAGTAAAATAGCAGCTGTCAAGTATAGTGATAGTATCTTGGGGTAGGGTGGAGTGACATAGAACATCTCTATAACTTGAAAAGAGATCGAGATGATCAGGAGTGCAATCCATCCTATGAGACCAAAGTGATAATGAACTATTTTGATCTCTTGATAGTAGCTACCGTCAGCAAAACCACTCAAAGTAGCGGAGAGATAGAGTGCTAGTAAAACGGTCATAGTAAGAGCCAAGAGTGCGATCATCATACCTCGTGAAGAGGCACTATGATGAGAGAGTTTCATAAGCCGAGAGAGCATGAGGAGAGTAGCACCCAGTAGGCTAGCACCCAATAGGAGTGATGCGACTGTGTAGAGCTGACTGTATGCCTGAAGGTTAAATGCCAGGAGAAGGCAAATTGTCCCCAATACAAAAGGTACCTGAATCCACCAAGATCGTTTGATAGGTGAACTTAGGACAACTCCGGCAATAACAGGAAGCATCTGAAGCAGAGATCCTAGCATAAAAGAGGCCATAACTCCCAGTGTCAAAGTATGTGTGAGCGTAATCGCACCCGAAGAGAGAGGATCAAAAAGAGTCTCCCGATAAAAGAGGATCATAAATCCTGCCAAGATACCAAATAGAGCTGCTGCAAAAAAGAGACGAAAGACTACAGATATCGGAGGGGCTTGGTCCAGAGAGAGACCATTTTGTTGAAACATAAATTTGATCTACCTAAAAAGAGTTTTCGATCAGATTGTTTAGATCTATATCTCTGTTTTTGCTGATGAGGATGTGCCAAACTCCTTCGCTCTCCTCATAGCTGAGAAGTTTGAAGTTTTGCCCCTCTGCAAGGCTGAGAAGAGGTATGGGATTTTTGCGATGAAGCATATAAAAATAACTCTCATCATCTAGTTCCCTCAATGCCACGATAGCTTTCTCTAGAGGTTTTGGGTGTTCAAGTTCTCTACTATCCAGAAAGATTTTTTTCACAGAGCTACATCCTTCATTTTGGCAAGTGTCTCCTCTTTGAGCTCTGAAGGCATAACTCTGTCGCACATAGCATAGAGCATCTGCTCCTCTTTCATATTGTGCTGCTGGAGGAGGATCATCATAGACTCTGCTAGAGAAAGGTAAGCATCTCTATCTTGGCTCTCCAGAGATTGAGCCATCTTGCCTATCAATCCTTTGACCTGCTCATGTTCGAAACGCATGACTTGTGTAGGCCCCTCTGTGCTACCTGTTTGTGCTTCAAAAGCAGGGAAAAGTTCCTCTTCCTCTTTTTTGAAGTGCGTGAGTGTCTCATTGGCAAAAGCCAAAAAACACTCTTCTCCTACCTCCCACTCACCCAATGCAACAGCCTCCTCTGCACCTGCAAAAAGTGTATCGCATTCACGGTGCTCCTCTTTCATATAGTTTGATATAATCACTTTTTATCCTTTTTTTCGATAGTAATCATCTGATCCCAGCTCTCTCTGCTTAGCAAGATCTTCTCTACACGCTCTTGCCAAAGCATACCAAAGGCTACCCTCTCCTCGTCTGAAGCCATCTGTTGCATCATCTTTTTCATCAGTGGTAACATCTGTGGAGATGGTGGAATAGTAGATGGATTGTAGTCAAGTTCAACACTAGCACCGCTGTCGATACGAGTCAAGCGTACTTCACACGTGATATCTGCACCATAGGAGATGAGATCATTTCTGCTCATATTGCCTTGGAGACCTTTGAATCCTCCTGCTCCGCCTGCACCGGCAATAAATGAGATCGTATTGCATACAACACCTGTGACGCCTTCTGTTTCACTCTCTCTCATCTCTACTTTTATATATCCTCTTTGAGGCAATGAGTCTGAATATAGTGATTTGAGTCCTTGGAGTGCCATCAGGTATGCACCAGCTACAGTAGGGCAAGAGTGTCCTGCAAGTTTGACACAATCAAGATAAGTAATCTCCAGTTTGCCATCAATAAATGCACCTAGAAAGTTACTAAGAGGATCCTGTAGAGAGATAGGCTCAACTTGATCGAAAAAAGATGGGTAGTTCATAAATTACTCCTTGATTAATTTCACGATTATAATCCTTTTTGCTCTCAATAGAGTTGATTTTTGTCAAGCTTAAAGGTATAACAGAGAAAATTTTGCTAAAATTGCACAAATAAGAGTAAATAACTCCTAATTAAATAGAAAATTAAAGGATCTACCATGATAAATGGCGTACCACAACCAGCTTTTTATATCTTTAAATGTCAGCAGTCAGCACCTCCGGGAATGCCAAAACCCAGCTGTGTAAGCCAAAACAATCCAGAATCACAGGAACTCTTTCAGCACTTAGCACAAACACTGATGCAAAAAGGGATCATTGCAACAGTACAGCCGATACAAACAGGTTGTCTCAATCGTTGCCAGCAGGGACCAGTTGTACTAGTGGAGCCAGGACACACTATGTATGTAGAGTTGACAAAAGATAAGATAGATAAAATTATTGACGAACATATCATAGGCGGTAATGTCGTAAATGAGTATGTTATCCCTGAAGAGATGTGGGGCGAGCCTATCTCTCCTTCATCTATGATACGATAAATATCAAACTATTTTTGATAATCACTTTTGTGGTATAATTAAACCCGAAATATGCAATAGAGATTACTAAACTAGCACTCATCATTGCACATAGGGCATTTGCGAGAAAATCATCGATTAACCTTTGGGTTAACCTCAAATTTTTCACAAACACCCTAGGCACAAGCATAAACGCTATTTTAGCAACTCTGTTGCATAATTCGGGTTTAAGATATAAAATGTACGGGAGAGGGAGCATATGACCATTACGATGCTTTATAGTAAAATACACCGAGCTACAGTGACGGATGCAAATCTAAATTATGTTGGTTCTATCACTATAGATAGAGATCTTATGGATGCCGCAGCTATGCGTGTGGGACAAAAGATAGATATCGTCAATGTCAACAATGGAGAGCGTTTTTCGACCTATATCATCCCAGGAGAGCGAGGAAAAAGAGAGATGTGTCTCAACGGTGCAGCCGCACGCAAAGTCCACATAGGTGATAAGATCATAGTTATCGCTTATGCCTCCATGAGTGAAGAGGAGGCAGACAAGCATTTGCCAAAAGTTGTCATCCTCAATGATGATAACTCGATTGCACAGACTTTTGAAGGATTAGAATAATGCAAGGATTGTATCATGTTTGAAGGGTTAAATCTAGGTGATATGGGCAAAATGCTCGAAGAGGTTCAAGAGAAAGCCAAAGAGGTTCAAGAGCAATCAAAAAATATACAGTTCACTGCCAAAGCAGGTGGTGGACTGATCTCATTGACTGCAAATGGACTGGGTGAAGTTATTGATCTTGAGATTGATGATTCATTGATGGATGATAAAGAGTCATTGCAAATATTGCTGATCTCTGTGATGAATGATATCACTAGGATGGTAGAAGAGAACAAAAAGTCTCAAGCTATGGGGATGATGGGTGGAGTGAACCCGTTTGGTTCATAAAACTATTAGGCTCTACTAGTATCCACAAGGTAGCCAAACTCTCTGGAAGTTTTGAGTTTGGCAATCCTTCTGTAGGATAATGACTCTTTACCCTCTTTTTTGATCACACTTTTTAGTGTTTTCTTGATTTTCATGTTGTCTCTCTCTTTTTATTGATTTGGTCCCAAAGGACGGCGGAAGTATATCGCTCAGTAGTAACAAATTGGCAACATACAAAAGGAATAGAAGATGAAAGAATTATTAGAAGCTATAGAACATGACAACTTGGTTAAGATGAAAGCACTGCTCGAAGAGGGGGTAGATCTCTCCACGCCAATCATCATCGGCGAAGAGTATGATTTGGAAGATCATGACGAGATCAGCCTTCTTTTTTATGTGATACGAAATTATGCCAGTTTGGATGCGATCGAGCTTTTGCTTGAGTATGGTTTAGATATCAAAGCTTGTGATGATACAGGCATCTCTGCACTCGATACAGCGATCAAGTTTAAGCGACACGACATTATTAAGCTATGTATAGCCAAAGGGCTAGATGTCAATGCCAGTAGCCGAAAAAGCGGTATCACACCCTTAATGCTTGCATCATGTTTCAGCAATATTCAAACTGTTGAACTCCTGCTTGAATATGGTGCCAAGATCAATGCGACAGATCGTGCAGGAATGAGTCCAAAAGATTATGCTAGGAAACTAGGTCAAAAAAAGATGCAAGAGTTTTTGAGTGAAAAAGGCGGAGAGTTCTCTGTATATAAAGAGGAGTAACTATAAAGTTACCACCTCCTTAAGCAAAAAAAAAGAAAAACACACTATACAATGTAAGCACCACCCCCAAAAACCCCAAACCCTCCCCTAAATTTCACTAAATTTAAAAGAATTTCACAAAAACCCTTGACAAAGAGAGAGAAAGGGGCTATAATACGCGTCCAACAACACA
>JAYEOM010000005.1:0-18835 GCA_034722955.1 Campylobacterota bacterium
GGTTTGTCGTGTGATGCCCACTTGTTTTGCAAGGTCACTCTGGGTTAATCTCTTCTCTCTTCTAGCCGTTTTTACTAGTGCACCTATCTCATAGAATTCCATCAGATATATCCTTATAGGTTTTTATACTATTTTGATCGAGTGAGAAATTAAGTATCTTCACAAATTTTTCAGAAAAATCTTGAAAGTCTCTATTCTCCTTAGCATACTCTACTATATCTTTTTGTATAGTTTCAATAGCACTTACGCATTTTGCATAACAAGCCTCTGCCTCTTTTTGATTAAGTAGACAATATTTTTGTCCAAATATTAGTAATTCATCCTTAGAGAACCATATTTTTTTACCTTGTAGCGTTAGGGCAGGCTTAGCTTTCGGCAAATAGATGTTTGTGCAAACCACATCATATGCAGGAGCAAGAAAACGATTTTGTATCCCTGCTTCGTAGAGTATGCCAAAGTTTTTTAAGTGTGCATCTCCATTTTTAAGCATATAATTCATCACTGTCATTTTAAAAAACTGCTCTAAATCTTCCTCTTTTTGGGTTGATATTTTTGCAATTGCTTTTGCTATCTGCTCATATGAACCATAATACTTTTTCTCTTTGTTGTATCCAAAAAGGACACAAAATTCTTCAAAAGCATAAAAATCATCTTTCTCTTTTTTATATGTAAATTTTTTTTTAGAAAGATATGTAAGTAGTGTATAGTTATCTAGCTTGCCATGCTCTTTAGCAAGTAAACTCTTAAAACCTCAAACAAGTACCCTTCTGGCATATGCATATCAAAAATAGGGTGTAGATGGTAGTAAGATGTGTAGCTTTTACTGCTGTATGGCATAGTAAGAGAGATAGGATTATCATGTGTATAATTGAAGATAAGCTCATGACTATCTTCATTATAACTCAAGTTACCTGCATCAGATTTATTTGCAAAAATATTCATATCGTGTACCTATTGTTAATATTGATTAACAATATATCATTTTTTATATAAAATGTAAAGTATTATTAACTTTTGCTCATTCCCACCGAGGAGGGAAACGAGTTAAAATAATTATTTTTTGATAAAATCTTTGAAAGTATGGTTTTTGTGGGGTTTTATTTTTGGGAGAATCCTAAGTGGTACACCCAACAGGATTCGAACCTGTGACCTTCGGTACCGCAAACCGATGCTCTATCCAGCTGAGCCATGAGTGCACTATATGTGAAGGTCGCATTTTAGCGAAAAATACCTTATTTTGCAAGCAGATTCATAGAACCAAAGAGATTTAATGCACTTTTATTGGATATAAAGGTGTGATTGTAGGGGTGCTCTAGCTCTATGGATTGAAATTTTTCGATCTCCTTTAGTTTTTTTAGTGCTTTGGCATGGGTGCCAAAGAGGATGAGTGTAGGGTTGATCTCTTGCATCTGGGATAAGAGCATTTCGACAAAAGGTTTCCAAGCATTGATATGTTTTCGGCTCTCCTCTTTGGAGCTAAATATGAGAGCTGTGTTGAGAAGCAGTACACCATTTTGTTCAAAATTCTCTTTGAGCTGATGGATACTGGTGATAAGATCATCTTTGTTTATATTGCTGATGGCCTCTTGTGAAGTATCATTGATATCTAGATTACCTCTTGCCACTAGTGCCATTTTGATGAAATTTCTTAGGCTAGTCGCACGGTTTACTGGTTTACTCAAGCCGCTACTGCTAAAGATATCATCAACCTTGCCATCGATAAAGGCATACCCTATAGCACTCTCTACTCTAGGGTATGGGTCTTGACCAAAGAGAATATATCGTACCCTCTCTCTGGGTAGAGTCCTAAATGCATTAAAGTAGTTCTCTCTATTTGGGAAATAGTTTTGATCTGACTCAAGATACTCTCTGTAGGTTTGGGATAGCTGACCGTAGGAGGATAGTAGTGTCTCTCGCCAGCTAGGGTCTACACTCAAATCATGCCTGCTATGATGATCAATAGAAAAACAAATCCCAAGTAGCCATTGACAGTAAAGAAAGCTTTGTCGATCTTGGTGAAATCTCCAGAGACTAGATAGTGTTCATAGATCAATAGCATAGCACTTACTATCACTGCAAGAGTACCAAAACTACCTACCCCTGATGGTGCTACGAAGAGTCCCCAAAAGATAATAGCAAGCAGGTGAGAGACTCTAGCAAGCATCATAGTTTTTTTGGGACCTAGCTTGGAGGGTATAGAGTGCAGACCGTGAGCTTTGTCAAACTCTATATCCTGGAGTGAGTAGAGTAGATCAAAACCAGCTACCCAAAACATAACACCTGCCCCTAGGTATATAGACCAAAGAGGGATCGTACCCAACACTGCAATAGCTCCAGCTATGGGTGCAAGACCCAAACTCAACCCCAAAACCAGATGTGCAGCGGCACTAAAGCGCTTGAAGTAGGTGTAGGCTCCGAGTATAGCCAATATAGGTATGGAGAGTATAAATGATAGAGTATTTATAAAAAATGCTGTTATTATAAAGAGAAGAGCATTGCTAACAATAAAAATCTTCATCTGCTTCTCACTCACTCTACCATCAACCGAAGGTCTGTTTTTGGTGCGTGGATTTAGAATATCTATATCCATATCCAGATAGCGGTTGACACCCATCGCAAAATTTCTTGCACTGATTGTCGCTACAATACCCAAAAGAAACAGCCTCCATCCAAACCATCCATGTGCAGCTACCAACATAGATATAAAGATAAATGGCAGAGAGAATAGAGTATGTTTGAACATTACCAACTCTGAAAATTGATTGAATTTCTCCAATATCTTATCATACTTCGACACTCTATTATCTCCTTATGGGTGTTTTATCTTTATTTTGCTATTTAATGCCCAAGCGATCACCAGTACCATAGCTGCGATCACATAAGGATTTGGGATCAATGCGTAACTATATATGAGATAGAGTATCCATAGCAGTATAGCACCTAGTGGGGTAGGTACACCCTCAAAATAGTTGGCTACCTCTCCTGCATCTACTTTGAGATTGAACTCGATCAAGCGTCTCAATCCACTGATGATATAAAAGATAAAGATAACCCCGACTATTATCTCCCCTATGCCACCAAGCCCACTGCCCCCTCGCAGTGCATAAAAGAGCAGAAAAGATGGCATAACAACAAAAGAGATGAAGTCTGCAAAACTATCAAGCTGTACCCCAAACTCTGTAGATAGATTATACTTTCTAGCCACCTTGCCATCTGCTATATCCAATGCACCTGCAATCCAAGCCAATACAATAGCAACAAAAAAGTTACCCTGCACGATAAAATAGATAGCGATAACACCTGCTACAATATTGCCAAATGATATAATATTTGCAGCATTAAAACGGTTGTTCTTCTCAAATAGTCTCATAAGCACACTTCCTAAAAAATTATACTATTTTACCTTTTTTTAGTATCAATCTTCTTTATTATTGTATGATTGCATTATGAATGATCAGATAAGACAGATTGCCATTATCGGACCTACAGCATCGGGCAAGAGTGGATTGGCGGTGAAGATAGCAAAGAGTTACAGTGCCATCATCCTATCTCTTGATTCACTCTCTATCTACAAAGAGATAGATATCGCCTCTGCCAAGCCAACCAAGCAAGATAGAGATGGTATCTCTCACTATGGTATAGATGTTATCTACCCAGATGAATCTTTTGATGTTACTATGTTCTCAAAACTTTATCTACAAGCTTACGCAAAAGCAGAGAGCCAGAGAAAAAACTTGATCATAGTAGGTGGTACTGGATTTTATCTCAAGAGTTTAATGGATGGTATTTCGACTCTGCCGCTGCTGAGTAGATCCCAAAAAGATAGAGTAGATACCATGATGGCAAATCCCCCAAAAGCGTATGAGATGCTCCTGACACTTGATCCCCTCTATATGAGAAACATAGCCTCTAGTGACAGATATCGTATAGAGAAGGCGTTGAGTATACTGTTTGCTACAGAGCAGATACCATCTCAATACTTTGGAGCTCATCCACCTATACCGACTATAGCAGGTCAACTTCCAATCTATCGTATAGTTACAGATAGAGGAGTGTTGAGAAGTCGTATTGCTGCAAGAACCAAGCAGATGATCAAGATGGGTTTGATCGATGAGATAAGCTATCTCGAACAAAAATATAGTCGCAAACCTAACTGTATGAAAGCTATAGGGGTTAAAGAGACTCTTGATTTTTTAGATGGGAGATACGATAGAGCCGGTCTGGAAGAGAAGATTATAACCAATACAGCACGACTTGCCAAGAGACAAACTACATTTAATAGATCACAATTTAAAAGTCATATATCACTTGAGATTGAAACTTTAGAGAAGAAGATTATAGAAGATATAGAGAAGAGACCTTAAGGGATCTCTTCTCTTGCATAACAGAAGGTCAATACCCGCTTGCACTCACCATATAATATATATAAGAGATAAGTGGTTGCATTATAAAGACTGAACCAACTGTCGCAACAACTGCTATACCAACTATAGTCATCAGAGGTTTAGACAAGTTATAGATAGTTGTGCCATCATTATCTTCTGGCGGAAGAAGGAACATATAGACAATCAGCTTTAGATAGTAATAGGCAGCTATAGCTGAATTGAGTCCCATTACAACTGCCAACCAGATGTATCCTGCATCTACAGCAGCACTCATGATATATATCTTACCCCAGAATACCGAGAAGGGAGGTACGCCTGCTAGGGATAGCATAAAGAGTGCCATCACTACAGCTGCCATCGGCATGAGCTTGATAAGACCTGCAAACTTTTCATAAGGGTGGTCATATCTCTCATGGAAGATTCTGTTTTTATGGCGACTGATCCAGAGCATAGTAAAGGCTCCTAGATTCGTAAACATAAAGAGAGCATAATATAGGAATATCCCTGTATTACCCTTTGTAGTATCTAGTGCCAATGCTGCCATGACAAATCCAGCATGTGAGATTGAACTATATGCTAGCATTCTCTTGACATCCTCTTGTACCAATGCCATCATATTGGCTAGTGTCATTGTGGCTACTGCTAGTATCAATATAGCTATTCTCACCCACTCGATACCTAGATCAATATACATACCAAAGATACGCATAGCAACAACAAATGCTGCTACTTTTGGCACAACAGACATATATCCGGCAAGTGGTGCACTTGCACCCTCATAGACATCCGGTGTCCAAGTGTGGAATGGAAATAGCGAGAGTTTGAAAGCAAAAGCAGCCAACAGAAGAACTGAGCCACCAAGAATTGCGATCATAATACCAGGCTCATTGATACGACTCTGAAGTACATCTGCAACTTGATATAGCTCAACACTACCGGTCAATGCATAGATAACAGCAGAACCCATCACATAGAAACCAGCTGCCAAAGCACCCATCGTAAAGTACTTGACTGCTGCCTCATATGAGTTGCTTCTATTGTGCAGTGCAATAAGCGTATAGAGTGAAAGCGATGCTGTCTCTATCCCTACAAATATGAGGATAAGATTGTCACTTGCAACCATAAACTGGAAGCCTGCTATCATGAATAGAAAGAGTGCAAAGAACTCAGGATAAGAGTATTCATGGAAACGCTTTGATGTCAATGCCAACGGGATGAAGAGCATAGAGGCAGCCAAAATCAACAACTGTGATACGATCGCTATACCGTCAACCAACATAACATCAAAAAAACCTCTCTCATTGATATTGAGTCCCAGTACAGAACCAAAATCAACAAAAAGAATCAAGATTGTCAACATTACATAAAGAGATTTATGTAATCCCCCTTTAATCAGATCAATGATCAAAATGATCAATCCACCAACAATTGCTATAAGCATTGGCGCTAGTGTAATCATATTTAGGGAAGCTAAACTTATACTGATAGGCTCTAACATTATTTTGCCTCCTTTGTTATAGTACTTACTATGATTCTCTCTTTGGCTTCAGGAGTGATCGCCTTCTCTTCCATGAAACTCAACAAAGCCTTGACACTGTTATCTATGGGGGCAAGTACAGGCTTTGGATAGACTCCCAGCCAGATAACTATTGCAACCAAAGGTATCAGTGATGCCATCTCTCTACCATCAAGGTCTTTGAGATTTTTATTTGCCTCATTTGTTACTGGACCAAAGAAACTTTTTTTGTATAATGACAACATATATATAGCACCAAGAACGATCGTTGTACCTGCTAGGATCGTACCGATCACAGAGACCTTGTAGAATCCAAGAAGAACAAGGAACTCCCCTACAAAACCAATAGTCAATGGTAACCCGACAGATGCCATCAACATTATTCCATAGATGACAGCATACTTAGGCATAACAGCGGCTAAACCACCAAACTCACTCATGAGCTTAGTGTGCCGGCGATCATAAATAACACCAACCAGCATAAACAGTGCACCCGAGACAATCCCGTGAGAGAGCATCAAGAAGACAGAACCACTAATACCCTCAGCATTCATCGCAAATGTACCCAATACTATAACACCCATATGTGATACTGAAGAGTAAGCTATCACCTGTTTCATATCCTCTTGAGCATAAGCTATCATAGCTGTATATATGATCATAATGATCGATATCACAGCGATAGGCATGATCATCATGACAGAGGCATCCGGGAAGAGTGGCAATGAAAATCTGACAAACCCATAAGTTCCCATCTTAAGCAGAACTGCTGCTAGGATTACTGAACCTATTGTTGGTGCCTGACCGTGAGCATATGGCAACCAAGTATGGAAAGGAAACATCGGTACCTTGATGGCAAATCCGACAAAAAAGGCTATAAAGAGCCATAACTGATAATTGACCGGCAGTACCAACGCATACCAATCCGTAATAGAGAAACTCCATATACCTGAGATACTGTGGTAGAGATATGCCATAAAGAGCATACCTACCAACATGATCAATGACCCTGTAAATGTATATAGGAAAAACTTGATTGAAGCATATATCCTGAGAGGTCCGCCCCAAGCACCAATGATATATAGCATAGGCACCAGTGATAGTTCCCAAAATAGATAAAAGACGATTGCATCCAAAGCAACAAAAACACCTATCATTGTCATCTCAAGAAAGAGAAGCGATATGATCATATTTTTGATATCTTTTTCGGTACTCATTCCAACCATTCCAACAAGAGTCATCAATGCAGCCATCACTACAATAAAGAGGCTGATTCCATCAACACCCAAATAGTAGTTGATACCAAAGTCAGGAACCAAAGGCACTAACTCAACAAACTGCATACCGGCATTGCTGCCATCAAAACTCATCCAAAGCCAAAGAGCCAACAGGAGTTCTACAGAAGCTACACTGATACCATAAACTCTCGCACTATCTTTATCGACTACAAAACCCAGCAGTGCTGCAATTGCCGGGAAAAATACTAAAACACTTAATATATTATCCATCTACCTGCTCCTTAACCTATTACCGATGAGATTGCTGCTGCAACCAGTAATGCCAATAAACCTACACTCATCCAATTCAAATAGTTGGATAGGTTACCTGTATTCATTTTTCTCGTATAATCACCACCTCTGTAGAAGAGGTTGGCAATACCATCAACTGTAGCATCGACAATTTTCATATCAACCGATTTCCACATCATTTGAGATAGTAGGTAGTATGGCTTAGAGATAAACTCTGCATAAAATTGTGGAATATAGTATTGATTCTTCAAGAGTTTAAAGGCAAAGCTGTTTTCAACTTTCTCATCTCTTTTAAGTCCTTTACCATATTTTTTCCAAGCTAAAACAATACCACCAACTGCAAATATAAGTACCAATGCACCTAGATAAATCGCTAAGTGATGCGTATGATCACTCATTACATAGTCTGGCATAACCGTTGAACTTGTAACGAATTCTTGAAATGACCCTCTAAAGAATCCAGCGATAATCGCCAAAAGTGCCAATGGAGACATAGCAATAAGTACAAACTTGTACATCTCATGCGGATGAATATCAAATGCTTTATATCTCTCATCACCATCAAATGTCAAGAATACTTGTCTAAAGCTATAGAATGCTGTCATACCAGCTGTTACTACAAGCATCGCCCATAAAAAGAGTGTACCTTCGTTGAACGCTGTCTCAATAATCGCATCCTTAGAGAAGAAGCCTGCAAATGGAGGAATACCTGCCAAAGCGATAGAGGCGATACCCATATAGAGATAAGTTCCTCTCATCACCTTTTTAAGTCCACCCATCTTGAAGATATCAAGCTCATCATGCATAGCATGCATAACATTACCAGCACCCAAAAAGAGTAACGCTTTAAAGAATGCGTGAGCTGCAAGGTGGAATAGTGCTATCCAATAAGCACCAAGTCCAGCTGCTGCAAACATATACCCTAACTGTGAAAGTGTAGAGTACGCAATAATTCTTTTAAGGTCTCGCTCAACTAAAGCCATAGATGCCGCAAAGAATGCTACAAATGTACCAAGAGCTGCAATAAAGAAGCTAACATCAGAAACTTCAGGCATAGAGTAGAGTGGATTGGCACGAATCACGAGGAAGACCCCCGCTGTTACCATAGTAGCTGCGTGAATCAGTGCAGAGACTGGTGTAGGACCCTCCATGGCATCTGTAAGCCAAGTGTGTAGTGGAAACTGTGCTGATTTACCCATAGCACCAATAAATAGTGCCAAAGCAGCGATAGTCAAAACAGTCTCATCAAGATTTGGCAGTGCTGCAAAAACTACATCATACTGAAGTGAACCTGTATTCCAATAGAGAACAAAGATACCGATCAACATAGCAAGATCAGCAATACGGTTTACAATAAATGCTTCATTTGCTGCCCAAGATGGAGAGATGGATGGATTGACATCCGGAGACTCATCTTTTTTGTGATACCAAAAACCGATAAGCAACCAAGAACAGACACCAACGCCTTCCCAGCCGATAAATAGCCCAACAAAGTTATCACTCATAACTAGTACCATCATCGAGAAGACAAATGCTGATAGGTATGAGAAGAATCTGTTGAAACTCTTGTCGTGATCCATATAGCCTATAGAGTAGACATGAACAACTGTTGATACCAAAGTAACAACAACCATCATAGTAACACTAATATGATCAACAACAAATCCAAAAGGAATTGCCAAATCACCTGCACTAATCCAATCCATCATCGTCACATGAATACCGTGACCTGTCTGAACAACATAAGCTGCAAGAATAGCAGATGCTATAAATGAGGTAGCTAATAGAAGTGAAGCAATCACCCCTACAAAAGTCTTTCTAGGACTCATCCCAAAAAGAGCAGAAAAGAGAGAACCCACTAACGGTGCAAAAAGTGCAATATATACAAACTTTTCCATTACTACCCTTTCATTGACGCTAGATCATCGAGATCCAGTGTTCCGTGTTTTTTATAGAGGACGATCAAAAGTCCTAAGCCTACGGCAACTTCACTTGCTGCTACAGCGATAATAAAGAAAGCAAACATTTGCCCTGTTAAATCACCATAAAAGTGTGAAGCAGCAGCAAATGCGATATTTGCAGCATTTAACATTATCTCTGTTGCAAAAAATAGCATCAAAAGATTTTTTCTTCTCACTACGCCAACAAGACCGATCGCAAAAAGCAATCCTGACAGTATGAGATAGTCATTTAGTTCTATCATTTTTCATCCTCCTGCGAAATAACTTTTGGCATCTCTGTATCATCATCTGTTGTAAGACTCTGATCCATCTTTTTCCCTGCCAAGATAATCCCTGCAATCATTGCTACCAATAGCATCAGTGCCGCTACTTCAAACGGAACAAGGTATTTTGTGAAAAGTACCATACCTACTGCTTGAGCATTGCCTACACCCTCAAGAGTAGGAAAGATTGCTTGAATATTGTCACTCATTATCGGTGCAGAGAAGATTATGACTAGCAATAGTGCTATTGAACCTCCAAGCAGGAAGATGAGAGTGGCATTTGGATTTTTCTCTTTGATATCTTTGCTGGCATCAAAGAACATCATAGCAAAGGCATAGAGTGCCATAACAGCACCAACATAGACGATCAACTGTACCGCTCCCAAGAAATCTGCTCCTAGTAGGAAGAAAAACCCTGAGATCAATACCATCCCTGCAGCTAGTGCAGTCATAGCGTACAATACATTATTGCTTAGAACTGTGACTAAAAAGAGTCCTATAGTTAAGCCTGAAAATAGATAAAAAGCTATTTGTTCATACATCCTCTCTCCTTTTAGTACGCGAGTGGCGTTTTTTTGATATTTGCATCAGCATTTGGCGTAACCGCACCAAATCCATCATACTCTTGTTGTTGCTTGAGTGCATCAATCGGAGTTAGCATATCTTCAAAAAGTGAAAAGCTAGCTCTCTGCTCTGATGCAGTCTCATAGCGTGGACCATGTACGATAGCCAACTCTGGACACACTTCAGCACAATATCCGCAAAAGATGCATCGTCCAAAGTTGATCGTATACTCAGTGACCTCTTTTCTCTGGTTATCATCATATCTTGTATCCATCTTGATACAGTCTGAGATACAGATCTTTTCACAGAGACCACAACCGATACAGCGATAGTGTCCACTCTCAAGAAGTCTCAACATATCATGAATAGCTCTATACCTTGGAGAGATAGGTAACTTTTCAAATGGGTATTTGATAGTAGCCATCTCTCCTCTGAATAGTGCATTGATCATCTCTCTCATAGTGACATAAAGACCAACGAATAGTTCACCTTTGAATGTACGCTTGACAACTCGTTCAAATCTACCCAAACCACTCTTGGGGCTTGGTTCGAAATCGACCATTACATAAGGCTGATTTCCTACATTTCTGTTTTTAAATTGCTCTAAACTCATCTCTACTCCTTACACCATCATCACTAAGCCGGTGATAACAATATTTATGACGGCTAACGGCATCAATACCTTCCAACAAAGCCACATCAATTGATCGGGTCTGATATGAGGCCAAGAGGCTCTTACCCACAACATCAAGAAGAAGACAAATGATATCTTCAATATTATCATAAACCATCCTGCAATAAATCCAAGATCGTTATATCCACCCATGAACATAACAGCAGCCAAAACAGATACTGTAATCATATTGGCATACTCTCCGATAAAGAACATACCCCAACGCATACCAGAGTACTCAGTTGCATATCCGGATATAATCTCTGCCTCATGCTCAAGGAGATCAAACGGTGTTCTGTTTGTTTCAGCAAAGCCTGCAATCAGGAAGAGTATAAAAGCTACAGGTTGCTGCCACATCATCCAGGAGCTAAATCCACCTGTCTGATAGTTATTGAAGTCAACCAATGATAGAGAGCCTACCAACATGATAGGTGCCAAGATCGAGAGTCCCGTAACCACCTCATAACTGAGAAACTGGATCGCTGTTCTTGCTGAACCTATAATTCCCCATTTGTTTGCTTGTGCCATACCTGCCAACAGGGGACCATAAAGTCCTGCTGCCATCATACCAAGGACAAAGAGTACACCGATATTTATATCAGCGGCTATTGAGGGTACAAAGGTGCCACCAAGAAGTGGTATCCACTCAGGTATAGTAAAGTCAGGGAAGACCGGAACAGCTGCCAATGCTATAAATGCAGTCGCCGCTGTAATAATAGGGGCTACCATAAATATAAGCCTATTGGCATGTTGCGGAATGATATCCTCTTTTGTAAAGAGTTTGATACCATCTGCTGCAATCTGCAGTAGACCATAAGGACCTACATGCATAGGACCTAGTCTTCGCTGCATAAATGCCAAAACTTTCCGTTCAATAAATGTACCAAATCCCGCTAGTGCCGAGACAATTGCCAAGATAATGATCGCTTTTATGACCACTCCGGCACTGGTTACTTCAGGTAATACTGCTGCTTCCATATTTACACCTTTCTAATTGTTACATTTTTAAATCTATCTCTGCCAAAGAGAGTATAGACACTGTCTGCACTTTTGAAATCAGGAACCTTGACAATGTCACCTTCCATTCTCTCATCTGCTACTACACTTAGCACCATCGTCTCCCCACCGAAATCAACCTCTACCTTCTCTCCAAGTGCTTCAGCTTTTGCTACACTTGCATAGATGGAGAAGCTCTCGAAGATTTGATGTGCTTTATCAGTAAAATCATTAAACTGTCTCTGTGGGTTGCATCGATAAGCTATTTCACCTTCAAGAGCAATACTCTCATCAAACCGTTTTGGTAAATTATGAGCTGCTCGTTTACCTAAGTTTCTAAGAGGATAGCCTCTATTCTCTTCACCGCTGTTGGTATATCCATTAGGAAGATCATCAAACTCTATAGATTGGAAACCTCTCTTATCTCCAAGCATGGCCGTCCACTGTATAGTCAACTCTCTGCCTAGCTTAAACTCTTTCATCAAGTCATTGAGTTCATACCCTTTGTACTCCAATGCAGCATTGGTAGGAGTTACGCGTTTGTTCATATTGGTGAGCGTACCCTCCTGCTGGTTCATAGCTGGCATATCAAGATCACCATCTCCCAAAGCACTAAGTTTAAAGTCACCATTTTCATTGTAGCCTACCGTATACCCCTCTGCCTGCTCATCAAGATCACATATCAAAGCAACACCGAGTGAGTTTGTTTTTGGCGGAATCATAGCAACTTTCATACTACAGCTACTCTCAATCAATGAGACCAGCAGTGCCAAGTTTTCTGCTTTTGGATGGAAGTATAGATCTTCTCCGACGATAAGAGAGAAGCTCTCTTTCTTCTTCATCATCTTTTCAAATGCAGCAGCGAAGTTTGTACTGCCGCCTAGCAGTTCTATTAGTGCATTTTCATCAACTTCGATCTCTTTTTCGACCATCTTAGGTACTTTTTTTGTAACTGTTTTCTCTTCGCCTGTCTCTGCATCAACTACTGTCTCTGTAACACTCTCCATAACCTTCTCTTTGACAACCTTCGTTCCCTTTGTATGAAAAGAGTCAATGTAAGCAACTGTATCTTCTGAAAGCTTCTCTCTATCTGCGAAGAGATCTAGTATGAGATAGAGTGCCGCCTCTTCGAGACCGGGCTTATGGACAAAAGACTCTACGCTCTTGCCAAGATCTGTGATAACTGTGTCGGAGATTGGATGGAAATAGAGTCCTGCACCTTTATTCATCTTCTGTATATTGTTGAATGCATAACGAGCATTTGGATTGTCATTACGCAATGCAGCACCTACACTGATGACAAAGTCTGTCTTCATCACCTCCTTGAAGTCACTTCCGTAGAGCAGTTTTCCAGCAGGTTTGCCATAAGCTTTTAGGAATTTTTGGAAAGCAAATGCATCATCATTTACCAATTTTACATCAAGCTTCTCTTTAAGTCTCTGAAGCATCAACGCCTCTTCATTACTGATAACAGAGTTGAACCTGATACTGTCTGCTTTCTTCAGTGCCTCTACTGCTCTGCCGAATGCTTCACTATCTTTGGCTGCAACTCTATTTTCAAAGTCATAACCAAAACGACCAGAACCGCATAGTGAAACATAATTCCACTCATTTGTCACACGATAGATCTTTTCGGTAGAGTCCTCTATAGATGTCGGTTTAGTCTCATAATAGATTTGGCATCCGCTACTACAGTGTGCACAGGTTGCCGGTACTCTTGTAAGATCCCAAGCATTGGTAGTGTAGACAAAGTCACGACTCACCAATGCCCCAACTGGACAAACAGCGATACACTCACCACAGTCACTACAGTTAGTTTCGCCTGTACCATTGCTAGGAACGATAACAGACTTTTGGAGTTTGTTCCACATAGCATAAGCATCTTTAGGCATCGTATCCTTAAGACCTTTATCTAGTGCTGCTCCACCTCTTGGACCTGTTTTGATCGCAGCATCTCCGATCATATCTTTACAGACTGTTGTACATCGTTCACACACGATACATAACCCTGGGTCATAGTGCAGAACACTACTCCAGTTTGTCGACTCTCTTTTGGTGTCAGGGATCATGTAGCTTTGCGAATCTACACCCATCTCTAGTGTATAGTTTTGCAATTCACACTCACCACTCTGGTCGCAAACACCACACTGAAGCGGATGGTTGACATCATATACTTCCATAATAGCACGACGCTCTTCGAGAATCTCTTCAGTTGCAGTGGTGACATCCATGCCATCTTTTGCCTTAGCATTACATGCATATACCTTCTTGCCATCTGCCTCTACAAGACAGATACGGCAAGCTAGTGTTGGCGAACATCGGGCAAGGTAGCAGATAGCAGGAATAAATATATCATTTGCACGGGCAGCATTGAGAATATATTCACCCTCTTGGGTCTTATATTCAACACCATCAATTTTGATTGTAATTTCGTTACTCATCTTAACTGTCCATTTTTTCTAATTTGGGTTGACTAAATCTGTAATAGGATACCGAAGCACTACTTAAGCCCATATCGAAAGTGGGGTTAATCGCAACAGTTCCTTTCATCAATGTGTCAATCGTAAACACCCTTTGGTACTCAATACCATCAAGTATAAATTTTACTCTATCACCTTCATTGAGTTTGGCGACTGTAGCAAACTGTGCTGAACCTCTCAATTTGGCATCGCTTTTCAACTGTTTTGTTCTGTTTGTGAAGGCTGAAAATTGATTGCCTTCATTGCTCTGGTATAATACTATACCATCATATGTCGGCAGTGTAGAGATTGCATCAGGCTCTCCATCTTTTTGAGTTGCTCTCTCTGCAAGAAGATATCCGCGATGCTCCTCTCCCTGAATATCATAATAGTCCGGTAACTTATCAAACTCTACATTTTCAAAGCCTTTATCACTTGGCAGATACTCTGTATAGCCGATTGTATACCTCTCTTTGAGCCCTAGTGCATTCATGATATCATTGAGAACATATCCTCCATAAGGCAGAGCGACATGAGTTGGTACTACACGCTTATCTAGAGAGGTAAATGTCCCCTCTTGTTGATTGAGTGCAGGCATATCCAAATCACCATCACCTAGTGAACTCAAGATAAAGTCTCCTGAAGTATTGTAGCCTATGGTGTATCCTGTAGCCTCTTTATCAAGGTCGCAAATCAATGAGACACCCAATGCATTAGTAGCAGGAGGAGTCACCAAAACATCAAAGTCTGAATATAGCTCTATCAAACCCAATAGTTTTGCAATATTTTCTGCCTTTGGATGATGATATAGATCGGCACCAACAACAAGTGTAAAGCCTGACTTTTTCAGAAGAGACTTTGCAAGAGTATCAAACTCCTCCTCACCGATATTGCTCTCTGCACTTAGATTTCCAACATCCAAGTCATTCAGGTAGTTGCTTATCTGGATAGGTATATCTCTACCCTCAAGTAGTGTTTTTGCCAAGAGTGCTGCAACACCCTCTTCGCTACCCACTTCATACTTCATAAACTGTGTTACAATATTTTGGATGGAGGTATCTTCTATAGGATGCATATAAGCGACACGAGCCCTATGTCTCTTGCTCGCCATATTGAGATGGTATTTAACCATAGGAGCATCATCATTGATCCGTGTTCCAAAAACTACAACTCCTCTGGATTGACTCAAATTTTCAAGATTGCTTCGATAGAGTGTAGCTCCTGTCACAGAGCTAAAGGCTTGCATAAAACGCTGATAACCCTCTGCCTCATCACAGACCAGTTTTACACCACTCTTCTCTTTAAATCTCTGGAGGATTAGAGCCTCTTCATTTGTGATAGTTGCGGTAAACTTGATACTCTCTGCTTGACGAAAAGCATCTAGTGTCTTAGCAAAGGATTCAGGTTCTTTCAATACACCAGAGTTTTCATAATCAAATCCAAATCTACCTGCACCGCAAAGTGAACTAAACTCATAGTTATTGGTCACTCTATAGATCTTTGATTCTGGCTCTCCAATCCCTACTGCTTTGACTTCGTAACTCATTTGACATGCAGCACTACAGTGACTGCAAGATGCAGGGATCTTCTCAAGCTCCCAAGCATTTGTACTATATTTAAAGTCCGTGCTGACTAACGCCCCTACAGGACAGACTGCCATACACTCTCCACAGTTACTGCAATCCTCATCAGGCTTGGTATTGATGATCGTAGAGTTATATCCACCTACAGAGATAGCTAGGGCTTCATCACCTACTATCTCATTGCAGACATGGACACACTTCTCACACATGATGCAGAGTGCAGGATCATAAGAGATAAACCCCCAGTTTTCTACTGGTCTATGCTGATCTCTTGCCGTAAAGGACTGTTCGGAGATATCAAACTCCATCGTTTTATTCTGCAGATCACACTCACCGCTTTTGTCACAAACACCACACTCTAAAGGGTGATTTACATCATAGAGTTTCATAATGTTTTGACGCTGCTTAAAAAGCTCTTCATTATCTGTCGTGATAACTGCACCATCAGTAGCTCTCTCTTGGCATGATAGGATCATGCCATCAACACCTTCGACATTGACAACACACATTCTGCATGAAGCTATGGGTTCTACTTTGGTGAGATAACACATAGTTGGGATATAGATATCATTTGCACGAGCTACCTGCAAGATCGTTTGACCAAACTCTGCCTGACACTCTCTGCCATCAATAACAACAGTGATGGCTCTGGATTCATTTTTTCTTGCTGTCATGCTACACCGCCACCATAGAGATATAGTAGCATCGCATACAGCGTTCTGCTTCTGCAAGTGCTTCTTCCCCGGTAAATCCGAGATTGACCTCTATATTATTATCTTTTCTCTCATCAACACCTAGTTTTTCACTCTCACTGCGAGGCAAACCTGGCATCCAGCCTGTCACTTTCTCTTTTTTATCATAAACTTTAAGTGCTGAGAGATGATCTTCCATGATCTCATCATCAGTTAGAGAAATTTTTTCATCATAGATATAACGGCTGATAACAGATGCTGCTCTTTTTGCTTGACCTACAGCATTTACGATAGTCATTGGACCATATTCACAATCTCCAGCTGCAAATAGCCCCGGACGATTTGTTATGTAGTCTTTTCCATTTGTCATAAGTGTATTCCAAGAGGTTAACTTGATATCCCACTCTTCAGGTATCAGCTGTAGATCTGCGGCTTGAGATACAGCTGGGATCAGATAGTCACATTCGATTTCGAAGTCTTCACCCTCTATCTTTATCAATTGTGCTCTACCGCCATCTGGATCAGGAACTAGTTCAAAACGATTTACCAGAAGTTTTACCAGTTGATTTTCCTCATCATAAATCCGTTCGATAGCAGTGTGAAAGATAAATTCAACACCCTCTTCTACCGCCTCATGGTACTCTTCATAGGTTGTATTTCGGATGATGGTCTTCTCATCTCTTCGGTAGATCATTATAACTTTTTTTGCCCCCTCACGGATAGAGCATCTTACGACATCCATCGAGGTAAATCCTCCGCCGACACACACTACTACTTTGTCCTTGAGTTCGTTGGATGCAGGTGAACCTATACCATATTTTGTCCATAGATTCACCTTGTCTAGCATCTCAATCGCACTCCAGTATCCATTCATATCAAGGCGTTCATTCTCTGCACGCACCTTTTTGGATAGTCTAGCACCAAATGCCAAAAGTGTAGCATCATACTCTGCATCAAGCTCTTTGAGGCGCGCTGCATCAACACGATGATTACTATAGACATCAACAGCCTCTAGAGAAGTAACCAGCTCTATGTCTCTATCGTATTTATCAATAGGCATACGATACTCAGGTACACCCACAGCAACCTCTCCACCCAGTACAGGAAGCTCTTCAAAGATATCTACCTTGATCCCTTCAACTCCTAGATAGTATGCTGCCGTCAATCCTGCAGGACCTGCACCGATAATCGCTACTTTTTTGCCATCATCTCTGAGTGGTTTAGGGGTTTGGGGATGTTGCCAAGGGAGTTGATGATCTGTCTCATAGTCAGCACCAAGTCTCTTGAGTTCCATGATAGAGATCGGTTCATCCAGATTTGTTCTTCTGCAAGCATCTTCACATGGATGAGGGCAGACACGGCCACAAGTATGTGCAAGTGGCATTGTCTGGCGTGTTGCAGAGAGAGAGTCTGCAAACTCCATATCACGAACACCCTCAATATAGGCAGGGATATCAACATGTGCGGGACAGACATCACTACAGGGAGCTGTAACTTTCGCTATATAGCTAATATCTTGATGGTAATGCTTTGAAGGTATTTGTCTCTCTATCGCTTTGTCAAATTGATCTTTGTAGTGCTCCATAAGATCGAGTATAGGCTTAGGAACCGTTCTGCCTATTTCACACTTGGAGGTGAGCATCATAGTTTCACTAATCTCTTTGAGATGATCTATATCTGATTGACTCCCTTCACCTCTAGCTATCTTGTCAAGAAGGTCATATAGAATTCTACCGCCCCATCTACCTGGTGCACAACGACCGCAAGCTTCTGAATATACTTGATATTGTGCAGCATACTCTGTTGCTAATCTAATGGCATCAATATCCTCTTGGAAAATAGCTACTCCATCCCAACCGATAAAAGCTTTTGAGCGTCTATCTGCTGTATACTCTTCTGGCAGTCTAAATGCCGACTTACTCCACTCATCAGATGATTTGCCACGATTGTCGATAAATTCATCTTTCCAAGTTGAGAACAGAACCGCTGACATTATTTGGCCTTCGCTCTAGATTTACTTCTTGCTCTTGATCTAGTAGCTCTCTTTGGAGTAGTCTTTGGCGGTACTTTTTTATCATCCTCTGTACTGCTGCTTGGAGGTGTAGATTCAGCCTCTTTCTCTGCAGCAGCTTTAGCGTCGGCTTCGGCTTTCTCTGCTGCAGCTTTTGCCTCTGCCTCCTCCTTCTCTTTGAGAGCTATCTCCTCTGCTGCCTT
>JAYEOM010000005.1:18935-26274 GCA_034722955.1 Campylobacterota bacterium
GCCTCTGCCTCCTCCTTCTCTTTGAGAGCTATCTCCTCTGCTGCCTTTTTCTCAGCGAGAGCTTCAGCTTCAGCTTTCTCTTTTGCAGCCTTCTCTTCTGCTGCTTTTTCATCAGCCTCTTTTTGCTCTTTGGCCGCTAGTTCTGCAGCTACTCTCTTGGACTCAATTCGTGCTTTTTTTGTCTCATCATCGACTTTTTTGACTACTATCGTCCAGTCAACCTCATTGAACTTGAGAGAGTTCATCAGATCGTGACCCTTCTCTTTGATCACATCTGCACTCTTCTGAATAGAGGAGAAATCACCTACTTCAAACAGAAAAATCCCAACTTCTGAAGCTTTCAAGTCACTCTCGATAAGTTCAACCATTCGGTCATAAAAATCATCATGTAAATGTCTTAAATCATATCTTTTCATCCCGACTCCTTATCGATCAACTTCGCCGAATACGATATTGGTTGTACCAATAATCGTAACGACATCTGCTATATAGGTACCTACCAATATCTCTTGCAACAATCCAGTATGGAAGAAGCTTGGTGCTCTACACTTCAATCTATATGCATAAGGCTCTCCCTCTGACTTGATGTAGAATCCAAGCTCCCCTTTTGGTGATTCTGTAGGTGCATATACTTCACCGACAGGAGGTCTCATACCTTGAGTTACTAACACAAAATGCTGCATCAAAGCGTAGTTTTGTGTCATGATCTCCTCTTTTGGTGCAGATATATATTGTGGTGCATGTGCCATTAGAGCTGGCTCGGTTTTGGCATGCATTGGTATCAACTGCTGGAGAATTCTTACTGATTGTCTCATCTCTTCGATATAGAGACGATATCTACCCAAACTGTCACAACTATCAGAGACAGGGATATCAAAATTTAACTCTTCATAGAGTTCATAAGGCTCCTCCTTTCGGATATCATACTTGATCCCGGAACCTCTCAGCATCGGTCCGCTACATCCCCATGACATAGCATCTTCAGGAGTAAGTACCCCCACATCTTCCAGACGCATCTTCCAGATGCGGTTTTCAGTCAATAGATCTTCATAAGTCTGGATATCTTTTGGAAACTTGGCAATAAAGGTTGCTAAACTCTCTAGCCAACCTGCCGGCAGATCTAGTGGTACACCGCCGATACGCACAGCTGAATGGGTCAATCGTGCTCCACAATAATCCTCCATCAGATCCATGGCATACTCTCGTTCACGGAATGCATATAGGAAGACAGACATAGCCCCAACATCAAGGGCATGAGTTGCAACAAAGAAGAGATGCGAAATGATACGGTTGATCTCTAAGAGCATAGTACGAATCACTTGAGCTCGTCTTGGTACTTCCAATCCGATCAATCTCTCAACACTAAGTGCATAAGCATAGTTGTTTGAAGTTGATGCGATATAGTCCAATCGATCTGTTGTAGGCAGAAACTCATTATAGGTCATATTCTCTGCCATCTTTTCAATACCACGGTGGAGGTATCCAATATCAGGTAGTGCTTTGACCACAAGCTCTCCATCCAGCTCCAGCACAAGTCTCAACTGACCATGTGCAGAGGGGTGCTGTGGACCGAAGTTGATCACCATTGTATTGTCTTCGCGCTCAAAATTGAGATTTTCAAAGAATGGGGTTAATTTATTTGTTACTTGCATATACGCTCCCTACTTTCGCTTATCAAGAGTCTTGGTTCCGGTAGTATAATCAACCAAGATAGTCTCACTGTATTCAATCGGATTCTTTTTCTCGTTCTCTTCATCGATCTGGGCACCAAATGGTACCTCATATCCAACACGAGAGAAACGCTGCGAATCATAGCGATCAACATTTGCAGGGTCTCTGTTTTCAGGACCGATGATATCACGATACTCTTTTCCAAAAATTTTATCGACCTCATACCAAGAGGCAAACTCATCTCCGTGTAGAGGATAACTCTTCAGCAGAGGGTATCCTTCCCAATCATCAGGCATGATGATACGCTTGAGAAATGGGTGATTGTTGACTTTGATGCCAAACATATCATACATCTCTCTCTCTGCGAAGTTGCCCATCTTGAAGAGAGGAACTATACTCTCGATAGCTTCACCATCCTTGATACGACAGATGATTCTGACACGCTTTGCCTCTTTGAGATTGAGCATCTGATAGAAGATTTCAAACTCGCCATCTTTAGCCAGATAATCCACCGCACTTAGTTCAGAGCATATAGCGTATCCGCAACTATCACGAAGTGTCTGTAGTGCCTTGACATTGTCAGTAGCATTTATGACGATCCTAAGTTGTCCGATCTCTACTGCTGCCTCTTTTACTGTCACTGCACTGCTTATGGCTTTGAGTACATCATCAAAATGAGACCCCTCCTCAACTTCTACCCTAGGTACACGAGGAGCAACCCAAAATCTATCTGTATAATAAGCCTTCGCCTGCACATTGTCTTTTGGTACATATTTTCTCATTTAAACTATCCTCTGCTTCGTATTTTTATTCATATCTGCAGACTCTTTTCTGATCTTTTTCTGTAGCATCATCATAGCATACTGGAGAGTTTCAGGTCTAGGTGCACACCCAGGAAGATAGATATCAACCGGGATGATTCTGTCAACACCCTGAACAGTTGCATAGGTATTGAACATACCGCCTGTATTGGCACAAGACCCCATAGAGATCACCCATTTTGGTTCAGTCATCTGATCATAAAGTCTTCGAGCAAACTCAGAGTGCTTTTTGGAGAGCGTACCTGCCAAGATCATCACATCTGCCTGTCTAGGTGAAGCACGAAAGATCGTACCCATCCGGTCAAAGTCATATCGACTTGCACCCGATGCCATCATCTCAATCGCACAACATGCCAATCCATAAGTAAGTGGCCATAGAGAGTTTGATCTCCCCCAGTTCACGAGTTTGTCTACCGATGTCAATGCGATCGGCAAGCCTGCTGTTGAGGCGTAATTTACTTGATGCTGTGCCATTCAAGTGCTCCTTTTTTCCATGCGTAGACGAATCCGATCGTCAAGAGTAAAATAAACAGAATCATCTCTGCAAAGCCAAACCAGCCCAAAAGCTTAAAGTCAATCGCCCATGGAAACATAAATATGATCTCCACATCAAAAAGAATAAAAAGCAGTGCAATTAGATAAAACTGCACCGATATCGTATTGGGCTGTTTTGTTACCTCAGGCCCACATTCGTATATAGTCAATTTTAACTTTTCAGTATTAAGCTTTGCAAGTTTACGACTTACAAACCTAGCAGCCACAAGCGTTGCTGGGAAGGCAATCGCTGTCATTGCAAACAGAAGGAATACACCAAAATACGGGTGATCTGTTATCACATGAGTCATTATAACCCCTTTCCTATGGTGAGAATAATCTCAGAATATTTGACTTTATGGTATCAAAAAGTAGGTTAAAGTGTTGTGATGATGCTACTGATAAATAATTACTTTTTGTGATGTAACTTTGCGAAACAATGAAAATGCAGGGAAAAAGAGCTAAACTTACGGGAAAATTTACAAGGAAGTGAAAAGTGAGATTTAATATGAATTTCCTATATTGGGCTGCAATGGCTGGGATTTTTGCCTATTTTGCCTATCTCAGAGGATGGATATTGACAGATTTTGAATCTATCTCAGCAAAACAGGCGTATATACTGCTTGAGAAGGATAAAAATGTGACACTATTGGATGTTAGAACACGAGATGAGTTCAACAGAGGACATATCAGGGGAACAGAGCATATACCTGTGGGTATTTTGAGTGAAAACTTATCTCGATTGGAAAAAGACAAAAAGATCATGATCTACTGCCGAAGCGGTTCGAGAAGTGTCACCGCTTCTCGTCTACTCATCAAACATGGATTTAGCCCTATAAATGTAAAAGGCGGATTCATAGCTTGGAAGGAGGTGGTTTTAGACTCTGAATCCCATACTCTTGGAGCTATCAAAACTACTCCCTAGCTCTCGTGAAATCTCTTCGATAAAATCTTGCATCATAAAGAGACTCTCCTCTCTTACTGCGACACTATATGCTGTATTTTTGATGACTAGATTGATCTGTCCTCCCGTGAGGTCATGTTTGGCTAACTCTTCTATATTGAAACCCTCTTCATAGTCAGCATTTTCGGGAAGCATATATTGCCAAAGTCTCAATCTCTGCTTTTTGCCTGGTTTTTTAAACTCTATCTTGTAGTTGAATCGTCTCGAAAATGCTTTATCTATATTGTCAAGCAGATTGGTTGTAGCGATCAGTATACCTTCAAATTTCTCTATCTGCTCTAGAAAAATATTTTGCATCTGATTGTGCATCTTGTCTGCTGAACTCCCTTGACCTTCACTTCTGGAGCTGAGAAACTGGTCAGCTTCATTTAGCAGAAGTATCGGTTCCACTTTTGCCTTTTTGCTCAGTATCTTAAAATCATCAAATATTTTGCGTACATTTTTTTCACTCTCACCTATATACATGGAGAGTATTCGCGAACAGTCAAAACTTAGTATCGGCCGCTTGAGTGTTTTGGCTAAACTCACTGCTGTCATAGTTTTGCCTGTTCCGGGATGACCATAAAAGATAATACGGGCATCGATCCCTTTGCGTCTCCCTCTAAAGCCCCACGATTTGAGCTTTTTGTAGACAGATTTGTCAACTTGCTTGACTACTGTTTGCAGAGTCTCTCTCGTCTTTGGATGCAGTACCACATCATCGAGAGAGGTATCAGGTTTGAGATACTCAAAGATATCCTGCTCTTTGACCAACATATTAAGTTTGAGTTTAGTCACTTTTTTGTTTTTTTTGGGATGTATGATCTGCTGCATCACCTCATCACGCAGATAAAAAGAGCGACTGATACCGCCAAACATATTGAGAATCTCTTCATAATCGATAATCTCTTCAGTGATGAGCTTGGCACCCTCTTCGAGCAGTGCTCTGTTTTTGATCTTGTCATACTCATCAAAAGAGATCAGCTCTATCAGGGTATTCATATCGCGAAACTGACCCTCTCCTCCGCTATACTCCTCTTTGAGTAGTGCCAAAAAGATCTGCTGTTCTCGCTCATCAAGCTCTTTCTCTTTGAAAAACTCCTCTACTACGATCAACTCTTTTGTCACTTTAAGCCGCTCTTCTATCCGCCTGCTCAGAAGTCCCAATTTGTTTTTGAGTCTTCCGATACTGAGTGAATTGTCTGCAAAACTCTGCTTATAGGTGGATATCTTGTGCAGAAGTTCAACTACATCAAACTGATCTTGCAGATACTCCAAATGGTCGGTATATGGTTTGATCTCGGGTAGAGATATCTCCAAGGAACCCTCTTCGAGCAGACGTAGCAGTGAGATGCTAGGTGTCACTGCTGTAGTCAGTATCTCTAATCTAGAGACCTCATGTGCTTTCATCTGCCCAAAACTCATCTGTGTCAACCACCCCAAATCCAAGAGTTGTTTCATCAATGACAATTTTTTAAGATAGGCGAAACTATCCTTTTCGGAGTTATCCTGTAGCACTTCAAGAACAGGAATCTCCTCTTGTCCCTTAACATATCGTCTACAGATATATTGAATCAACCCCGCCTCCTCTTTTGTACATTTGAGATGAGGAAAGATAATTGTTTTGGATACGCTGCTTTTTTCTATAAAATCTATCAAATATTTCAAATTTAATATTCCTATTTTTAAAGAGAGTATATCATAAAATTAAGTTTTGTTAATTTGGTAGATCTGTTGTTTACTTTATCAAAGCATAGAGTGCTTTGATCTCCTCTGCCCAGATCGATGAATCTATCGTCTCAAGTATGAGTGGTATATCATCCATTCTCGGGTCATTCATGATGAAAGAGAATGCATCCCATCCTATCTCTCCCTCTCCTAGTGAATGGTGACGATCTACACGGGAGCCTAGTGGCGGTTTTGAATCGTTGAGATGCATTCCCATCAAATATTCAAACCCTACGATAGATCCAAATGATTCCATTGTTGCATCATAGGCTTCTCTAGTACGCAGGTCATAACCTGCCGTAAAGGTATGGCAAGTATCAAGACAAACTCCTACTCTGCTCTTATCCTCTACTCTCTCGATGATAAAAGCCAACTGTTCAAATCTGTAGCCTAGATTGCTCCCCTGTCCAGCTGTATTTTCGATCACTAGCTTGACATCGGAACCCTCTGTCTCTTTGATCGCCAAATTCATAGAGGCTGCTATCACCTCCAAGCATATATTTTCTGCTTGCTCTATCTTTTGTGCATACTCTGGATCTTTTTTAGGGATCTTTACTAGATGAGACCCTGGATGAAAATTGAGTCTATCCAGCCCCAAAGCTTCACATCGTTCTATCTCATCTATAAAAGCGTTACGGGATTTTTCTAGCTTATCAGCTTCTGGATGCCCTAGATTGATAAGGTAACTATCATGAGGGAGTATATGTTTGGGTGAAATCCCTGAGAGTATGAGATTTTTTTTAAATAGATCTATAGTATCACTATCGAGAGGTTTTGCTACCCATTGACGCTGGTTTTTGGTAAATAGTGCAAAAGCTTTTGCTCCTATCTCTATCGCATTTAGCGGTGCATTATAGACACCGCCGCTTGCACTCACATGAGCTCCGACATATTTCATAGACTTACAACCTTGCATTTTTTGCTGATTGTATCACGAAACTACTCTATTTAGCCCATATTTTTGACTTTGATCAAGATTGTATTGAATCTGTCACGAAAAATGATCTCTTTATCTACAACTTTATACTCGATCTCATACTTGCCCTTGCTGATAATATTTTGACTAAATCCTTTAGTATTTTTGGTATAACCTCTCCCACCAAAGATCACTCTGCCCCTAAAAATATTTTTAACTATATCTTTGGGGTAGTAGTGAGATAGTACTTCTCTATTGAACTGCTCTTTTGACATACATTTAAGTCTGCTCATACAGATCATATCTTGATCGATTTTGAGACGCATCAACGCACTCCCCGAGCCATATATTTCTACATTTAACTCTCTTCCACTGTCTGATATAAATCCCAAATCTGCATATCTAAATGTCGGTGTTTTCCATACGATCAAGGCACTATCCTCTTTTGATATCTGAGTCTCGGCACACCCTGTAAATATGACTATAAGTGCCACCAACACTCCATACTCTATTTTTTTCACCCTTTTACTACCCCATCTTTTATTAATTAAGTACATTTTAAGCAACTACTATATATAATGCCGTCCACAAGTTGTAAATGGCCCCATCGTCTAGCGGTTAGGATCCATGGTTTTCATCCATGTTACCGGAGTTCGAGTCTCCGTGGGGTCACCACTTCAAGCCGCATTATTTCTAGCATTTGCAACCTCTATCAGCAGGAGTAGA
>JAYEOM010000006.1:0-6324 GCA_034722955.1 Campylobacterota bacterium
TCTGCATAAACATCCAGTTCTTTGCTACTCTTTGGGTATCTTCGAGTGAAACAGGTTTGGCAAGCAGACTCACACCGGCTAATCCTAAACCAAGCAGAGTTAAAATCTTGATTTTACTTAACATAACGACTCCTTTTTATTAGTCTTACTGATCAATTATACTACTTTGGTGCTTAATTATAAATGATTTATCAATATTATGCGTACTTAGTGGGAGCGGTACTAAAACGGCAGATAAATCTTATCTATCAGCTCATCATATTCGCTCTGTGTATCACTATCTATGGTGATACCTCCGCACGAGTAAATAGTCTGATACCTGAGCTAGCTACTCTAGAGCTGACGATATCTCCTACGATAGCTATAGTTTTACCTTTTAGAGAACCAAAATGCTTCTCCGTAGATACTATTCAATTCGTGTAAAAAATCTCTCTTTCATCTTATCAAACTCCTCTCTGCTCAAAAAACCATCCTTAAGCATCTTCTCATACCTCAACAGTGTTTCAGAGTTGTCAACAAAATCTTCATCCTCACTATCTGTACATATTTGATTGCAAACATTGGTAGTAATCTTTTTCTTTGTTTTATTGATATTGTCATTGTCTATAAAATGGAAAAATATCCATAGTATTGGAGAGAGAATTATCATTATTTTTACAAAATCGAGAAAAATTGAAAAAACAATCCCATAGGTGAGAGAACCCAATATCATAAAATTGCTTACTATGGCATATGTCAAACTAGCATATGATGAGTACTCTACAGATCTTTGAATGACACTCCTCTCTTTTTTAGATAAAAGTGATGATCTCTCTGGTATAGTCTCTTTTTGATTATGCGAGAAGATATCACTGCTTGTTGCTTTTGCCATATATTTTTGTACTATCTTTTGTCTGTGCAACCAAGACAAAGCATAGATTATAACTCCTATTAAAATAATGAAATTTATCATAGAGATTATCATCTCTTTTTTTGTTAGTAGCGGCAATAAAGTTTCAGAGAGAGATCCATACAGATTGTTGATATATCTCTTGATAGCAACTGCTCTATCAGGTGCAAACACTGATATCATAGCATAAAAAGCGATAAGTATAAAAATTAATTTTTTCATTCTATCCCCTAACTTTATCATTTTATCAGTTTTATCTTGGGTTAGCCTAAAACGGCAGATAAATCTTATCTATCAGCTCATCATATTCGCTCTGTGTATCACTATCTATGGTGATACCTCCGCCGCTCTTGTAGAAGAGTCGGTCACTCTCTTTTTCGATGAAGCGGATCATAACAGCTGAGTAGAGTGAGCTACCATCGAAAATACCAAAAACACCGGTATAAAAACCTCTCTCATAATCCTCTATAGATTTGATGATCTCTATAGTTCGTCTCTTGGGTGTACCTGTGATGGAGCCTGCAGGAGTTAGTTGGTCGAGAGTATCTCCTATAGTGTCTCTCCACTCTTTAGGGAGTTTTGCTGTGATCTTGGAGCTTATTTGGAGTAGCTCTTTCTCTCCAGCTTTGATCTGCTCTACATATCGAAAATCTTCTACCTTGACACCATCTCCTACGATCCCCAGATCGTTACGCATCAGATCTACGATCATCACATGCTCAGCCATCTCTTTGGGATTGGAGAGTATAGTCTCGCTTGCGTTTGGAAGGGAGGCTTCGATAGTTCCTTTCATCGGATAGGTAGAGATGAGATCATCCTCTATCTCTACGAAACGCTCAGGAGAGAAGCAGATGAACTCTCCTCTAAAGTAGAGTTTGAACTTGGCTTGGGCATAGGTAAAGATCTCTTTGAGTGTCAGATCTGTTTTTATCTCTGTCTTAAAGGTAAGGTTGAGCAGATAAGTGTTGCCTGAGCGGATCTCTTCGAGTATCTTCTCTAGCCTCTCCTGGTATCGAGATAACGAGATAGGGGATTTGGAGAAATGATAGGGTAGAGTCTGCTCTGATACGGGATAGTTACGCATCGACCCGATCTTATAAAAGATATCACTACCCAGCTCATTTAGCGGCTTGGCAAATATCTTTTGCTTGTCATAGGAGAGGAGAAAGAGAAAAGGCTCTCTAGCTTCTCCTAGAGTATTGATCTTTTCGATACCCTCTCTATGGTTGAGCCAAACTCTAGACTTCATGCATCCAGTAGGAGAAATTTCAAGATAGACATACGGATATAGACACCATTTTTGACTTGGTCTAGTACTCTGCATCGGGGATCACCCAGCAGGGTATCGCAGATATCTATATTGCGCATCACGGGACCCGGATGCAGAAGGAGTATACTCCTCTCTCCCAACCGTTCGGTAGTGATACAGTAGTGATCTGCATAAGTCTCATAGTTATCGAACATAGGAGTAGCATGGCGTTCGAGCTGAGCACGCAGGCTCATCACAACATCGACTTGATCTAAAACATCTTCGAGTCTCTCATACTGAGGCAGATCACTTTGCGGCATAAAAGGCTTGGGTGCCACAAGGATGACACTCATCCCCATACGAGTAAATAGTCTGATGCCTGAGCTAGCTACTCTAGAGCTGACGATATCTCCTACGATAGCTATAGTTCTGCCTTTTAGGGAACCAAAATGCTCCTCCATAGTAAAGAGATCCAGTAGAGCTTGTGTAGGGTGTGTCTGGTCTCCCGCTCCTGCATTGATGACAGAGGTCATCTCCATCTCTGCGAGCTGTCTTGGGGTGTTGTTTTCTCCATGTCGGATGATCACCCCATCAGGTTCCATCGCACAGAGATTTGCAAATGTATCTTCGAGAGTTTCGCCTTTGTTTGTAGAGGACTTAGATGGATCCAAGTGCACAACCGCTGCACCTAGTCTCTTGGCAGCCACCTCAAAAGAGCTTCTAGTCCGGGTGGAGTTTTCAAAAAAGAGTGTAATGAGAAGTTTATCACGAAGTAGTGCGATAGGCTTTTGTGCTTTGAATTTTTTGGCATCACTAAGGATGTCAGTGATTTGACTATCACTCAAATCGCTTGTACTTACTAAATGTTGCATAGATGACCTTTGAGAATAATTTTATGATTATACTATATTTAGCAACTCTATTGCATTTAAAACTGAAAACTCTCTTTTTTGAAAGTATGAAACTCTGTAGCTGCTTTCACATTTTCAAGCTTTAACTCTCCGATTGCTTGAGGATTGACTAGATAGTATCCTAGTACTACAGAGACTCTATCTCCTTTTTGGAGTTTAAAGTCATAGTTGACTCTTCTCTTTTCGTTGGCTTGTATCATCGTATCTTTGAGTGTAGTATCTGCGACCCAAGGCATAGCCGGTTTTCCATCTTTTCCGATCACTCTGACAAAAATTTCATCTTTGAGCTTGATGATTTTCTCACCACGGATTATCTCTACTCTCAAAAGAGCCAGTCGAAGAGGGTGAAGCATAAGGGCATGTGAAGTATGGTTATTGATAGTCACACTGAAATCATCACTGCTCTTCATCAGTGAAATATCTACATATTTCTCCAGCATCTCTGAGTGAAAATGTGTACCGGCAAAGCCATGAAACGCATGGACTTTAGTCTCTTTGAAGTTGGATACACTCCCTTTGACTTTGGGCATATGACAACTGATGCAGTTGAGCCCATCCATCTCATTGTCAATATTGGTAGAGCAGACATTGAGTCCCCATTTGTTGCGTTTGTGTGAGTGGCACCCTATGCAGACATTGCCATTTTTCATCAATTCATTGCCATCTGTTGTGATGCCATGATAGGGTGAGTCTACATGCTCTTTGAGTGTTCCAAAATACTTTTTTTCCTCTTTTGAGATGATGTTTGTGTTGGATTTTTGATGCAGTTCTATGGATTGTATACGGTGGCAATAGGCACAGCTGATCCCTGCCTGATGAGTTTCATTGTTAGCTTCGGGAAGTGCTTTTTGCCCCTTTTTGAGCATATCGTCAAGGTTATCTGCTGCTGGGGTGTGGCACTTACCGCAACCATATTGACCTTTTTTTGTGCGTTGCGGATGTGCATCCCAGACAGAGTTGTGGATAGGGTCTTTCTGGGGAGTTGAATGGACATGCATAGATCCGGAGAACTCCTCATAGATCTGAGCATGACACTGTTTGCAATCTTCACTATTGGCGAAAGTAGCTGCTGTATCATTGGCAGATAGAGAACCGATAAGCACTATATAGAGTATCCATTGTTTCACAAGAGAACCTTTTTTAACCCGAATTATGCAATAGAATTGCTAAGATAGCGTTTATGTTTGTGCTTAGGGTGTTTGTGACAAATCTAAGGCTGATCGATGATTTTCTCGCAAATGCCCTAGGTGCAATGATAGATGCTAGCTTAGCCTAATATAAGGAGTTTACAACTCTCCCCTAAATGCTCTATCTAAAATAGAAGCTTTTAGTGATATAAGGCTATCCATTTTCTCTTTTTGAACTGATTTAATTTTTTCTAAATTTTGCGAAACTTCATCCAAATATTTAACTACTTTTTGTTGGATATTTAGAGGTACATTAACAATTTCTAATTGTTTTATAGATTTTAGATAGATACCTTTTTGTGCAGCACCTTTAGCACCACCCACTAAAATATCCAAATTTTTTCGTAATGAGTACATTAAAAAATATGAGTCCAATAAATCATTTTTTGGTTTTAATACAGCAACACTTCTTTGTAATACAAATTTTTTGTCAGTTTCTACAACAGCTGTTCTGCCTATTGTTCCAACAATAGTCAATAAAACATCTCCAACCATCACATCTGTTCTTTTGTTTTCTTTAATAAAATCTTCTTCTTTTAGATAACGAGGATTTTTAAAATTGATTGTATTATCAATTACATTCTTTGAACTCAACATCAAATATTCACTATTTTCTATACCTTTTGGTGGATTGTGACTTCCATCTGTGATTTTATTACATACTGAATTGAAATCAATCTTTTCATACTTCCCTTCCAGCTCTCCAAATACATCATTCAAAACACTTCCCATAAACATATCAGCTTCATCCCTGTTTTTTTGATGTAGTGCTATTGATTTATCTATTTTTTCAAAGAGTTTATCCAATTTTGAAACTATTCTTTGTTGTTCTGAAAGTGGTGGGAGTGGGATTTTCATCATTTCTATATGTTTATTGTTGATTTGAGGTATAGTCGATGTGTCAATGTAGTCAGACAAATTAATTGAATCCATATACACAACTAAAAATTCATCAGTTAAAACTTTGTTATCTGCTTTGAGTCCCATAATATTACTATCGTATGAAGCATTTTCAGTTAATAACCTTTTTTTATTAGTTAGTATAGCTCCACCTCTTTTGGGTATTAACACACTTCCCTTTGGAAAAAGTTTAATCTTAAATTCTATGGATTGTGACTCAGTAAAATTAAGTTCAGCACCTTTCATAATTTTAGTATCATTATTCATTTGTGCTACTTTAAAGAATTGATACTCACCTTTGGTGTTCTCAATATCTTTAAATATTTTTGGTAATGCAATTCCACTATTAATTTTTACAACCTTTGAAAGAGGTACAGTTTCATATAAATCACTCATTAATATTTTTTCCAACTAATATAGCTTCAATCTCATCCATTAAATCATTTATCTCTTTGTTGTTACCTTTAATATTTTCTACTAATTCAATTGGTGATTTATGCTCTATAACTTCTATACTGTTTGGATTTTTAGCTGATATATCAAACTCTTTCATATCATTGATATTTACTATCCAAGAGTCATCTGTAACTGTTCTATCTTGCCAAATATCCAAAAACTCTTTAAAGTGTTCATACTGAACAGGTCTGTTTTTTGTAAGTTTATATGGTGGGTTTACTTCATAGTAAAATATATCTGTCGTGCTTCCATTTCTATCAAAGAATAGTACATTTGTTTTGACTCCACTATAAGGCAAAAATATCCCAGCTGGTAGTGAAAGTATAGTATGTACATTAAATCTCTCTAAAAGCTCTTGTTTTACTGACCCGAAAGCTTTGTTTGTTTGAAACAATACACCCTCTGGAATAACCACACCACATTTACCATTTAGTTTGAGATAGTTCATCACATGTTGTAAAAACAGTAACTCTGTAGCATTTGATTTTATAGGAAAGTTTTGTTGGATACTATCGTTCTCTTTTCCACCAAAAGGGGGATTTGCCAAGATACAATCAAATCTATCTCTCTCCTCTAACCCTCGTATATCTTTTGTAAGAGTATTGGCTTTTGAGATATTTGGAGACTCTATGCCGTGGAGTATCATATTCATCACACCCATCACATAAGAGAGTGGAGTTTTTTCATTTCCAAAAAATGTATCTTCACTTAAAAATTTTAGTTGAGAAGTTG
>JAYEOM010000007.1:0-25521 GCA_034722955.1 Campylobacterota bacterium
AAAAAAATCAATGTTTTAGAATTGACTAATTCAAATGATAATTTGGAAGAAGTATTACAAAAAATATCTTCTGGTAATGCAATACTGTTTACTGGTGCAGGATTTTCGAGAGCTACACCCCTGCCGTTCAATCTCCACTTTTATGATATAACTCCTAAAAGCAAAGTAGAAATATCATGTCAACAAGACCAAGAATAGATATAGCAGGTTATACCCTCAAGGGGTACCTCGTCATCATATCATAAACTGTGGTGTAGATAGAATGAATATATTTCGACATAACAGAAGACAAAGATTCGCTTCTTTAAATCGTTAACAAAGCAAAAGTGGAGATTGAACGGCAAGGGTGTAGCAGCGGCTAGGTGTACGACGACAAAATGGCTGGGTGTACGGAAAGGACCGGCATATGCACTAAATGGCTTAAATGCAGCTATCGCAAAATTTGCGACAGTTCAAATTGAGGGAAACAGAGAAGCGACTGACCCGTATTTTTGATGCGAAAATTATCATATTGGCAAAAGAAATGGCTTTGTTCTAAAAATTTGGTATAATAAATTAAAAAGAAGGAGTTTTTGTGCATATTCAGTTAGAGATAAATGAAAAAAACGCGGATTTCTTTTTGCAATATTTGAACTCTCTTAAAGAGGGTATTATTGAAAAAATAATTGTTTATCACTGCGATTGATAGACTTCTACATATATCTTTTATAGGTCTCTTTTTGATTGGATAGATACTGGATGAAGTTATGGTGCAATTGCTCTAGTTTCATACTAATTTTACCTCACACTGTTTTCATTGTTATATCATAAATTGGGGTGTATTCATATTTTATTTTATATTTTTATGAGTCTAGTCCATAGAAAATATTTTGGATTTTATATCAGGAATGATTTTCCATCATTTTTTCGTTGAAGTCTTCAACTCCGCCAGACGCAGTAAGGCTACCCCTTTACTCCTGTTACTCATCTTGATGGAACTGTTCTTGTGAAGTTCCTAACACAACTTTCGGTAAAATTAGAGGATGAAAGGAAGCAAAATGAAAAATGACTATCTCGCCACAGGTTTTACCGATGTGGATAATGCTTCAAATAGTGTGCTCTTCTCCTCCTGTCTCTCGCTGATCGACTCGTTGCCCTATTTCAAGGCATACAAAGAGCAGAGCTACAAACTGCTGAAGCTTCGTCCGGGAAAGAGAGTTTTGGATGCTGGTTGTGGCTTGGGCTATGATGTATTTCGTATGGCAGAGCTGGTATCTCCGGATGGACTTGTCACAGGGGTTGATGCAAGTACTGTACTTATCGAACAGGCACAGCAGAACGAGAGAGGCATCGGACTGCCGGTAGAGTTCAAAAAGGGAGACCTAAAGCATCTTCCATTCGATAGAAATACCTTCTCTTGCTGTAGAGTTGATCGTGTGCTTCAGCATATTCCAGAGCCCGAAAAAGCTATAGCCGAACTTGTACGCGTACTAGAGTCCGAAGGACTCCTGCTTGCCTATGACAATGACTGGTGCACTTTTGCTGTCAACTCTGACAAGTATAAGACAAATGAAAAGCTGATAGACTTCTGGCGTAGTGCTATCACAAACAGCAGAATAGGAAAAGAGCTGCCTACTCTTATGGCAGAGGCTGGACTCGCAAATATACAAGTATATTCCAAAACCTACTCATTGACGGATTTGGATACAGCTGATGAGGTCTACGCCCTGAAAGAGACAATGAAAAAAGCTATAGAGAGTAAAGTAGTAACAGAAGATGAGGCAGAGAGCTGGCTTGACGACCTACAGGCAAAAGAGCTAAATGGTACTTTTGCAGCTACTTTGACAGCCTATATCGTGCTTGGGCAGAAATAGCAAATAGTATAAGGCTACCCCAAGGAGATAAACATCTATCATTGCATATTTCGGGTTAAAAACCTATGCAGTTGATTTGAAAACTCATGAGCATCTTTGGTTCCGAATGGCTTGGGGCCTTTAGTCATCTCTCCACTCTCTCGTATCTCCTCCATTAGATTACGCATCGCTAGATACTGTTTGATATTATCTACACTATAGAGTTCACCACGATGATCGATAGCATGGGCATTTTGACTGATGATACGATCTGCTAGAGGTATATCCGATGTGATGACAAGATCTCCCTCATCTACCATCTCGACTATACGATGATCCGCTTCATCAGCCCCCTGCTCTACTACTATATAAGTTATATACTCTGATTTACCTATAGATATACGCTTATTGGAGATGACAAAAGTAGGAATACTCAAGCGTTCTATAGAGCGAAATACGATAGGTTTTATCAGATTGGGGAAGGCATCACCATCTATAAAAAGTCTCATTTGGCCTCTCTCTCTTTGCGAAGCAGAAGCAGTACAATACTATGTTTGCTAAAATAGTGTCTCTCTACTTCGATCAACGGTGTACCCAAGAGCAGTGAGGGCAATCCACCATTTTCTATATAGGCTTTGAAGTTTTCATAGTGCTCACCACCGGCGATCCACTCTATCATATAGATCAATGCTTTCGATAGCTTAGAACTCCTCTTGCTCAGCTCATAATCAACGATCAGTATATCTCCGCCCTCAGCAGTGAGACGCAACATCTCTTTGATGATTTTACGAGATATATCATCTCTCTTTTCATGCAGAGCAAAAGTCGTTGTTACGAGATCAAATGTCTGATCACCATACTCCACCTCTGTAGCATCCTGGAGAGTACAATCTGCACTACTCTTGCCATCTCTAGCTACCGAGAGCATAGCCTCTGATAGATCTATACCTTGCCCATAAAAACCATGCTCTTTGAGCATCTTGAGCTGCTCACCTGTCCCACAGCAGATATCAAGAATATCACGATATCTATATCGCTTTACTATATCTACGATCTTCTGCCGTATCCCCCTCAAAAATGGTGAGAGCAGCGGATCATAGATCTTTGCACTATATTGATACTCTTTGATAGACTAGACTCCCCCAGCTACTTAGCTTTTCTCATATAGAGATCTATCTCTTGCATTGAGCATGGTTGGTCTATTTGAGAGATACTCATCTACTGCTATGGCACACTCTCGCCCCTCATAGATAGCCCAAACTACCAGTGATTGTCCTCTACGCATATCACCCGCACTAAAAACACCCTCGACTGAGGTGGCATAATTGTTTGTCGCTACATTGCTTCTGACATCTGTCTCTAGTGATAGCTCTTCGATGATACCACTCTGTTCAGGTCCTAGGAACCCCATAGCCAAAAAGACCATATCAGCCTTGAGTATAAAATCAGTTCCCTCTATCTCTGTGAAACCTTTGGCACCCCACTCGATCTTGATACAGTTGATACCTTTGATATCTCCGTTTTCATCTTTGATAAATGATTTGGAGAGGATGTTGAAATCCATATCACAACCCTCTGCTTGAGAAGTAGAGAGTTTGAATACTCTAGGGTATAGAGGCCATGGCATCTCAGCTGTACGCTCTAGCGGTGCTTTGGGCATCAACTCAATCTGAGTAATCGAAGCTGCCTTTTGACGAACTGAATTTCCCACACAGTCACTACCTGTATCTCCACCGCCGATCACTACTACATGTTTATCTGTCGCCAATATCTCTCTATCTTTAGGGATATGTTCACCCTCGATACGGCTATTGCATTGAGAGAGGAACTCCATAGCAAAATGGACACCATTGGCATCACGATTTTCTATAGGTAGATCTCTAGGTAGAGATGCACCACCACACAGCACAACAGCATCATACTTATCTTGAAGTATTTTGAGTGGGATATCTACACCTATGTGTGCATTGGTGATGAACTCTACCCCCTCTTTGATCATCAAGTCAACACGGCGTTGTACTACCTTTTTCTTATCTAGTTTAAAGTTAGGAATACCATAACGAACAAGACCGCCGATACGCTTGTCTCGCTCATAGACACTCACACTATGTCCAGCTTTGTTGAGCTGATTTGCTACACTGAGTCCAGCAGGACCAGAACCGACAATAGCAACTTTTTTGCCACTTCTAGCTTGAGGTATTTGCGGCTTCATCCACCCTTTTTTGTAGGCTTTTTCGATGATAGAGTACTCTATGCCTTTGATGCTGACAGCGTCATCATTCATCCCAAGCACACAAGCCGTTTCACATATTGCCGGACAGACTCTCCCTGTAAACTCAGGAAAATTATTGGTACTCATGAGTGAATGAAAAGCGTTTTCCCATTTTCCTCTATAGATCTGATCGTTGAACTGAGGTATGAGATTGCCTAGTGGACAACCATAACTACTATGACAAAAGGGGACACCGCAATCCATACATCTAGCACCCTGCTCCTCCATCTCTGCTCTACTTGGCGGAATAACAAACTCACTGTTGTGTTTGATACGCTCCTCCACTGGTGAGAGTGAAAAATTTTGGCGTTTATACTCTTTGAATCCTGTAACTTTTCCCATACTACACCTCCCTCATTTTTTGAGCTTGTTCTTTTAGAACTCGCTTATAATCAACTGGCATCACTTTGATAAAAGCATCTTTTGAACTACTCCAATCATCTAAAATATCTACCGCTTCTTGTGAATTGGTATAGCTGATATACTTCTCTATCATACCTTTCAGCTCCGCCTCATCACTCGCATCTTCTACTCTATCAAGATCGACACTCTCTCTGTTGATCCGTTTTGAGAGTTGATTATCTTTATCATAGATATATGCTATACCTCCACTCATACCTGCAGCGAAGTTTTTGCCTATCTCACCAAGTATAACAACCCGACCACCTGTCATATATTCACAGCCATGATCACCGATGGCTCCTACTACGACCTCGGCTCCAGAGTTACGAACACAGAAACGCTCACCGGCAAGACCATAGATATAAGACTCACCGCTAGTAGCACCATAGAAAGATACATTGCCTAGTATGACATTTTCATCTGCTTTATAGGTCGCATCTCTTGGTGGATAGAGTATCAGTTTGCCTCCACAAAGCCCCTTGCCAAAGTAGTCATTGGCATCTCCCTCTATCTCAAAAGTGATACCGCTATTGACAAAGGCACCAAAACTTTGACCGCCACTGCCCATAGCTTTGAAGTAGATCGTATCATCCCTGAGTCCAGCTTCACCATATTTGCGAGTCATCTCGGCAGAGAGCATAGTTCCCACTGTTCTGTTGATATTTCTAAGTCTTATCTCTTTTTTGATCGCTGTGGCATCTTCTAGTGCAGGCTTCGCCAACTCTATAAGCTCATTATCCAGTGCTATAGCTAGATTGTGATCTTGGCTTGTTGTATTGTATGAAGTATCATCAGATCTCAAGTGAACACGGTGGAGCAGTTTGTCGAGTTGCAGATGCTTAGCTTTCCAGTGGTCTACACCCTCTCTGGCTTTTAGCTTGTCGGTACGACCTACCATCTCATTGATCGTTCTGAACCCAAGCTCTGCCATCACCTCTCTGAGTTCTGTAGCGATAAACTTGATATAGTTTACTACATGTTCAGGTTTGCCTGTATATTTAGCACGCAACTCTTTGTCTTGTGTAGCGATCCCTACAGGACATGTATTTAGGTGACACTTACGCATCATGATACAACCCTCTACAACTAGAGCAGCTGTTGCAACTCCCCACTCTTCAGCACCAAGAAGAGTCGCTATGGCGATATCTCTACCGGTACGCAACTGACCATCAGTCTGCACTACGATGCGTGAACGGAGACCATTTTTCACCAAAGTTTGGTGAGTCTCAGCTAGTCCCAGCTCCCAAGGAAGCCCTGCATGCTTGATAGAGGTTTGAGGTGAAGCACCTGTACCGCCATCAAAACCAGAGATGAGAACTACATCAGAGTGTGCCTTTGCTACACCGGCAGCGATAGTTCCTACACCTACTTCAGATACAAGTTTGGTATTGATGCGAGCTCTGTTGTTGGCATTTTTGAGATCATGTATCAACTGCTTGAGATCTTCGATAGAGTAGATATCATGGTGTGGCGGAGGAGAGATCAAGCCAACTCCGGGAGTCGAGTGTCTTGTTCGTCCGATGATCTCATCTACTTTATGCCCGGGAAGCTGTCCGCCCTCTCCTGGTTTCGCACCCTGTGCTAGTTTGATCTGAATCTCTTCGGAGTTTATGAGGTAGTTTGCTGTTACACCAAAACGACCGGATGCCACCTGTTTGATCTTGGAGTTTTTGTCAGTACCAAATCGTGCAGCATCCTCTCCACCCTCACCTGTATTACTCTTCGCACCTATCATGTTCATAGCTACTGCAAGTGTAGTATGTGCCTCTTCAGAGATAGAACCATAACTCATAGCACCTGTCGCAAAACGGGTGATGATAGAGTCTATAGATTCGACTTCATCTATATCTATGGGGTCAAGCTTTTTAAAGTCAAGAAGTGAACGAAGCGTCACAAAGGACTCTTGTGGTTCATTGATCAACTTGGCATACTGCTTATATGTCTCATAATCACTGTTTTTTGTCGAAGTCTGCAATAGAAAGATAGTCTCAGGTGTAAAGAGATGGTTTTCACCTCTCGTACGATATGCATACTCACCACCTACAGGTAGATCATTTGACTCTACTAACTCTTTGGGATAAGCTACACTATGACAGATGAGCGTCTCCTCTTCGAGTGTATCTATATCTATACCCTCTAGTCGTGTAGGTGTACCCTTGAAGTAGCTATCTACTAGATTTTGTGAAAGTCCAACTGCTTCAAATATCTGAGCACCTGTATAGGAGCGGATCGTAGAGATACCCATCTTGGACATGATCTTGAAGATCCCTTTTCCTATAGCTGTGATGTAGTTCTCTACAGCCTTCTCCTGTGTGATCGACTCATCGATCATCTTTCGCTTTCGCATATCTTCGATAGTCTCAAATGCCAAATATGGGTTGATAGCATTGGCTCCATAGCCAAGTAGTGTAGCAAAGTGGTGAATCTCTCTCGCCTCACCTGTCTCTATCACTAAACCACAATTTGTTCTGATGCCCTCAGATATCAAGTGATGGTGAACTGCACTGACTGCCAAGAGTGAAGGGATAGCCGCTCTTTTTTTGCTAGTACCTCTAGTAGAGAGGATGATCACTTCAGCACCGTCTCTGACTGCGTCACTTGCTTCTCTCACGACAGAGTCAAGAGCGTGCTTCATATCTCCCTCTCTATTTGGATCAAAAAAGATACTGATAGTTTTTGAGCTGAAGTTGAACTCATTGATACCACTCAATTTTTCAAACTGCTCATTGGTCAATATAGGTGATTTGAGTTTGATAAATTTCCTATCTTCATCCACCTCTTGGAAGAGGTTCCCCTGTGGTCCGATATAAGAGGTGAGTGACATAACAGACTCTTCTCGTATAGGGTCGATAGGAGGATTTGTAACTTGGGCAAAGAGTTGGTGAAAGTAGTTGTATAGATTGATAGAGGAGTGAGATAGTACAGATAGTGATGCATCATTACCCATAGAACCTGTCGCTTCATAAGCAGTATTTGCCATCGGAGTGAGGACGATCTTGAGATCCTCTTGTGTATATCCAAAACATTTTTGACGCTGTAGTACTGTTTTGTGGCTAGGTTGTTTTATCTCATGGTTGAGAGCTAAGTCATCTAGATTTATCTTCTGCTTCCCTACCCACTCACCGTAGTTATAGACTCCTGATATCTGCTCTTTGATCTCACTATCATCGATGATCCTCCCCTGCTCCAAATCTGCCAAAAACATCTTGCCGGGCTGTAGTCTCCCCTTGAGAACGATCTCATCAGTCGGGAACTCCAAAGCACCCTGCTCTGATGCCATAACCAAGATATCATCTTTGGTCAAAAAATATCGTGAAGGACGGAGACCATTTCTATCTAGTGTAGCACCTACTATCTTACCATCGGTAAACGCTACAGAGGCGGGACCGTCCCAAGGCTCCATAAATGTAGCGTGATACTCATAAAAAGCTTTACGCTTCTCATCCATCTCTTCATCTCTCCACGCTTCAGGGATCATCATCATCATCACATGCGGCAAAGAGCGTCCAGCTAGAGTCAATAGCTCTACAACATTATCCAGCACAGATGAGTCTGAACCCTTAGCTTCATTGATAAGGTATGGGTAGATTTTGTCAAGCTCATCATCACTAAATAGCTTTGATGAGAGCATCGATTGTCTAGCTCTCATCCAGTTGATATTTCCACGAAGTGTATTTATCTCTCCATTGTGTGCGATATAGCGAAATGGCTGAGCTAGAGGCCAAGAGGGGAAAGTATTGGTAGAGAATCTACTATGTACCAGAGCTATAGCTGATTCATAGTCCGGTTCACTTAGATCTGCGAAATAGAGAGGTAGCTGCTCTGTGATCAGCTGACCTTTATATGAGATAGTTTTATGTGACATTGAAGGCATATAGAAGTAGCCGGTACCATTGATAGGTGAAGCGGTAACTTGTGATTGTGCATATTTACGAATGACAAATAGTTTACGCTCAAATGCTTCAGCATCTTCCAATTCTGGATTTCGTTTGACTATGACTTGGTGAACATATGGCTCTACAACCTTGACTGTCTCTCCTAGAGAGTCACTTGAGGTGGGAACCCTCCTCCATCCCAAACACTCTTGACCTAGCTCTTCGATACAATCTTCGACTATAGTCATGCACTCTGTATAAGCTTGTAGATCTTTGGGCAAAAATACTACACCCACTCCATAGTGACCAAACTCAGGCAGATCAATCCCATCCTCTCCAAGAACCCTGCGTAAAAACTTATCTGGCATCTGAGTCAATATACCAGCTCCATCGCCAGAGTTTTTCTCAGCACCTACTGCACCGCGATGCTCAAGGTTTATGAGAAGCTCTATACCTTTTTCTACGATATTATGCGATTTCTCACCCTTTAGATGTGCGACAAAACCAACACCACAGGCATCATGTTCAAACTCTGGATCATAAAGACCCTCACTTTTTGGTAAATATTCAGCTTGCATAGCTCTCCTTTTCTCAATACTATAACTCCTAGAGTAGTAGCAATAATATTTATCTGTAGATAATATCCAAAATTGTATTAAATTAGGCTATTGGTGGCTTCACCCCTTGTATTAGGAATGCAAATTAAATAACTACCAACTTTCAAAGGCAACTAAAAGTACATTTTTAACTCTAGTTTTCCTTGAATTACGGGGAGTAGTCCTGCGTCAAACTATAGCTAAATCTGCACTCTTATTTACCTATGAAACTTGGCACTTATTTAATTTGCATTCCTTACTCTATCTATCTTCGTATGCTCAGGTTACTCTTTCTCGATTCCCAACTTGCTATATTTTGCCATATCTTCAAACTCCTTCTCTAGATAGTAGCCTGTGTAGCTGCCACTCTTCTGGTGATTTGCTGCTAACTCTTCGGGGCTACCAATATCTATGATCAAGCCACCTTTATTGCCGCCTTCTGGTCCCATATCTATGAGATAATCTGCATTTTTGATCATATCTATATTGTGTTCGATGACAATCACGGAGTTTCCTAACTCTACTAGATGATGGAGTACCCCAGTTAGTCGATCTACATCAGCAAAATGGAGTCCCGTAGTAGGCTCATCAAGGATATAGAGAGTATTGCCTGTGTCTCTACGGCTGAGCTCCTTGGCAAGTTTGATGCGCTGGGCTTCACCTCCACTCAGCGTAGTTGCATTTTGCCCTAGGGTAATATAGTCCAACCCTACATCTGTAAGTGTCTTGAGTTTAGTCGCTATATTTGGGATGGCTTTGAAAAACTCAAGTGCCTCTCCTACGCTCATAGAGAGTACTTCAGCGATATTTTTGCCTCTATAGAATACCTCTAAGGTTTGGGCATTGTAGCGTGCTCCAAGACAAGTATCACAACTCACCATCACATCAGGGAGGAAGTGCATCTCTATCTTGATCTGTCCATCGCCTTGGCACTTTTCGCAGCGTCCTCCTTTGACATTGAAAGAGAATCGACCTATCTTGTATCCACGCAACTCTGCCTCTTTGGTTTGAGAGAAGAGCTTTCTTATCTCATCCATCATGCCTGTATATGTGGCAGGGTTGGAGCGTGGAGTTCGCCCGATAGGACTCTGGTCTAGGTAGATCACTTTATCTAAATGCTCTAACCCTACTATCTCAACGCCATCAACTTTATGAACTTTTTTGGCGTTATTGAGTATCGCTCTTGCTGTAGGGAGCAGTGTTTGCAAAATCAATGAACTCTTTCCACTTCCGCTGACACCGGTAATACAGACAAAATTTCGCAGAGGTATCTCTGCATCAAGATCACAGATATTGTTCAGTGTGACATTTTTGACCTCTAGCCAGAGAGATTGTGGGTTGTCATGAGTATAGGATATCGTTTTTTTTCCATAAAGATAGTCTGCTGTCAGAGTCTTAGCTTTAGCCAACTTCTTGCTATCTCCGGCAAACACGATCTCTCCGCCAAAATCCCCTGCTCCCGGTCCGATATCCACTATATAGTCTGCCGCCATAATCGTCTCTTTGTCATGTTCTACTACTATAACGGAGTTGCCTTTGTCTTTGAGTGAGTTGAGTGTACGGATCAGCTTCATGGTATCTCGCTCATGCAGACCTATACTAGGCTCATCTAGGACATACATCACACCAGTCAATCCAGAACCTATCTGTGAAGCGATACGGATACGCTGTGCCTCTCCTCCAGATATCGTCCTCGCATCACGACCCAAAGTGATATATCCCAAACCAACATCATAGAGAAAAAAGAGTCGCTCTTTGATCTCCTTGAGAATAGACTCTGCTATAGTCTGCTGCTGTAGTGTCAAATGAGAAAAATTCCCCTCCTTTGCAAAATAGGCATAACTCTCTTCAATGGGCAGGTCTATAATGTCTGCAATATTTTTGCCCTCTAACTTAACTGCCAAACTTCTAGGACGCAGGCGGTGCCCTTGACAAGTATCACACACTTTTTCTGTCATGTACTCATTCATATCTTTTTCATCACTGAACATATCATAAGCAAATTTCACTACACCGGGCCACTCGCGATTGAGTTCATGCCGTTTCCAGTGGAACTTGACTTCTCCAGGCGTACCATATAGGATCGCTTTTTTATGATGCTCTTGCAGTTTAATATAGGGTATATTTATATCTATACTGTTGTGTTGGCAGAAAGCATTGAGAAATTTCATATAATAGCTTTTGTTGAAACCATACATGATTTTGATAGCTCCTTTATCTATCGTCAACTCTTGATCTATCACCTTTTTGAGATCAATAGCATAACGAATCCCAAGTCCATCACATGTTTGACAAGCTCCCTTGGGTGAGTTGAAGGAGAATGATACAGGCTCTAGAGGTTCAAAACTCAACTTACAATCAAAACATGCCAAGTGCTCAGAGTAGTGTATATGCGACTGATCTATCCCTATCTCTTCGCTATTGAGAACCTCTAACTCTACCTCACCATAACTCTCTTTGAGTGCTCTCTCTACATCTTGACCGATACGATCTCTACTCTCATCTTTGATCACGACACGATCTATCACAACTTTGATAGTATGTTTTTTAGTTTTTGATAGCTCTATCTCTTCATCTAGTCGCACCATAACCCCATCGATCATAGCACGAACATAACCCTTGTGCCGCAGGGACTCAAGCATATCTGCAAATGAACCTTTCTTCTCTTTGACTAGTGGTGCCAAGATGACCAATTTGGCAGTGTTGGGAAGCTTCAGAACCTGCTCGATGATATCACTAGCAGACATAGAGGATATAGGTTTGCCACACTCATGACAATGCTGTCGTCCTACACGAGCAAATAGGAGTCTAAGATAGTCATAGATCTCTGTGATAGTTCCTACTGTAGAGCGAGGATTTTTGGATGTGGTCTTCTGGTCTATGGCTATGGCAGGTGTCAAGCCATCAATCTTATCGACCTCTGGTTTGCCTACTTTACCCAAAAATTGTCTAGCATAGCTAGATAGCGACTCGATATAGCGTCTCTGTCCTTCAGCATAAAGTGTTGAAAATGCCAGTGTACTCTTACCGCTTCCACTAATCCCAGTAAAGACAACAAGCCTGTTTTTAGGAATATTTAGATTTATATTTTTTAGATTATTCTCTCTCGCACCGTAGACTTGTATCATATCTCTCTTCATACTGACTCTTACCCTTTCTTAGCTCAAAAACATTTTGTATGCCATGATACCGAGAATAAAAATATACATCCCGATAATAAATTGTTTATGATTTTTGGCATGGATCTTCTCTTTGAACCAAATACCAATATAGACACCAAATAGTGAAGATATACCAATGATAGAACCATTCACTAGATCGATCTCGTCATGCAGTAGTCGTCCTATAAAACCAGCTACAGAGGAGAATACAACAAAAAAGAGTCCTGCACTCACTGCTTTTTTGATAGGATAGTGCAGAATACCTGAGAGTAGTGGGATCAATATGATCGATCCACCTACACCAATACTGATCGCAATGACACCAATACCTGCACCGATACTAAAGAGCAACCATTTTGGCAGTGTTTTACTCGGTGTATCCTCATGATGATCAGGTGCCACAGTCAATCGATAGAGAGCAAAACTAACAAAGAACATAAAGGCGTACTGCAGAAGCTGATCAGGAGCGTAGGCAGATATATAGGTACTTAAGTATCCTCCAACAAAACCACCCAATCCAACAAATATACCATCACCTATCTCAAGACAGCCTTTGCGATGGTTGAGAAAAGAGCCGAAAATAGAGCTGAACATCATCTGCATGACAGAGATGCTAACTGCTGCCTTCATCTCCATCCCCATCAGCAGCAGTATCGGTACCAATACCGTACCGCCCCCAATACCAAAAAATCCAGAGAGTGCCCCAACAACTAGACCTATAAGTGACAGTATCATCTCTTCCATCATAAATGCCTCTTCCTGTTATATTCTGCGGGTATCAGATAGATATGGCTGTGAAAAAAAAGTTGATATCACACTTCGCATCTCTGTGACATCTTCGATACGATTGACTAGATCACGAAAAGCTGATGCCCCTTGATATCCTGCTTTGGAGTAGGTGTGTAGATGTTTACGAAAAACTGTTGCACCATACTCTCCATAGTGGGCTATCATCTGATCAAAATGCTCTAGCACTATAGCTTTGACTAGTTGGCTATCTACACTACTGCTTCCCTCTTTCATCTGATGAAAAATCCATGGTTTTCCGATAGCTGCACGCCCTACCATGATCCCATCTGCACCTGTATGCTCTAATACCCACTTTGCTTTTTCGGGAGAGTCTATATCGCCATTGGCTATGACTGGGATAGTTACTCTATCTTTGATCTCTCCAATAGCATCATAATCTACCTCCGCTTTGAACTTGCCTGCTCTGGTACGACCATGTACAGCGATAAAATCAACACCACTCTCTTGACATACTTTGGCAATCTCTAGATGATTTTTTGCTTCAAAACCAAGGCGGATTTTGACACTGGTATACTCTTTGTTGGAGTATCTCTTGATAGTTTCGATGGCTCTGCCCATCTTTGGCAGATCAGTTAGGAGCGCACTGCCTGCTAAATTGTTGACTACTTTGGGTACAGGGCAGCCACAGTTTAGATCTATAGCAGTGATCCCCTCTTGTTCATTGATAAGCTCTACAGCTCGTCTAATCACATCTTCATCAGAACCGGAGATCTGCACAGAGTATGGATCTTCTAGAGGACTTTTTGCTAACATTTTGAGAGTTTTTTTACTCTGATAAGCCAATGCATTGGAGCTTAGCATCTCACTGACAGTGAGATCAACACCAAACTTTTTGACTACAGAACGAAAAGGGAGGTCAGTAAAGCCCGCAAGCGGAGCCAAGACATAGAGTGGTGTAGAAAAATCAATTTTCATTGCATACTGCGTAGGAACTTACCATACCTTCTACATTGTATTTATTATTCATCTTTTTGAGTGTAAAGAGTGCTCGGAAACGGACATATTCATTCTCTCCATGCTCACTCAAAAACTCCTCTACTGCATCAAGCATCTCATATTCAAAGAGGAGATATAGATATGCTTGATTTGCATTTTCATCCCTCTTTTTGAATCTTCTAAACATATTAAGGTTTGTATCCGGAGAGAACTTCTTGATACAAACTCTAGCTAGATGCATATACTCTTTGCATCCAAATGGAAGTCCTGCAACAAAGAACTCCATAGTATCTTCAGTCATGCCAACATCTTCGCCGTTAGCAGCTCTATCAAGCATAATAAAGAAATTCTCAACATCTAAAATATTAATATATTTTTTGGCTTTGAAAAATGTCTCTGTCTCTGCAAAAATCCTTAGGGCTTTTTTGACAACACTTTTATCATAAGTTGTAGATTGGAGAACCTCCTCTACAAATTTGGGATCAACATCCAATCTATTGAGTGTATTTTTGACTACTATAGGGTTCTCTTTAGAGAGTTTCTTGGCTAAGCCCTTCTCTTTTAGGTTGACAAATTCACCCCTCTCTATATCTTTGATCAGAGCTATGATATCATTGAATTTTTCAGATACACCCTCAGCAGAGCCTTTGATATCAATCGTAGCCTTTGTAAACAGTTTTCCACTGCTTCTGATATCTTGGGTTAAATATTTATGCTCTTTAGGCTCTTTGAGAAGTGACCAATAGATAGCATCTTTCATAGTCTCTACATCTTTGGACCACTTTTTTCTTGAAAAATAATTTTTCATGCCGTAATAGATCATATGAAATATTGAGAAAAAAGCGAGAATAACCATAGGCAAAAGAATCCATACAGCAATAGGCAAATTAAGATCTACGCCAAATAGACGGTGGGTATGATCTCCTAAGTGGAGTGTATTTAGATAGGCTCCAGTCAACCCTACAAGAATGAGTGAAAATATGAAGTATAGACCTACACGCATGAATTATCCTTTTAAAATTTAATGATGTTCTTTTTCTGTTATCTCTCGACATGTGATGCAGAAACGAGCAAATATTTTGACTTTCAGTCTCTCTATCCCTATAGGCTCTTCACACATTTCACATATACCATATGTCTCATTTTTTATTTTATCTAAAGCAAGTTCAATTTCTGCTAATTCTTTTCGTTGTTGTTCTAAAATAGCACTATCTACTGTTGTCTCAGCTGATACTGCAGCGTGGTCTCCCTCATCTTTGAGATCAAGACTCCTCATCGCTTTTAACTCAAGACTGGTGCCACTAAGGTTTTTTTCTATCTGTATTTTTCTGACTTCTAACTGTTCTCTAAAGCTCTCTAACTCTGATTTGCTAAGCATTGTCATTCCTAAATTTTATTTATGATAGGGGTGGTTATGATTGATTGCCAAACCTCTAAAGATCTGCTCCATCAATACCACCTTTACCAATTTATGCGAAAGTGTAATTTTACCAAATGATATGACACTATTACATTGTGTTAAAAAACTCTCCTCAAGCCCGTATGCACCGCCTATATAGAAGTTTGTTTCACCTCTATCCTTAAGCAGATGAGCGAAATCAAAGCTATCGACCTCTTCTGATGATGGATTAAGTGCGATATTATAACCACTAGATATATATTTATCAAATGCATTAGTGTAGCTCCTCTTTGCCATTTGCGGAGATATATCTTGTGACTTGGCAATATGTTTATCAAAGAGTTCTATCACCTCTATCTTGGCAAATGGCTTTGCTATCTTTTTGTAGTGTTCAATCAGAGGGGCATAGAGTTGATCTCTCCCTTTTTTGTCTATGATAATAACATTGATTTTCAGCATAATAGAGAGGTTATGATGAGTTTTGGCACTTTTTGCAGATACCATATAGAGTGATCTGAGGTTTAGAAAAAGAGAAAGAGCTTTTTTGAGTAAGCAGGAGAAGGGTCTCCTCTGATATGATATCCAGCATCTCATCCTCAACATCAGCACACTTTTCACAGATGAGATGAATATGATTTGCTTTTTTTATCTCATATTTTGACTTTTTACCTACTATCGGTACTTCTACCAATAGATCTCTCTGTGTCATCATCAAAATATTTTTGTATATTGTTGCGAGGGAGAGATGCGGCAGTGATCTTTGTGTCATCGCATAGACATCATCGATAGAGCTGTGACCAGCTCTCTCTATCATCTCCAATATTCCTATACGCTGCAGGGTTGCTCTTAAGCCAACCTCTTTTAGTGCCGCACTATAATCTATCATTCTGCTTAGCCTGCACCTCTCTACTCAAGATGGCTCTACAGCTCTTGGGCATGCTTGGTAAGATAATCAGCAACACCATCTGTATCTGCTTTCATACCTTCATCACCTTTGACCCAGCCAGCAGGACACACTTCACCAAACTCATTGGTAAAGAGCATAGCATCAATCATTCTGAGCATCTCATCGATATTTCTACCTAGTGGAAGATCATTGACTACAGCATGTCTGACAGTGCCGTCAGCATCGATCAAGAAAGATCCTCTCAATGCAACCGAGTCACCAAGAAGCACATCATAATCTCTAGCGATCTGCTTTGTTAGATCAGCTACAAGTGGATATTTAACTTGGCCGATGCCACCTTCGTTGACAGGTGTGCTTTTCCAAGCAAAGTGTGAAAATTGAGAATCGATAGAGCATCCGATCACATTGATCCCTCTATCTTTGAACTCTTGCAATCTATGATCAAAAGCTATCAACTCTGATGGGCAGACAAAAGTAAAGTCAAGCGGATAGAAGAAGAGTACTGCACCCTTTTCACCAATATTTTCATAGAGATTGAAGTCTTCAACTATTTGGTTATCACCTAAAACGGCTGTTGCTGTAAAGTCTGGAGCTTTATTTGTTACGATCATTTTATAATTCCTTAAGGATAATTTTTATTAACAAGAGAATATTACCCTAGCTACTATAAAAATAAGATAAAAATAGTCTACTACTACTATCGACTCAGTAAATACCGTATACCTACTGCCACACTCATATTTAGGGATTTTCCATCTGCTAATTTGCCACTAGGTAGACTAAACTCTATATATATCAGATCATCGAAGTCTCTTTTGCCAAAAGTATACTGTAGAGAGAAGATACTGTTCTTGATGCTATATTCAGACTCATAAGAGTTATCTTTGGGAATGAGATAGTTGAAACCACCTGATAAGCGCCAACTATCACCTATATCATAACGCATATAAAGCTCACTGCCAATACTATCAAAATAGATACCCTGATCATCAGTCATATGATTTTTTGTATAGGAGATGAGAGCATTGGCACTGAAATTTTCATGAGTATATATAACTCCGGCTATAGTGGAGAGGTCTGCTCCCTCGATACCCAAATCAACCATTTGAGCTGTTATATCATTAAATTTCGCATAAGATACGGCAACTCCTGCTCTTATGTCTGACCACCCTTTATAGATAAGGCTTCCGGCTACACCATAATCATAATCGATATCTATATCACTATGAGCATTATGTTTGTATTGGAGTTGCAGCTTAGCATGAAGATCTTTCCAGTTTGTTTGGATCTGCATAACCTTGTCAGCTCTTCCTGTACCTGATACACCTCCATCTGTACCAGCATTAAAAGCACCGCTAGCTTGTGATCCAAAAGCCATATAGTGGTCAGTAAAGCCAGCGATATCATAATATGGCGACCATGCTTTTCCTATCAATATAATACTCCTGTCATACTGAAGAGAGAGGTAGCTAAGACGACGGCTAGAGTCTTCTGCATTGGATATATTGATGAAAGGTGTGTCGCTATTCCAGCTTACTCCTGCTTCATACTGCAGCATCAACTCGATATCATTGGTAAATTGATAATAGTAGAAAAATCCTCCTCTTGATCCTCCATTTCTTAGGCTCAATCCTTTTTCGTCAGCACTACTGGCAAATTGAGGTCTTAGGCTGATATAGAGTTTTGCAGGCAGGAGTGCATCTATCAACACTCCATAATATCTATCGTTGAGCTGTTGTCTAGCTATAAAAGCACTTATTGTTGAATTTCGTGCATCTGATTTTGGGATCCTTACAGTATATATAGACCCTCCATCTATCTGATCTTGGATATCTATACGAAATCGCTCTGCACTATTTTGTCCATGCTCTTGATCTTGATCTTTTACACTCTCCCTCTCTTGTTTGTTGACACTATCTGTGAGCTTGATATATCTATTGAGACAGTAATATTTTATCAAATCTTTACGACTCTTTTTCTTGATAGTACTGACAGGGTAACACTTGAGCTCCTCTCCTTTATATTTAACAAAAAATGTAGGGAAATTTGGAATTGCACTCTGAGTATCAATATTTTCCAATAGCAGGCTTTGACTTTGAGCCATTAGAGGCAGTATCAATAGAGATAAAAATAATAATCTATGACATTTGTTAAATATAAATATAATACTCTCCCTCCAATAACTCAGCCAAGCCAAAAAATATAAAAATTTATCCCCGAATTATGCAATATAATTGCTAAAAGTGCTATTATGCATAAGTATATAAAAGTGATTTCTTCGTGTTATAATACAAAGAAATAGATTGAAATTTGATTTACTTTTTGATTATACTCGTTTGGGCTTAAAGTGCTATCGCGAGAGAAGAGAAATTGTGCAAGGAGAGCATTTGGTATATTACTTTTGAAAGATTAAAATTAAATATACCAGCTTTTGATATAATACAAGCACAATTTTAGATGTATATATTTAGTCAGAAGAGACTAAAAAACCTATCAACATAAAGAAGCTCTGCAATATAGGGCTTTGTGAGGAGATTATAACTAATGGTATTAATGATAGACAATTATGACAGTTTTACATACAATGTAGTTCAGTACTGCAAAGAGCTTGGGGCAGAGCTGAGGGTCATCCGCAATGATGAGATGAGCGTAGAGGAGATCAAAGCACTCCATCCGGACAAGATCATACTCTCACCGGGACCCGCTACGCCTGATGATGCCGGGGTGACACTAGATGTGATCCGTGAGTTTGCGGATACTACACCGATATTTGGTATATGTCTAGGACATCAGAGTATCGCTCAAGCCTTTGGCGGAGAGGTGATCCGTGCAAAAAACATGATGCATGGCAAAACTTCACAAGTCAAAGTAGATGAGGATACAGTTGTATTCAAGGATTTGCCGGATGAGTTTCGAGCGACACGCTACCACTCCCTCACTGTCAACCAAACCAACCTCCCCGATACCATCATCCCCACAGCTCACAGTCTTGATGACAACGAAATAATGGCTCTCAAGGTCAAAGATAGAGATATCTATGGAGTACAGTTCCATCCAGAGTCTATCATGAGCGAATATGGACATGAGATGTTGGATAATTTTTTGAAGTTATAAAAATGAAATTAATCACCCAACTACTAGACCTCGCCTCTCACTCAAATACCCTCAATAAAAGACAGTTTGAACTTCTAGGAGTATCATATCCACCTAGTGATGGGTGGCGAGATGATGTTATGGGCATGGAGATGAGTGTAGGGGATGTCAATTTGCTTGTTATGCTTAGAGGAGAGTTATCCATAAGAGCTCAAAAGCAGATAGCAAGTAACTACAGAGTGCTTACAGAGTTTCACAATCCCAAAGAGAGGAGAGAGAGCAAATCCAAAGAGCCAAAAAATTCATCTAACTTCAGCAGCCTAGAGATATATTGTGATGGGGCTTGCAAGGGCAACCCTGGCAAGGCTGGCAGTGGATTGGCTATTTATGGGGCAGACAAGAGCAGACCAACACTACTGTATGGAGAGTTTGAGCCAAGGGGTACTAACAATACGGCAGAGTTAAATGCACTCTATAAGGCACTGCTGATAGCTAGTGAGTATATAGATAGTGGCAATATAACTATACTAAGTGACTCAAAGTATAGTATAGATTGCATCACCAAGTGGGCTTATGGGTGGAAGAGAAATGGATGGAAGAAGAAGAGTGGAGAGATAAAGAACCTAGAGATCATAAAGCTAGCCCACGAACTATACGATAAGATCAAAGAGTCTATCACCATCAAACATGTCAAAGGTCATTCAGGCATAGAGGGTAATGAGCTAGCAGATCGTATGGCGGTGTTGGCCATCAAACGACAAGAGACTCAATACAGAGAGCGTGACTATAAGAACATAGATGAGATACTGCATTGAATAAAACTCTATTCTATATATTTGCATCTATCTATCTCATAGCAATCCTCTATTTGGCTTGGAGTACACCTATCAGTCCTCATGAGGCGAAGATATTTTATAGTGAAGATGATATAGTTAATTTTTTGATGCATAGCGGATATGATCTATTGGGTGGATTTTTTGGTTTACGGTTATTTTTTATTATCATTGGGTTTATATCTATTCTGCTCTACTTTCAAATGAGCAGAGTCTACATGAGCAAAAAAAGTGATGTATATTTATCAACAGCTATCTATATGCTTCTTCCGGGGATTATAACTGCTTTAGTTTTGGCAAACATATCTATAGTTGTGATACCTCTAGTGCTGCTTTATATATTGGCATACAGTAGAGAGTGGTTTTGGCCTCAAGCACTACTGATGTTTTTTATATTTCTTATCCATGATGCCTCAGTGATTTTTTTTGTTGCTATTCTCCTCTATGCATTGATACATAAAAAGATAACCTTGACACTGCTTTCGGGCTTTTTTCTATCACTATTTATATGGATCGATCGGGGTGTCGAGATAGGCGGAAGACCCTCAGGGCATTTTGCAGATATGTTTGGTCTCTATGCAGCACTCTTTTCACCACTGGTTTTCATCTATTTTTTCTACACTATGTATAGAATACTGCTTCGCGAAGATAAAAACATACTCTGGTATATCTCATTTGTCGCACTGCTTGCCTCTCTGATACTCTCTGTGAGGCAACGCATTATTGTTACAGATTTTGCACCTTATGTCATCATCTCTGTTGTCTTGATGCTTGATACCTTTAACAAAAGCCTGCGTATACGGCTACCTGAATATCAAAAGTGGTATCGGGTAGGATTTTATATAGTGATATCTGTTTTGATGATCACATCTCTAACCACTATTTTTCATAAAGCCCTCTTCTCTCTTATGAAAAATCCCAAAAAGCATTTTGCTGCCAGGATATATGAACCATATTGGCTCTCAAGTAGACTCAAAAAACAGAATATTGAGTGTTATGACGCTCCAAATATTCGTATTGCAAATCAACTATATTTTTATGGTATCAAACAATGTCAAAAGTAATCTTTGATCTCTCTATAAACTGTTTCCAAAATACACAATTTGTCAATTAGCATTTCATTAATTTTGCAACTTATAGTTAAGTTTAACACTCATAATGTAAAATAGCGTAACTCATTAAACAAAAGGAGAACTCGATGGCTCAAAAGGCGATTAGAGAATATGACGCAAAGTCAATTTTAGCAAAACATTGGGATAAGTATTTCCCAGACTTTACTTATGCTTACGAAACGGTAATGGTACACAATGGATCAGAACTCAAAGAGGAAGCAAAAACTAAAACTTGGTTAAATGAAAAAACATTGGTTGCAAAACCAGATATGCTATTTGGTAAAAGAGGTATGAATGATTTGGTTCTCTTTAGAGATGCCAAGCCTGGTGATGTATCTTTGGCAAAAGCTTCAAGCTGGATAGATGAGAAGTCATCTTCTGAGCAGAAGGTTTATTTCTCGTTTGATGGTGACACTCCTACTGGTGAGCCAAGTGTAGATATGCTAACTAATTTCATAGTTGAGCCGTTTACTCCACATGAGCAGTCTGAAGAGTATTATGTATCAGCTACTTGTGTAGGTGATGATGATGTTATCTATATGTCAGCTGAGGGTGGTATCGCTATTGAAGAGAACTGGGATGAGAAAGTTAATGAAGTAGCTTTCCCTATCACAGCAACTGAAGATGAGATCGCTGCAGGAATCAAAGCAAATGTACCTAGCGATGTTGCAGATAAAGACAAAGAGGCATTTGCTGAATTTTGTATCGGTTTCTTTAAGGCATACCGTGAACTTAACTTCGCATATCTTGAAATCAACCCATTTGTAATGCAAGGCAACAAGATAGAGCTTCTTGATATGGTTGCAAAACTAGATGATACTGCTGGATTTATGATGGTAGAGGAGTGGGGTGATGTTGAGTATCCTACTGCATTTGGTATGGAAGCTAAGTCTCCAGAAGTTGAAGCTATAGAAGAGGCTGATGCAAAAACAGGTGCTTCTCTTAAGCTTACTCTACTCAAACCAGAAGCTCGTATCTGGACAATGGTAGCTGGTGGTGGTGCTTCAGTTGTGTATGCTGATACTATTGCGGATATGGCTGGCATCGATGACCTTGCTAACTATGGTGAGTATAGTGGTGGACCAACAACTGGTGAGACTAAGTTCTATGCAGAGACACTACTTGACCTAATGACTAGAGAGAAAGATCCTCAAGGTCGTGGTAAAGTGATGATTATTGGTGGAGCTATTGCTAACTTTACTGATGTTGCTAAAACATTTACAGGTATCATCCAAGCATTTGAAGTATATGCTGACAAGATGAAAGAGGTTGATCTCAAAATATTCGTTCGTCGTGGTGGACCAAACTACGAAAAAGGGCTTAAAGATATCAAAGAGGCAGCTGATAGACTAGGTCTATATATTGAAGTTTATGGACCAGAGACTCATGTTACAGACATCGTTCGTATGGCACTAGAGGGAGATAAATAATGGAACAACTATATACAAAAAGCACACAAGCTATTTTTTGGAATAACAACAAAACTGCAATTCAGAGAATGTTAGATTATGACTATACGATTCAAAGAGAGACTCCTTCGGTAGCTGCTATTGTAGCTCCAACATCAAACAACAAATTTGATAAGTTCTTCTTTGGTCCTGATGAAGTGATGATTCCACTCTTTAAGACTACAGCAGAGGCAAAAGCTGCACAGCCACAAGCTGATGTTCTACTTAACTTTGCATCTTTTAGAACAGCGTATGATGTTACTATGGAAGCACTTGAAGTTGGTGGTTTCTCATCTATGATGATCACTGCTGAGGGTATCCCTGAGAGACTAGCAAGAGGTATGAACCAAACAGCTAGAGAGAAAAATGTAGTTATCATCGGTCCTGCAACTGTTGGTGCTATCACTCCAGGTGCGTTTAAAGTAGCAAATATTGGTGGTACTATTACTAATATTGTTAACTCTAAACTTCACCGTGCAGGCTCTTGTGGTCTTGTAACTCGTTCAGGTGGACTATTTAACGAACTCTCAAACATCATCTCTATCAATGCTGATGGTATTGCTGAAGGTGTTGCTATTGGTGGAGATAGATTTGTTGGATCTGTATTTATCGACAATATGCTAAGAATGGAAAAAAATCCAGCTGTTAAGTATATGATTCTCCTAGGAGAAGTTGGTGGTACTGAAGAGTATAAAGTCATCGAAGCTATCAAATCAGGTGCTATTACTAAACCAGTTATCGCTTGGTGTATCGGTACGATTGCTAAACACTACGATAGTGGTGTTCAATTTGGTCACGCTGGAGCTTCTGCAAACGCAGAGAGTGAAACAGCGGAGTATAAAAACAACGCTATGAGAGAAGCTGGTATCCATGTACCAAATTCATTCAATGAACTTCCAGCTATGATCAATAAAGTATTTACAGATATGAATTTGGCTGAGATTCCTGAGCCAGATATGAGCGTATGCCCAACAGTTAGAAGATCTAAAGAGTTTATCTGTACTATCTCTGATGATAGAGGCGAAGAGGCGACTTATGCTGGATTCCCTATCTCATCTGTAGCTACACCTGCTACTGGTAAAGGCATAGGTGATGTTATTGCACTTCTATGGTTCAAAAAACAGTATCCAAAATGGGCTACTGAGTTCATCGAAACTGTTATCAAAACTGTAGCAGACCACGGACCTGCTGTTTCTGGAGCACACAATGCCAAAGTAACTGCAAGAGCTGGTAAGAGTGTTGTTGAATCACTCGTAACTGGTCTTCTTACTATTGGTCCAAGATTTGGTGGTGCTATTGATGGTGCTGCAGAGCATTTCAAATACGCAGATGATAATGGTCTTACTCCAAAAGAGTTCCTAGGTCATATGAAAAAACAAGGTATACCAATCCCAGGTATCGGTCACCGTATCAAATCCCTCAAAAACCCAGACCTTAGAGTAACAGGTCTTATGGATTTTGCAGCAGAGAATTTCCCTGCGACACCACTTCTTGACTATGCAAGAACTGTTGAAGCATTGACAACAAGCAAAAAAGAGAACCTTATCCTCAATGTTGATGGAACAATAGGTATCTTAATGGTAGATATGTGGAGAGCCCTAGGCTACGAAGAGGATGAGATAAATGAGTTCATCGCTTCAGGTACTCTAAACGCATTCTTCATCGTTGGTAGAAGCATCGGTTTCATCGGTCATGTACTTGATGAGAAGAGACTTGCTATGCCTATGTACCGTCACCCAATGGATGATGTACTTTATGATGTACAGGTGGCAGAAGAGGTTTAATTCTCTCCTGTCCTGCTATACCTCCTGAGCCTCTTGGCTTGGGAGAGTTTTAATTGTAACTATAATAATTTAAGAAATTATTTCACTCTCTTCTCCTGCCACAAAATCACCCCTATCAATATCAATCCATAGATAATCTGTCTCATATTAGCAGCAATATTATCAGGCAAACCTACAAAGCGTAATATCTCAGGAAGCAACACCATAAAAGCAGAAGCCAAAAAAGCCCCCCTAAGAGAGCCTAAACCTCCAATGATAACAATAGAGAGTATATAGATAGACTCATCAACTGTAAAGCTTGTAGGGTCTATATATGAGATATAGTGAGCATACAAAACCCCTGCTATAGAGGCTATAGATGCAGAGATGACAAAAACTTCTATTTTCATCTTTTTTACATCTTTACCTAATGATTTCATATAGATTTCATCTTCTTTAATGCCTTTGAGGTTCAGAGCATAATGAGATTTTGAAAAGTTATAAAGTATGTAGTAGATAGATGATGCGATACCTATAGAAAAGAGCATAAAGCTAAGATTGTTTGGGAGAAATGAAAAACTCTCTATCCCTACTATCCCAAGTGGTCCATTGGTAATATCTGTAAGATTATTCATTAATGAATAGATGATTATCTGTATTCCTAAAGTAACTACTACAAAATAATCCTCATAAGTCCTCAGAACTATAAATGAGATAAGATAAGCTAGTATAGCCGTTATAATCATAGCAATAGGGAAATTTAATAATGGTGGTACTCCATAATGCTGACTAAGTAGAGCAGTGGTATAAGCACCAATCCCATAAAACCCTGCGTGAGAGAGTGAAAGCAGTCCTGTATATCCTGAAAATAGGTTGAGGGGCTACTAGCTAGTATCGTGTAGAGTGCGATAAAGGTGATAAGGTGGTATGCGTAATCCATCTATAGCCTCCTACTTATAATGATTTGTAAAAGCTACTATCTCTATAGTATCGGTATCAACATAGATAAAAATAGCTCTATACTTTTTGTCTAATCTAAATGAGTAAACCAATCTATCTTTAGGTTCTAAAAGTTCAGTATT
>JAYEOM010000008.1:0-25174 GCA_034722955.1 Campylobacterota bacterium
CTAATATACTTATCACTAAAACTATTATCAACATAACGCCTAATCAATGATGTTTTCCCCACAGAGAAGTTACCCATTAAAACAATTTTTTTTTGTCTATTCCCCATCTTTAATCTCCCAATTAAACATCACACATCGTGAGAGAAACTCACTGTTTTTACCCTCTCTCTTCTCTAGCTCTTTGGGTGGTTTTGCTATAGCTTTGATTATTATCATCTCCTCTTTCACTCCTCTATCTATCAGTGCCTGCTTGATACGCATGGCTCTGTTTGCGGATAACATTTTATTGAAAGTATCTGTACCTTTGACATCAGTATATCCACTTATCTTTACATAGTAGCACTCATTATCTATCATAACAGATGATAATCTGTCCAGTGCCATATTATACTCTTTAGGTATTTTAGAAGAACCTTGACTGAAGTAGATATTTTTATCCAATAGTGGCAAGACCTCTATTTCATTAATGACTCTTTGTGCATCAAGTACTGTTTCAATCTTATGGATAAATGCTCTTCTAGCTTTTTCGTTGATGATTAGACCTGTAAATCTGATTTTATTTTCATCTTGATGGTATTTTATATTCGCTTGATACTCTCTATTGGTTAGTTCTACTATTTTCTGTATAGCTTCCGGAAAAACCTCTATATCAAAAAACAGTGTTTCACTATCTAAGATTGCTTTCATCTTTTCTATAAATATCTCTCTAGCTTTTTTATCAATAAGTAGTCCTGTAAATCTTATCTTATCATAATAGTGTTTATATGCTATAGTGGCATTATAATCTCTATTGGTTGAATTTACTATCTGTTTCATCAGTACTATCTTATAGTTTTTATTAAAGTTCTTATCTATAGAGTTAACTTGATTGGAGTAGGTATATCCTCTAAGTACAACATCTATCTTCTCCCTGTCGTCTCTGTAAAGAACCATACCATCAAGAATTACCTCCCCTTCTAATGTTGTATCAATATCTAAATCATAAATTTTAATTCTGTTTTCTTTAAGTATAGATTCTATCTTTTGTTCATTTTGTTCTATTTTATAGGATTGATAATAACTATAACTATACCAACCTAAAGGTATCATCAAAAAGAGCACTAAGAACACCACCCCAAGCAGAGGAAACTTATCTTTGCTAGTATCCTTTGCATTATCAAAAAGTGTTGAGAGTATCTCTTTTATATTGGTGATATTGAGTTGACTTGTATCTCCATCAAACTCTGATAATGATCTAGAGTATTTTGAAACAATGCGTGAGAGAACTTTGGATAACTTATCTTTCATATCTGCATGATTATTTGTAACAACAGCTAGATAGCAACTCCCAGCACTCTCTATACTGATAGATGAGTTACTATACTCTATCTCTCTAATCTCACTCATCTCTTGGTCGCTACTAATCCAGTCATTTACAAAGCTTCTAATAGCACTAAGCATTGAAGCGACCATCTCTACCTCATCTATCTTTTGATTCTCCTCTTTGTGCAAATCTACGATCAACAGACCCGACTCTTTATGGATCAAAAATATTGTCTCTATATCGACAAAATCTGTCTCCTGCAAGAGAAGTTGTGCTTCACTAACCCCATAAAACTTTGATTTAAATTTTCTTTTTATTCTTGCAAAAGAGAGAGAGGATTGCAGTGTACTATTGATTTGGTGCATCATATCACTAAAAGCAGTAGTAACATATTTGCTGATCATATTACCCATAATAGGGTAAAGTGCATCTACTATAGACTCTTTTTGCTCATGAACCTGTTCTTGTATCGCTGAAGTGATGATAGGAAAAAGTATTTTTTGAAGATCTTTGGATCTATAGAGTTCATCTGCAACCCCTTTTGATATTATAGGTTGCAGTGAAGCATAAAGTTTTTGTTGATTCTCTTGTAAACTTTTTGATAGAATGTCAGTAATGATTTTGGATAATTTTTCTACCAATATACCTTTTTGTTGATTTTTCTCTAAATCTCTTATCTCTTGAGTTAGCCTATCTATCTTATCTATCTCCTCTTGAAGGAGAAGACTTCTAAGCTTGGCATACTCAGCTGGCATCTACTTCTATCTTCTCTTTTATTTTATCTGCAAGTGTGGTATCTTTAAGTTTAAGTGAATATTCCAAAAACATACTAGCGAGTGACTCTTTTGAGACATTTTTACGACTATTTGTCTCTTCCAAATCATTAAGCTTTGATTGCATTCTAGTTTTGAGAAGATTCAATGATTTTTTAGTCGATTCGTGTTGAGTGGCTAGTATATTTTCTATCGCAACAACTTCATTTTGCATAATACTATTTTGTTCATTGATGCGTTGTTCCAACAATAACTTGATGGATTCATATCTCTCATTGGAAACTTTATGTACTTTGTTGATTTTGGATTCAAGAGTTTTTTCTATAGTATCTATATCTCTCTTATTATCTTCATGGAGTTGAGTGAGTCTCTTGTCAAGTAGTTTAAGTTGACTTTTTACCTCTTGAGAAAACTCTCCTATCAATAATTCTCTTATCTGATTCATATCATTGCTTGTCATAGTAGCTAATCCTTGATAAAATTTTTATCCTTAATTATACCATTATTCGGATGAAACTAAAACCAAACATGAAGAGTGAGTTGTCTCTAAAAAAACTCAACTCTTCAATCGGTATCAATCTTCAAGACTATCTTCCCTATACTAAACACTTACCGATTTCAACTTTTTTGTACTTTACGCCCATCAAAGTGCAAGCACGCTTCATAATCCCCTCGATAGTAAATCCAAACTTCTCAAAGAGTAGATTGGCCGGTGCAGAGGCGCCGAAGCTCTCCATGCCTAGTACATCATCTGCATAACGGTAATACTCTGTTGCCGTAGCTGCCTCTACTGCCAAGACTTTGGTGTCCGAGCTTATCACTCTAGCTTTGTAGTCTGCATCTTGTTCATTAAATAGATCTAGACATGGCACAGAGACTACATTGGCTTTGATACCTAGCAGCTCTAGGTGACAAGCAGCTCTGAGACATGGCATCAGTTCAGATCCACTCGCCATCAATGTTAGATTGGCACTATCTCTCTCTTTGACTATATATGCACCATTGGCAACTTCACCGAAGTCTCTTTTGGGCTTGAGAGTTTTGAGTTTTTGACGGCTCAAGACGAAACCTTGCGGAGCATCGATCTCAAAAGCCCTCTTCCAAGCTGCTACATTTTCTGTGGCATCAGCTGGTCTCCAGATATAGAAGTTTGGCAATGCTCTAAACTGACTCATCTGCTCTATAGGCTCATGGGTGGGACCATCTTCACCTACACCGATACTATCATGTGTCCACACAAAGAAGTTTTGGATACCTGCCAATGATGCCATTCTCACAGCAGGCTTTTGGTAGTCGGAAAATACAAAGAATGTAGCATTGTATGGGATCATCGTACCATAGAGTGCCATAGCATTGCATATCGCTGCCATAGAGTGTTCACGGATACCAAAGTGAATATTTTTGCCTTTAGGGAAATCTCCCATATCTTTGAGTACTGTTTTGTTCGATGGTCCTAGATCTGCAGATCCGCCTATAAAGCCAGGGATGGCTGTAGCTATGGCATTGAGTATCTTGCCATTGCTATCTCGTGTAGCAATATCACTGTCACTACTGAAGTCTGGGAAGTTAATAGAGGAGAAGTCTGGATTGAGTAGGCGATCCAATGCTCCGTTTTGCTCTATCAGGGGAGCCTCTTTTTGTCTATGAATCCACTCTTTTTCAGCCATATCGCCCTGCTCTATAGCACATCTAAATCTCAACAATACATCTTCGGATATATAAAATGTCTCCTCTTCTGGGAAGCCTGCTTTTTTCTTGGAAGCTTTGATCGTATCTACTCCTAGTGGTGCACCATGTGTCTCATGACTGCCCTCTAGACCATCTGCACCCTTCCCTATGATAGTATTGGCGATGATGATAGTCGGCTTTGTTGCTTTTTTTGCTTCACTCAATGCCTCATCTATCTCATCATAGCAGTGACCATTTATCTTGAGTACATTCCACTTTTGAGCATCAAAACGGTTGGCTACATCTTCACTCCATGCTATAGAGATGTCACCCTCTATGGTTATCTCATTGCTATCATATATGAGGACCAAATCCTTGAGTGCCAAGTGACCTGCCAAAGCACATGCTTCATAGCTGATCCCCTCTTGGAGGTCACCATCACCACATAGACAATATACCTTGTGGTCGATGAGATCACAAGTCTCTGAGTTTACTTGGTTTGCTGTGTAGCTCTCTGCCATAGCAAAACCGACCGCATTTGCTATCCCCTGCCCTAGTGGTCCTGTTGTGATCTCTACTCCATCGGTATGTCCATACTCTGGATGCCCTGGTGTTTTGGAGTCAAACTGGCGAAAATTTCTCAGATCATCTAGTGACACATCATATCCCCATAGATGCAGCAGTGAGTAGATCAATCCTGTGCCATGTCCTCCTGAAAAGACCAAACGGTCACGATTGAGCCATTTGGGATTTTTCGGATTATGACTCAAGTGTTCACTAAGGACGACAGCTATATCAGCTAGCCCCATAGGTGCACCTGGGTGTCCAGAGTTGGCTTTTTGTACCATATCGGCGGCTAAAAATCTAATCGTATTCGCCATCTTTTTACGCATTGTATTTGGCATTTTCTTTATCCTTTGTGTCTATTGAGATATTTTGTCATCAGTGGTTGTAGAGCAGTCTGTAACTTCTCTTCGAAATTTTCAAATTGCCTTTGCAAATCTTTTGAGAGAGTGTCAGCCTGAGCTATACTCTCCTCTAAACCCAAAAGATTTACAAAGCTATTTTTATCTTCATCATTGCCTGTCGTCTTGCCTGCCTCCTCATCACTATGAGTCTCATCGATGATATCATCTTGTATCTGAAATAGAAGCCCTAGATCAAGACCAAAGCGATAGAGCTCCTCCTCTCTCTGTTTTCCCAGTCCAACAATAACAGCACCCATCTGTAGGCTCACTGCTATCAGCTTGGCTGTTTTGTTGGTATGAAGTACTTTTATCTGATCCAATGATAGTGGAGTGTTTTCGAAATAACAGTCGATCGCTTGCCCAAGAACCATACCTCTGCTCCCACCATCACGGGCGAGAAGCTCTACCAGCTTGATCTTTATATCTGCACGAAGCGGTGCTTTGGAGATGAGATAAAATGCATCCGTATTGAGAGCATCCCCAACCAAGACGGCAGTCACCTCATCATAACTCTCATGCAGTGTAGAGTGTCCACGCCGTAGAGGAGCATCATCCATAGCAGGCAGATCATCATGTATCAAGGAGTATGTATGGAACATCTCCAGTGCCAGAGCAACAGGCAGTGCAGAGTCATATAGCAGAGGTTCATATATATCAACTATATTGAGCAGCAGCATCGGTCGAAATCGTTTGCCTCCAGCCTGAAGCATATCTCCTAGTGCTGACTCATAATGGGGGTGAAAGGTAGAGACTTTGGGTAGATGAGATTTCAGGTAGGCTTCAAATCGTTTCATTTTGGATCTTTACATCCCTCTCTTTAAAATGGAGAAGATTATAGCCAAATTAGGATAAAGTTTTCTCCATGAAATACAAAATAGAACAAAAAACAAAAGAGAAGATCGTCTATTGGCGCAAAGGAGTGCCCACAACACTCTCTACTCTTCTTTGGATTGCCATCATTATCAAAATTTTACAAAGCAGACACCTACTTTATCCCCAGCACTATGGTTATATTCGCTATCCTAACAGGTATACTCAAGGGTGAGATGGTACTTAGGCTAAATCTTAGCCTTTTGGGCTATCTCTTCAATGATCTCTTCTAAGCTTTTCTCTTCAACTGTGACGACAACATCCGCGACAGATCTATAGGCTTTTTCTCTCTCATTATAGAGTTTTTCAGCCTCTTTTGGTTTGGCAAAGAGTGGTCTCTTCTTTATCTTTCTCTCTGCATTTTCAGAAGTGACTATACGGTTGTATATCCACGAAAAAGAGGCTTCCAAGAGTACTACAGTACCTATTTTTTTGAGGTTGTCTACCTTATAGAACCCGCCTCCGCAACTGATCAATGTCCCACTAACACTATCTTCTATCCAGTTGGCAGTCTCCTGTTCTAGTCTGCGAAAATATGGCTCACCCTCTTTTGCAAAAATCTTTTTGACTCTGCGGTTCTCTTTGGATTCGATCAAATCATCTGTATCTATATTGTAGATATTATAAGCTTGGGAAAACGCTCTAGCAGTTGTCCCCTTGCCTATGCCCATAAACCCAATAAGAATTATATTTTTATTCAACCCTCGTATCCTGTTGTCAAACCATATTGTATCGGTCGATGATCTTTTTGATACGCTTTCTCAAATTTTTCAATGCATCTGTAGCAGTCTCACCCTCAGCAACAAGATTATCAAATGCATCAAATTGAATCTTTGCAACCCATCCTATCCTGTTTTGAAGCTTGACCCCAACAAAGCGTACTTCACCAAAATGAGCCTTTGCCTCTCTTGTGATGCGTTCAATTCTCTGATCAAGTGTTTTTACCTCTTTGGTTTCTTTTGAAGTCATAAATATCCTTTTTTTTCTTATTTAGGGTATTATAGCAAATAAATATTTTACAAAGATAACAGGAAGCTATTTATAAGAGAAATTTAAACTCTTATCTTGATACTTTCATAAGGAGGTGATGCCAATGATAAAGAGAAAAAAATACAAAACCAGAGAGATAGAGAGTGTCTGCACCTACTGTGGGGTAGGATGTGATATTACTGCTATAGTAGAGAATAATAAAATTATAAAGATTTTTGCACAACAAGATGGGGTAGTTTCTCAAGGCAAACTCTGCATCAAAGGAAAATACGGATATGACTTTGTTGATGCAGAGGATCGCATCCGTGAACCTCGCATAAAGAGAGAGTTTTTAGAGAAAAATCCTCATATAGCAGCAGTGATCCAAGATAGACTCGAAGAGTTCGATAGTGAATATATGACTTGTGATCTAAAGAGTGCAACGACAGCTGCTGCTATGAAGCTCAGTGAGATAAAGCAGAGTTATGGAGGAGATAGCTTTTGTGCGATTGGTGGAGCTAGGACCTCTTGTGAAGGGGCTTATGCTTTCCAGAAATTTTGTCGTGAGACGATGGAGTCCCCACATGTAGACAGCTGTGCTAGAGTATGCCATTCACCCTCTCTCAGAGGGATGAAAGAGACCATAGGAGAGGGGGCAGCAACCAACCCATACAATGATATATATGAGGCAGAATTTATGGTTGTTATAGGCTCCAACACTATGGAGGCACACCCCATCATAGCCAATCGTATGGTAGATATGACAAAGACACACAACAATTTAGCTGTGATAGATGTACGGAAGACCAAATTGGCAAAATTGGCAAAATATAACTGTATCATCCCATATGAAGCCAACCTTCTCATCCTAAATATGATGGCATATGTCATCATCGACGAAGAGCTTTATGATGAGAGCTTCATCAACAGCCGAACCAAAGGCTTCGACAGCTTTAGGGATAAGATCTTAAATGACCCCTATGCCAACCCCAAGTTTTGTCAAGAGATAGAAGGGTATGAGTATCTAGGCAAGATGATCCCTAATATAGCCAGAGAGTATGCAGTAAAGAGATCAATGATATTTTGGGGTTTGGGGATCACTGAACACTTAGATGGCTCCCATGCAGTGATGGCGATCACACATTTGGGGATGATGACGGGCAATATAGGCAAAACCGGTGCAGGGTTGATGCCTCTACGAGGACAAAACAATGTACAGGGAGCTTGCGACATGGGTTGTTTGCCATACTATGCTCCTGACTATCAAGAGCCCAAAGAGGTGGGGTTGATGACACCGCAACTTGTCGATGCCATGCTAGATGGCAAAATCAAAGCTCTACTCAATATGGGTGAAGATATCTCCCACATCCATCCCAATATCAATCGAACCAGCAGAGCATTGAAACAGTTGGACTTTTTGATGGTTCAAGAACTCTTTATGACAGATATCGCACAGAGAGCAGATATCGTCATCGGTGTAAAGTCTGCTTATGAGAAGAGTGGTGTCTATGTCAATGCGATGCGCAGACTGCATCTCTCTCAGCCACTAGTGCATAGTGATCTACCTGATGACTGGGAAGTGTTGACGATGATGGATAGAGAGCTGGGCGGAAACTTTGACTTTCACAGTAGTGAGGATGTCTGGAATGAGGTGAGAGAGGTAGCACCGAGAAGATTTTCCGGTGCTGCCTACTATCGACTTGCCCGTCATCGAAATAGAGGAATGCAGTGGCCCATATATCATGAAGATACACCTATTTTGCATCTCTTGGATTTTCGTACTGATGATGGACTAGGCAGGTATGTCTACAAGCAGTATAGACCGCGAGGAATGGTAGAGGAGATACGAAAAGGAGAATTTTATAATGACTCTCTGGAGGGGTACTATCTCACTACCGGTCGTACTCTAGCACACTACAACAATGCCGCCCAGACAAAACGAAGCAAAAAACTAGATACAAAGTATGATGCAGATCTGCTGCTGGCACCTCTGGAGGCTGAAGAGAAGTTTGGTGATAGAGTCATCCTCAAAACGATCTATGGAGAGACCGCTCCGCTGCCTGTACACTACACAGATAAGATAAGAGAAAAGACCCTCTTTTGTACTTTTCATCATAGTGAGTCAAAGATCAATGCCATGTTTGGAGATGAGTGTGATGAGTTGGTTATGACTGCACGATTTAAGTCTCTGCGCGTCACTGTCATCCCCGTGGATGGGCAGATTGCATGTGGATGAGATGATTTTGTATATCAATATGAAATGATTTTAGCTCTATTGTGATTTTTATGTAACACTTATGATTATATACAGAAGGAGACAAGATGAGCCATGAGAGAGCGTTGCTGAAAACATTTGGCAATGAGAGCGAGAGACTCGCCACTAGATACCTCGAAGATGCAGGGTATGTGATCTTAGAGAGAAATTTTTATGCACGAAAGCTTGGAGAGATCGATATCATCGCCCAATATGAAGGAGTGTTGCACTTCATAGAGGTCAAGAGCGGTAGAGCAGATTTTGATCCTGTTTACAACATGACAGCCACCAAGATCAGACGCGTGATCAACTCTGCCTACTACTACCTAAAAGTCAAAGATCTTGATGTCGTATTCTCTATAGATGCTCTCATCATACGAAAAGGATCAGTTGAATTGATCGAGAACATCACTTTATAGTATACTTTTTGCTACAATAGCTCAATTTATGAGAAAATAGGGATTAACATGAAGTTGACAAAAGAGCAAGAGAGACATTTTGCACAGAAGGGTTATCTAGTACTGAGGAGATTTGTTGAGCCGGAGCAGTGTGGTACAATTTTGGATATAGCCAAAGCTCATCTCAAGCATAAGGTTCCTCCAATAGAGACAGAGTTGGAGTATGCAGGCAAGTCCAAAGAGGAGAGAGAGACTATTTCAGGCGGAGAGTTCAAACAACAAGAGGAGTCTGTCACTGTACGAAGACTCAGACAGGTCTATCATCGTGATATCATCTTCAAGCAGTGGATGGAGAGCAGAAAAATACGCCCTATTCTAGAGCAGGTACTAGGAGAGGAGCCTCGGCTTACCCTAGCCCATCACAACTCTATCATGACAAAAATGCCACTCTCTAGTACTGAAACCTCTTGGCATCAGGATATTCGCTATTGGCATTTTGACAATGACAACCTTGTCTCCATATGGCTAGCACTTGATGAAGAGAACGAAAAAAATGGTGTGTTGGAGTTCATACCGGGTAGTCACAAGATGGATTTTACCCCAGATCAATTTGGGGAAAAAGAGTATTTTATCAGTGGTGTTGAGAAAAATCAAGCACTGATCAATAGTAGCGAACAGACAGAGCTAGGGCAAGGTGATGTGGTTTTGTTTCATAGTAAACTACTTCACCGAGCCAACAAGAACAGTACAGAGTCCCCGAAAATATCATTTGTATATACCGTCAGAGGAGAGTCAAATCACCCTACTCCCCAGACAAGATCGAGTGAATTTCCAGAGATAAAATGGAGATATACAGACTGAATCAATTCTAAACTTTAGTATCTTTTTTTATCGCTTTTATGGTTAACTTTATTGACAAAATAAAAAATATTAGTTATAACTACAGGAGAAAATCTATTTTTGCAGATAAAACTCTTCTTAAAGAGAGAGTATGTATAATAGATTATTCAAACAAAAAGGAATTTAATATGGGAAAATATGTTGAACTCAACAGTGGTAATTTTGATGCTACAGTTGCTGAGGGCGTAACAATGGTAGACTTCTGGGCACCTTGGTGTGGTCCTTGTAGAATGATCGCTCCAGTTGTTGAAGAGTTGGCAGAAGATTTTGAAGGCAAAGCAACTATCGCAAAAGTCAATACAGATGAAGAGCAAGAGGTTGCCGTAAAATACGGTATCAGATCTATCCCTTCTATCCTCTTCTTTAAAGATGGTGAGATGGTAGATCAAATGGTTGGTGCTGCTAGCAAAGATGCATTTGCTGAAAAAATCAATGCACTTTTATAGTTTATAAGAGACAACATATCAAAACAGAGAGTTCTTCTTCTCTGTTTTGCTTCATCTTTTATCCCTTTTGGATATAATCTGCTAAAACAATACTAATCAAATAAATATTTAAAGAAATTTTCTCCAAAGAGATGATACTTTCTTTAAATATTTTAACTAAAAAGGATAAACTATGTTGGATTGTGCGATTATCGGTGGAGGACCTGGCGGTCTCACAGCTGGACTTTATGCAAGTCGAGGTGGTTTGAAAGAGGTAGTTCTATTTGAAAAAGGGATGCCAGGGGGGCAGATCACGCAGAGTAGCGAGATAGAAAACTATCCCGGATTTTATGAACATGGTAAAACTGGTATGGATTTTATGGATACCTGGCAAGAGCAGTGTTTTGCTTTTGGTTTGGAGCATCGAATGGAAGAGGTAAGTTCTGTACGCAAAGAGGATGACCATTTTCTTCTTGAGATTGCCGGTGGTGAAACCATCCAAGCCAAGACAGCTGTCATCGCTACAGGCAGTACTCCCAAGCGAGCAGGGATCAAAGGCGAAGAGGATCTCTTCGGCAAAGGTGTAAGTACTTGTGCAACTTGTGATGGATTTTTCTATAAAAACAGAGAGGTAGCCGTACTAGGCGGTGGTGATACAGCTCTCGAAGAGGCTCACTATCTATCCAATATCTGCAGCAGAGTCTATGTGATTCACAGAAGAGATACCTTCCGTGCAGCACCATCTACTGTAGAGCGTATTGTGCGTACAGAAAATATTGAACTCATTACAGATACTATTGTAGAAGAGATAACTGGTGATGCTATGGGTGTTACAGGTGTAAATCTTAAAAACAAGAAGAGTGGAGAGGAGAGACACCTTGATGTTCCGGGGATTTTTGTCTTTGTAGGGCATGATGTCAACAATGGCATACTCAAAGATGAGTCAGGTAAATTTATCTGTGAAGTAAATGAGTATGGCCAAGTTATAGTTGATCTAAGCATGTCAACTTCTGTTGATGGACTCTATGCTGTAGGTGATCTCCGTATCGAAGCACCAAAGCAGGTCGTATGTGCCGCAGGTGATGGTGCCACTGCAGCACTGCAAGTTATCTCATATATTCAGGAGCAAGCATAAGATGGTCAGAGTAGGTATAGTAGGAAGTACAGGGAGAGTTGGAAGTCTCCTGATAGATAATCTCAAAGATGATAGTGCAGCAGAGCTGAGTGCCGTCCATGTCTTTGATGATCTGGAACGCGAACTTCCAGAGGATGTACTGATTACCAACAGTATGCAAGTGTTGTTGGAGAGTTGTGATATTGTTATAGATTTCTCTGCACCGGTTGCGACAGAAGAGCTTCTTGAAGCTGCACTGAAAAATCCAACACCTCTTGTGATCGCTACTACAGGATTCACAGCACATCAGCAAAATTTGCTGACTGAAGCATCCAGAGAGATGCCTCTCCTCTATGCCTCCAACATGTCTGTAGGGATCGCCCTGCTCAAACAGTTGGTCGAAAAGGTCTCTGCTACACTTGAAGATTTTGATATAGAGATTGTAGAGCAGCACCACCGACACAAGATAGATGCCCCTAGTGGCACAGCATTGACACTAGGTGAGTTCGCTGCAAAAGGACGGGGTCTCGATCTTGATGCTGTACGCGTCAGTGGCAGAGATGGTCAAATCGGGGCGAGAACTAAAGATGAGATAGCAGTCATGGCACTTCGTGGTGGTGATATAGTAGGTCGCCATACAGTTGGTTTTTACAATGATGGGGAGTTTTTGGAACTCAACCACACTGCTACGAGCCGTGACACCTTTGCCAAAGGTGCTATCCGTGCTGCCAAATGGCTGATCGATCAAGATACAGGTCTCTACTCTATCAACGACTGTTTAGGGATATAAAGGAATAACATGTGTGCAATAGTTGGTGTCCATGGTGCGAAGGGTGCTTCTAAAATAGCCTATTATGCTCTCTTCTCTATGCAGCACCGAGGACAGGAATCGACAGGGATTTCAGCTGCTGATGGCGAGAAGATCAAGTTGATTAAAGAGCGTGGATTAGTAACAGAGGTCTTTAACAAAGATAGTTTTGAGCTACTTAGCGGTAGCTGTGCTATCGGACACAACCGCTACTCGACTGCCGGAGATGACTCTATCTTGGATGCTCAACCGGTTTTTGCACGATACAAATTAGGAGAGATCTCTGTCGCACACAATGGTAACCTCATCAACAAAGATAAAGTACGAGGCAGATTGATCGCTAAAGGTGCTATTTTTCAGACCGATATGGATACAGAAAATATTGTACACCTTATAGCCAAAAGCAAAAAAGATACGCTTGTAGATCGGATCAAAGATATGCTCAAGAAGATAGAGGGTGCCTACTGTCTTGTTATTCAGAGTCGCTCAAAGATGTTCGTTATACGAGATAGATTTGGTATCCGCCCTTTAAGTTTGGGGAAACTCAAAGATGGCGGATATATCGTATCTAGCGAAACATGTTCATTTGATCTTGTTGGTGCAGAGTTTGTGAGAGATGTAAAACCAGGAGAGATGATCATATTTTCTGATGATGAGGAGCCTGTTTATGAGCAGATATTTGAGCCGGACTATCACCCATGTGCTTTTGAGTATATCTACTTCTCACGACCTGACTCGATCATCGATGGAAAAAATGTCTATCAGACTCGACTAGAGATGGGTAGAAGACTTGCACTAGAAGAGCCTGCCAAGATAGATCTCGTTTTGCCGGTACCCGATAGCGGAGTTGCTGCTGCGAAAGGTTATGCAGAGAAACTAAAAGTACCTTTTGAGATGGGAATCGTACGAAATCACTATGTAGGGCGTACCTTTATAGAGCCAACTCAAGAGATCAGGGATCTTAAAGTCAAGCTAAAACTCTCTCCCATCAAGCACTTGATAGAGGGCAAGCGTATAGCGATCATAGATGATTCTCTTGTGAGGGGGACTACCTCAAGACAGATCGTCAAGATACTCAAAGATGCTGGAGCCAAAGAGGTACATATGCGTATCGCTTCTCCTGAGATCAAATACCCATGTCGATATGGTATAGATACTCCCACAAGAGAAGAGCTTATATCAGCAAGCTTTACACCTGATGAGATAGCAGAAAAGATGGATGCAGACTCACTAGGTTTTCTCTCTATTGATGGGTTGATAGATTCACTTGGCAGAGATAGAGAGTACTCTCTTGTTAGCTTTGACGGAAACTATTTTGCTGGGGGCAGTGCCGATAGCCCCAGCTGTTCAGATTGTTGATCTATAGAGAGTATTATTGAAGCAGTTGTACACATACGGTAGTTACCTGAGAAGTAAATTTCATACTAAAGTTAGCAAACTCCCTTTGGGATTGAGTGGTTTTACATGCCCAAATATAGATGGGACAGTGGCAAAAGGCGGATGTACATTTTGTCTCAATGACTCTTTTAGCCCAAATTTAGCTAAAAATGCAGAAAAGACCTTTCTCAATCTTGAGAGTAGAGATAACCCTATACTAGAGAGACAGATTCAAGAGCTTGATGACCAGATATTGATGACGCGTGAAAAGATGTATCGAGAGTGGAAAAGTGAAAAATTTCTCATCTATTTTCAGGCATTTACCAACACTTATGCCCCTTTTGATACGATCAAAACACTCTATGATAAGGCACTCACTTATGAAGATGTTGTAGGTTTGAGTATCGGAACACGTAGCGATAGTGTGACAGATGAAGTGTTGGATTATCTAGTGGAGCTCAGCAGGGAGAAGGAGATATGTATAGAGTATGGCATACAGTCCATATATGATGAGACACTCAATCGTATCAACCGTGGGCATGATGCTCTCAATGTTGAAAAAGCGATCAAAAAAGCAAAAGCCCGAGGATTGAATGTTTGTGGACATTTGATCTTTGGTCTGCCCGGTGAAGACCAAGAGATGATGCTCAACTCTGCAAAAGCCGCTTATGAGTGGGGTATAGATTCGGTTAAATATCACCCACTCTATGTTGTCAAAAATACTCTACTAGCCAATGAGTACAAAGCTGGAGAGTTTGAACCTATCTCAAGAGAGGATTATATAGAGACTCTAGTCAAAGCTATTGCTCTAAAACCTGACCATATCTCTATTCAGCGTGTAACAGCTGGGATAGATGATGATACGCTACTTGCACCTGCATGGTGTGGATTGCCCAAAAACAGAATGTTGCAATATATCAATAGTGCATTGATAAAAGAGGGGTTAATCTACTAAGCTCTCTGCTTATCTCATAATCTAAACTATTTTCCAAGGAGTTAAATATCATGTTATAATATGGTACTTGGAACAGGGAAAAAATAAGCAGAATTGATACTTATAATTAGGATAATATTAGATGATAAGAGTTGTAAAACGAAACGGAAGAGTAGAGACACTTGATGTAACAAAAATCCAGAAATATACAGCTGCTGCTGTAGCGGGTTTGGATGGTGTGAGTCAGAGTGAACTAGAGGTAGATGCCAAACTTCAATTTCGTGATCTTATCAACTCTGAAGAGATTCAAGATACATTGATCAAGACGGCTGTAGACAAGATAGATATAGATAGACCCAATTGGACTTTTGTCGCCTCAAGACTATTCCTTTATGATATCTACCATAAAGTGACAGGCTTTACAGGATATAACCATCTGCATGACTATTTTGTACGGGGTGAAAAAGAGGGTCGTATCATATTGGGACTCAAAGATAAATATGATCTTGAAGATCTCAATGAGTATATCAAGCCGGAACGCGATCTTCAATTTAACTATCTAGGTATTCGTACTCTATACGATCGTTATCTGATCAAAAATAAGAGGGGCGATCCTATAGAGCTCCCCCAGCAGCTCTTTATGTCAGTTGCTATGTTTTTGGCACAAAATGAGTTTGATTGTCAAACATGGGCAAAAAAATTCTATGATATTTTGAGTAGATTTGAAGTCATGGCTGCAACACCGACACTCTCTAACGCTCGTACGCCTAGACATCAACTCAGCTCCTGCTATATAGGTTCTACCCCTGATAATATAGAAGGGATTTTTGATGCATATAAAGAGATGGCTCTACTCTCCAAGTTTGGCGGCGGTATAGGCTGGGACTGGTCTCTAGTCAGAGGGATGGGCTCTTTCATAGATGGACACAAACATGCAGCTGGAGGTATTATACCATTTCTCAAGATCGCCAATGATGTTGCTATCGCTGTAGATCAACTAGGTACACGGAAAGGGGCTATCGCTGTCTATATTGAGCCTTGGCACATCGATATTCGTGATTTTCTTGACCTCAAGAAAAATGCTGGAGAGGAGCGTCGAAGAGCTCATGATCTATTCCCTGCACTATGGCTAAATGATCTATTTATGCAGCGTATCGAAGAGGATGCAACATGGACTCTCTTTGACCCCTATGAGGTGAGTGAACTAGTAGAGCTTTATGGTGATGCTTTTACTGAGCGTTATCTGGAGTTGGAGCAGGATGAATCTTTGGCTAGAGAGGTTATCTCTGCGAAGGGACTCTGGAAAGAGATACTCAGAAGTTATTTTGAAACAGGCAATCCTTTCCTCTCCTTTAAAGATGCTGCCAATCACTCTAACCCCAACAAACATGCAGGTATCATACGAAGCTCCAACCTCTGTACAGAGATCTTTCAAAATACTGCACCTAACAGATATAAGATTAAAGTGATCTATGATGATGGAAGTTTTGATCTTTTTGATGAACATGCCTTGGTAACAGTCGATAGCGGAATAACAAAACAGGGCAAAAAGATAACTGCCCTAGACTCCATAGAGGGTAAACAGATCTGGATAGTAGAGAAAGAGAGAGAGGATGGTGAAACTGCTGTCTGCAACTTGGCATCGATCAACCTCTCCAAAGTTAATACACTCGAAGATATAGCTCGCGTAGTTCCTACTGCTATACGGATGCTTGACAATGTCATAGATCTCAATTTTTACCCACTCTCAAAAGTCAAAAAGACCAACTCCAAATCAAGATCTATAGGTTTGGGTGTAATGGGTGAAGCACAAATGCTAGCAGAACAGGCTATTGAGTGGGGGAGTAATGATCATCTTCACAAGATAGATGAGGTGATGGAGTCAGTCAGCTATCATGCGATAAGAGCATCTAGTGATCTATCGCTGGAGAAGGGTACATACCAACTCTTTGAAGGTTCAGACTGGCAAAAAGGGATTTTTCCTATCGACAAAGCAAACCCCCAAGCATGTAAACTTGTCGATAGAGGTGGGCTATTTGGCTACAATTATGATTGGGAGACACTCAAAGAGAAGGTCAAGAGCGATGGGATGAGAAATGGCTATCTGATGGCTATAGCACCAACTAGCTCCATATCTATATTGACAGGAACGACACAAGCGATAGAGCCGATCTATAAACGCAAATGGTTTGAAGAGAACTTGTCAGGGATGATACCGGTCGTCGCTCCAAACCTCTCTGCCGAGACTTGGCAATACTATACTCCTAGCTATGACCTTGACCAGAGGCTGCTGATCCGTGCCGGTGCGATTAGACAGAAGTGGATCGATCAGGGGCAGAGTCTCAATATCTTTATCACACTAGATAAAGTAAGTGGCAGATATCTCAATGATATATATATGGATGCATGGAAGTTTGGGCTGAAGTCTACTTACTATCTAAGAAGCCAATCCCCAGAAGCAGCCCGAGAGGTTGAAGGGGTAGAGGATCGAAGTTTAGAGTGTATAGGGTGTCAGTAATCAATCAATCATCTATCCAACCATCAATGTATTGCTTTTTGCAATAGCACTTAGCTTTTCACGCACATCTATATCGGGAGTCGATTTTTTTATCTTGCTGTAGATATCGATGAGCTGGTCATAAGAGTTTAGCGTTACGCTCTGTTTATGCAGTGCTGCTAAGCTGAGATATTTGACTATATTCTCCTTGGCGATACTATTGCATCTATAGAGGAGGTTGTTTAACATGAGAGTAAATAGTTCTGCATTGCCCTCGACAAGCTCTTCTGCTCTCTCTTTTGCTGCTTTCTCCTCCAATCCCCTCTTGTAGAGCAGGGATGTTATCTCTTCTGTGATATTGAGATTGAGATTTGTTTGTATATTTGTACCTATACGATGCGTATCCGCAACCACAGGATTGAAGACTAAAACCGAGACAAAAAGTGTGATTTGTATAATATTCTGTTTATTCATTTTGAGTTCCTTTATAAGATTATAGATAAATGGAAATTACAGAGAAGTAAAAGATTGCCTTTAGTCTGAATCACTAAATAATTTGTGCTATAATCTATTACCCAAATCCTACAGGAGGAGTATCATGAGAAGGTTTGTTCTCTATTTTTTTCTACTTTTCTCTATCTCAATAGTTGCCAATGATTTGGCTCATGATGAAGGTGATGGAACGCCTACTTACAACAAAACAGTTCGCGACAGTTATCATAAACTTCAGTTTAAAATGTCTATTTATGAAGCTCTGCCCACAAAGGGCAAAGGTATCCGCCTAGGTATATACCAGTCAGAGGCCGCATATGGAGAGGGTGCAACAGAAAAAAATATGGCTCGCTTGGAGAGAGCAGTCAAGAGAGCTAAGACATATGATGTCCAGCTGCTTTCATTTCCGGAGCTCTATCTGCCTGGCTACACTCTGAGTCCAAAAGAGGTCAAAGAGGTGGCAGAATTCAAAGATGGAGTGAGTATCAGCAGAGGTCAAGAGATCGCCAAAAAATATACGATGGGTCTACTTCTTCCTTATGCTCAAAAAGTAAAAGCAGAAGATGAAACAGTGAAGTACTATGATAGCATTGCTGTCATCAGTGAAAAAGGAGAGCTTCTGGAGAGTTATCAAAAAACTCATCTTTATGGTCAGCAGGAGCGTGATAATTGGTCATTTGGCAATAATAGATATAGAGTTCATAAATTTTTTGGTTTTCCGGTTGGAGTTCTCAACTGTTACGAGTGTGAGTTTCCTGAGTTGTCAAGGATCTTGGCTCTGAAGGGAGCAAAACTGATCGTCGGCCCAACAGCTGCAGACAACTACTATACTTTGCCAAATGGCAAGAGAAGTGATGTTCCCTATCCTGATATATCTAAATTGCTAATACCTGCTTATGCCTATGCCAACAATCTTTTCTTTGCATACTCCAATCGTTCTGGATATGAGAGACGGGGAGAAGATGAGTGGCACTATCAGGGCAATAGCGTCGTAAGCGGTCCCCATGGAGATATCATAGTAGCGGCCAATCATGAGCAGGATACGATGCTGATCGTTGATTGTATTCCAGGATATTATGGGATGACGCATCCGGCACCGAAATATAACTACTTAAAAGATCGCCGTCCAGATATGTACAGAGAGCTTATAGCTCCTGAAGTTGACTAATTACAACAGAGGGGTCAATATGGGTAAATTATCTATTCTATTGCTGATGAGCATAAGCCTGTTTGCAGGTGAGACGAGAGAGCAGGATTTTTATCTAAAAATTGATTTGACAAACAGAGAGAAGAGTAAAGACTCCAACTCCCAGAGATATATAGTAGAGGTAAAAAACAAAAATGTAGACTATAGATATATCTATAGCGGCTACCCTGGCTACAAAAAAAGATCCAAACAATATAAACTAACTGACAGAGAGTTGAGCCAAATCATTCACTCTATAAAAGATGAAAAAATAGATCTATCCAAAGAAGAGAAAAGATCAACAAAAGCCAATGGAGTAACCAGAAGCGTAGATCTTTCTCTATTTTTGAAACTAGAAGGCAAAACTACGAAATCCAAAATATCGGGCAATGTCAGGATATTTAGAGCAAGCGGAAAGATAGAAGGTGAACTCATCAAAAATAAAGACTATATCAACAGTGTAGAGTCATTGATTGGGGATTTAGAGAGATAAGCTTATAATAATACAGAGACAAAAAGGATTATAGATGTATAGCCATAGACCACAACATATAGAGATCTTAGATATGATGCCGTACAAGCTGATCTTGGTATTGACTCTTCTGATAAGCTTCTTTGTCAAATCAGTTGCAGCTGATTGCTATTTTATTCGATTGGATGGTTATCATCTGACTCAAGGAGCAGATGTTTTTTCTTGGGGTGAGTTATCACCTCTGATAGGGCTTGAGGCTGGATACTATTTTCATCTATCTCCCCGTGGTCAGCATATCATCGATATCTCACGCGGGAGAGAGGGTAATCTGCAAGGGGAACTCTACTATATTCCACAAAACCTCATCGACAAAGACAATAACTTCTCTTTGAGAATAATGGTTCTTGATCGTGATAATGATACGGCAGATGATTTGGTACTCCCTCTAAATGAACGATCTATCTCTTTGGCGCCTGCATCATTTGTACTCGATCGCCTGAGAGTAGATGCCTATTTTCAGCAATTTGGTGACTATACCACAACAAGACCCCGAAATGAGCAGTCATATCAATTTGAAATTTTAAGAGAGCCGGGAGATTGCAGCCTAGATACTGCCAGAGGACGAGCGAATGATCATCGTTTCCGTTTGGAAAATCATCTCAAGAGATTGCATCTTCATATCAAGGCTTATGAAGAGGATTTTATAAGCGGAGGTCAAGAGTATCAATCTTACAGAGTACCGGATATTAGAGGATACTCTCTTGCAGATGCATTGGATATCACGGAGATTATCGCTGCTGTAAACTCAAGTGAACTGATCTCATTGGGAGTTGAACTTGAAAAACTACGAGATGTTAAAAATTTCCCAAATGTCTGGAGGGAGTACAAGCGTCTAGTGCGACGACTACTCAGACAAAAAATAACCATCCAATACAGAGAAGAGAAGATAGACAAAAAGATGGAAGTACCCTCTCTGGACTTTCACCCAGATTGGGAGAAGCTGACTGGAAATGCTGCTATATTACCACCTGAAAGCTGGAAGATCAAAACAAGATAGGTCAAAACTATTTATCTGTTTTTCTATAATTGTTATCTAGTTTTTCACTAGTTTTTTTATCTATTTTGTAGGCACTCTCTTTGATAATCGCATATTGACTTTTGACTATGTTACAGTATTTTGATTTGCTATTTTGCTTGATGAAATTTTCGTATGATTTTCCAATATCTGAACTTGATATCGGAATATGTGCAAAATTTATGGAGCTATACATGTCAGATAGATAGAAGAGCAGATAGCTAGAGAGAGACTCTTTGACTCTATCTATCTCTGAAAAACTGGGATAATCATTGAGGAAATTTTCCCAAAAAATAACTCTTTTTCTCAACTCTTCAAATGAGACTTGCAATACTCCATCTTCTGCAAAGTAGTTTTCAGCTTCATAGGCACTCTGTTTTAAATATCTCTTCCACTCACTAGGCAGGCTGTCGCCAAATTCATCCAAAAACCATGCACTGTTGGCTTCTACATAGTACGCACCTTCACTTTGATAGATGACCAAACCCACTCTGGAGAGTTCTGCTCTATAATTTTTCTCTTTTTTTACAGAGATCGGATATTTTACATTTAATTTCTCTTCGGTAGATTCGATATAAGCTTGTGTTATTTGATCATAATATCGCCTAAAATCACTAAAGAGCAGGGAGCTGCACTCTTTTGATTGTCCCGAAATAGTTTTACTATAATACTCTTTTAGATTATCTATAGATTGGATTTTACTCTTGTCGAGTTTTTTAGCATATCTTTCAAACTCCTGTTGCGGACAACTCTCTGCATATGAAACACTCTTGGCTTCTTGGGTATCTGATGAATTTTTAGATCCCATAGCACTGCATCCGCGAGTATCACCACCATCACACGCTTTGCGGAAAAGTTTTTTTGCTTTTGAGATATCCTGATTTGTGATGTGACCTTTGTGATATATCACTCCTAGATCATAACACTTGGCAGCATAACCACCATCACAAGCTTGCCCAAGAAGCTCAATCTCACTCCCTGCACTCAAAACCATACTCGTTCCAGTCAACAACACTACTATCAATAATATCTTTTTCATCTTCTCTGCTTTTGTTTGATTTTTTCTATGATATAATTTAATTCATTAAATTTGGGTTAGGCAATAATTTGAAAAAGCTATTCTTGACATCTTCTAAAGAGCGAAAGACTCTGTTAATGAAAAAAATTATAAAATGGAAAAAAAATGATTAAAAAATGCTTAAAGAGTATAAAGATAACAGGTATTACTTTACTCTTAACCCTGTCAAATTTGGATGCATGTACAGGCATAAGACTTATTGCTGAAGATAAGAGTGTAGCGTATGGTCGTTCTATGGAATGGGGAGCTTTTGATTTAAACTCTCGTGTAGTTATCATATCCAAGGGTCATGACTTTGTAGGATTGACACCTGATGGATATAATGGTAAAAAATGGAGATCCAAATATGGTGTTGTGGCTCTTGATATGGTCAATAAAATGGCTCTTGCTGATGGTATGAATGAAGAGGGTTTAACAGCTGGTCTGTTTTATCATCCAGGTTTTGCCAAGTATACTAAATATGACTCAGCCAAAGCAGGCAATGCTATTACTGCGATAGATGTTGTTACTTATATTCTCACTCAATACAAGAGTATCAATGAAGTAAGAGAGGGGATGAGTAGGGTTACTGTTGTTCCTGTTATAGATGATAGTATTGGTATGGTAGTTGATGCACATTTCATCGTAACAGATAGTACAGGTCAATCTATCGTCATAGAATTTACAGAGGGCAAGATGAAGATTCATAATGCTCCATTAGGAGTTGTTACCAATGCACCAAACTTTGACTGGCACATGACCAATCTTAGAAATTATGTAAATCTATCTCAAGTTTCTATTCCTGATAAGAAGATTCAAGAGCTTGATTTTAAACCTTTAGGTGCAGGGAGTGGTATGATTGGACTTCCTGGAGATACGACCCCACCCTCCCGTTTTATCCGTGCGGTAGCTTTTTCCCAAACAGCAAGAAAAACACCAACATCAAGTGAAACCATTTATGAGTTGTTTAGGATATTAGACAGCTTCAATCTAGGTCTTGGTAGTGCAGAGGGATCTTTACACGCTCAAGAAGAAGATAACGCATTAAGAAGTTCAACACTATGGACAACGGCACATGATATAAAAAACAAAGTTTTATATTATCATACCCAACACAACCGCCGTGTACGAATGATTGATTTAAAAGCTATTGACTTTTCTAAAAAGGTAGACTCCATTATTCATCTCCCTTTAGATAAAAGTAAAGAGCAAGATATAGAGAATATTACACCCAAATAGAAAGGTTTTTAGTAGTTTTAATCTAGTCGAGAATAATTCCCGGACTCTCGGGTCGATTCATATCGCCCTAAAACAATAATTTATCGTGAATTATTAGGTAAATCCAACGAAAATTAAAACAAACCTTAATCAACCAAATACAGGCTGTAAATAACTCAAAAAATGAATACAAAATCATCCATAGAAGAGGTGTAAGAGTTATCTCTATGCGTGGTTTCTTGGCATTCACTACTCCTTTTTATCAAAATTGTAACAGATGAATACTTGATTGTAGTTGTTACCTGACCCCTTAATTATAGCCTTTAAAATCTATTTACTTTTATCCTAAAACATGATATAATAATTCATATTAAAAGCTAAGGAGAATGGTTATTATGATTAAAAGTATATTTGAAAAAATTGTCTTAGATACAAATGCAAATATAGCACTTGACTATGCTCATAGTGATAAATATGTAAAAAAAAGAGAAGTATCAAAAAAGAAAAAAATAACACCTAGTATCAGAAAGAACAAAGTAGTACTTAAAAACCTACTAGGATAAATTCATTACTAACGAAGCATATTATCATTCCCTCACATTTGTAGCACTTTCATCACTTCTTGGTGAATACGATAAAGATTTTGTAAGTGACTTATGTCAAACTTTTAAATGCTCTAAAAATAGTGATTTAGAGAGTTTTTTAAATGATACAAATAAAGCTATATCTTTTGAAGAAAGAAATATTACAAAGACATATTTATATATATCCACAGATAAAGAAGTAGTAGCATATTTTACTATTTCTCTTAATGTTTTAGAGACAAGCAACATCTCTAAAAGTACCATAAAAAAGATAGATGGCATAGATAAAAATCGTCAAGAGATAGCGTGTTTTCTCATAGCACAATTAGGAAAATCTGACAATAACATATATCTCATAGGTAAAAATATTTTGTATGATGCTATTGAAACAATTAAAGATGCTTCCCATATCATAGGAGGCAGAGCTATAGTACTTGATGCTATAAACAATCATAAAGTCATACAGTTTTATAAAAACAATAACTTTGTTATGCTTGACAAATCTTCTACAATTGCAAAGAATGTAAAAATGTATTACCCTTTATATCTATAAAATTATTTGCTTTTAGGTGAGGTATTATACTTTTTGGTAAAAAGGAGCCTGCAAAATCTTATTATTGTCTCTTTGTTGGAGAGCCTAGCATCAAAAAGGAGTATAAGCCCAAACCCTATCACCTATTTTAATATATTCTATAGGTATTAGTCCATTCTCTGTTGCTACAAGCTTTTTGTAGTTTTGGACTAAACCTAAGTAGTAGTCTAAGCCCTACAGCAGTACCAGCAATAGCAGGTATCCCACTCAAGTCACCAGCACCTTGTGGGTTGGTCATCATACTACCTATGTTCATATAGGTCTCTATTTGCATATTCTGCAAAGTATTTCGTATCCCCATAGCCCCTGACATACTCATCATACTAAAGTACCCAGTTGGGTCTATGTATGAGACGGGGTTACCATTGGCATAGAGATACTTATGTAGAGTTACAGGGTCTGCTTGGTTTCCTTGGTAGCTATCTTGCTGTGTAAATCTACCTGTAGTAGGTGCGTAGTATCTAGCTCTTAGGTAGTCCCTACGGGCTTTATGAGGTTTCCCATATACTTCGTTAATCGTTTTTGTACCCCAAGGGCATTTCTTACGGGCAATTAGCTAAGGCTAGTACTTCAAACGATTGCCTTGTCTATGAAAAACCTCATAAAGCTATTTGTGTATTTATCTCCTTGGGGTAGCCTTACCATCTGTGTTGAGGAGTTTTCCAAAGGCTTGGTAGTTATTTTGTGTTAGTGGTGGGATGTTGGCTGTTAGGTTTAGGGTGAGGAGCAGGAGAAGCAAAAGAGGTTTTAGGTGGGGCATTTTGCTCTCTCCTTTTTGGGTTATTATTTTAGCGTAAGTTTATTGTGAGGGGGAAGAGTTGTAGTTGTTACCCGACCCCTATACCCCGATATAGACTTCATAACGGCTTACCTGCTCTTCTTGGACGTTTTCGTCTCATAGTAAGCCGTTCAATCTCATCTGGACTATAGTATTCCCTTGCCTTTTCCAGTAGTGCTTTGAGTTCAGACAAGAAAGCATAGCGTGGGCTAAACACAAACACTCTTGTTCTCCCTACACTCTTACTTACAAGTACACCTCCTAGCTCCAACTTCTCCAACTGTTTCTGAATAGGGTCTACACTTGTACTATAAAAATCTGCTATCTCTTTCCCATACCCATCACCATTTGCAAGAATGAATTGCAGCACACGCTCTCTGTTCTTTGATCCGAAGATAGCTTCTAGCATTTTTGCTCCATTACCTACTTAGTAGTTTTCTTTACCTATATTATAGGTTATAT
>JAYEOM010000009.1:0-6098 GCA_034722955.1 Campylobacterota bacterium
TGTTGTGTTATTCCCAATACTTTAGCAATCATCTGTTGAGAATACCCATCTTTGTAGGCTTGCACTATTATACTATTTCTCTCTTTTATATCTTTTACTTTTTTAAATATTTGTATAAGCTTCTTCTGAATTACGGGTCAGGCGTTGAATATGCACTATCTCACCTTACATATTTCACAAACCAAGGATAGAGAAATACCAAAGTACTTTGCTATTTTAGCTTGAGTGCATCCATCTTTTATTGCAGAATGGTGTATATTCAACGTCTGGCCCGTAGTAAGTAGTAAGGCTATTTCTATGATTATCAAGAGTGATAAAAGTGGAGATTGAACGGCAGGGGTGAATGTCCAGCTCACCATTCTATTTCTACAATAAGAGTACGGTATAATAGTCTAAAATATAGAGGAAAACCTATGATGACTTTACAGATAGAAAATAGTGAGATGGAAAACTTCATCGAAAAACGGTACGGTACAGATACGCATAGTTTACTACAGGATTTTGAAACCTTTGTAAAAGTATCACTTAGCGATAATTACCCTACTATCACAGCCCAAGAAGCTAAAAGTCGTGTAGAATATGCACTTAAAAAGATAGATAAAGGTCAGGCACAGATGCTTTCACAAGAGGCATACGACAAAGAGATGAAGCTATTTATGGATAGCCTTTAAGTGACTATTATTCGTAAAAAAGAGTATGTGGATGCATTGCAACATATCATCTCATTTATTGCCCTAGACTCTGTAAATAGAGCCCACTTTTTTAAAAAACAGCTAGATACGAAAATAGCAAACTTGACCTGTTTTCCCTATAAATATAGACAGTCCATACACCACACAAACAAAGATGTGCGAGACCTTATATACAAGGGTTACACTATCGTTTATAGAGTGAGTGTCCAAAAAGAGACCATAGAAATCATAGATATTTTCAAATGGACAAAATAGACGCTGATGTAGCACATGATAATAGCCCCAAAAACGCGTGTCGATAAAATCGAACCTACTCATTTTTAACCTACACCCCTACAGTATAGTAGTATTATACTGTATTATGTTTGATTTTATATTTTGGGTAGTCCTACTTAAATATAGCAGACCCCACACGCACTAAATTTGATCCGCAAGATATGGCTAGGGAGTAGTCACTACTCAAAGAAACACCCCTGCCGTTCAATCTCCACTTTTATGATATAATTCCTATAAAGTAAAAGAGAAATATTATAATCATTTTTTTAAGTAAATTTGTTTTTTTCATACTATTCACTTGGAGGGTTTTTCCAACTAGGATAGTATTTATTATAGTCACTACTTTTTCGTCCTATCGCTGTATATCCTCTACAATCACAAAATGGTTCTCTCCATTGATATACTCATAATGCAGCTGCATCTGGTGGATATCTAAAATACTCTTTACTATATATAACCCCAATCCCATACTGTTTTTGGAGTCATGAAAAGGTGTGAAGTAGCTCTCTATATCATAAGGCAGTGCTTCTCCTATGTTGGAGATGGTGATCTTGTGCTCCTCTATCGATATATTTGCATAGTTGTTTGGGCTATATTTTAGAGCATTATCTATGAGGTTTTTAAGTGCGAGAGAAAATAGCTCTATATCGGCATGTATCATACTATCTTGATCTATATGGATAGTGATGAACTCTTCACTATTGTCAAGCATCAGCAGATCTACCCCTGCTTGTACGAGCTGACTAGGCAGATATCTCTCTATCTGTAGATGGAAATTTTTGGAAGTGATCTGCTCTAGTTTGGCAAACTCATCTATGAGGAGGTTGAGTCGGATAAAGATACGGTCCAATCGCTCTTTCTGTTTTTTGTCATCTATCATCTCACTGACGAGCCGTCCTTTTGCGATCGGCGTTTTGAGCTCATGCATGATAGCTCGAAGAAATAGCTGTCTTGAGTGTATCAACTCTCTGATCATTTTGACTGCTTGGTCGAACTCGTTGGCTACAGCTGCTATCTCATCACTCTTGTAACTCTTGCACTCAATATTCAAGTTTCCTTCTGAGAAAGTCTTGATCTTCTCTTTGAGATCAGAGAGGGGCTTTAGGCTTCTGATGATCCAGATATATAGAAATAGAAGCAGAAGAAGAGCCCCGCTAAAGAGTAGACTGAGCTCCAGTAAAAATGTAGGTTTATTCATATTCTCTAGTAGTAGATTGAACCTTTCATTGTTGATGAGTATAAATCGTTTGTAGTGATATGTTATGACTTGATAGTGAGCCTTTCCCTCTTTGTCTCGTGTAAATTGCTGGATCAATCCCTTTTGCTCTTTGCCCGTAACTATACGAATGTTTTGAGAGCCTAGATAGCTAGAGTCTATTTTGTTATATTTGAGATAGTATAGATAGAGATAGTGGCTATTCTCTCTCTCTTGCTGAATCATATCCTCCATAGATCGCTTCTCTTGGTACTCTATTGCAGCGAGAAATAGGAGTACCAACAGTATGAGAGCTAGAGAAAATATGAGATTTATTTTGCTTCTTAGGGAGTATAGTCTCATGATATTACCCCACCAATCAAATACCCAAACTTTGGGTATTTGATTGGTGGGGTAATAAAAGCTTAAATCCTATCCCCCGTATACTCTGGATGAGTTTTGAATCACCCAATTTATTTCGTAGTTTACTGATGATCATATCGAGGCTCTTATGGTGCGAATCGATACTCATAGATCGTGATGCATAGATGAGTTGCTCTCTAGAGAGTGCTTTGCCCCTCTGTAGTATGAGCTGGCTGAGGATATCAAACTCTGCAGGAGTGAGAGATAGTGCTTTTCCATGATGAAAGATCATATCCTGGATGATCTCTAGATCTTTTGGCTCCTTGTTACTGCTCCTCTTCTCTTGGTATCGTCTCAGTAGAGAGTGGATGCGAGCTAGCATCTCTTTGGGATCATAAGGTTTGGGGATATAGTCGTCTGCTCCTAGCTCTAGTCCTGTGATCTTGTCCTGGATGTCACTGCGTGCTGAGGAGATGATGATAGGTATACTATATCGTTCTGCGATCTCTTGGCACACCTCCAATCCATCCATACCGGGTAGAGTCAGGTCTAGTATCACAAGATCAAACTTTGGGATACCTGCACTCAATCCTAAAAATGGATCTTCGAAATTGGTCACATCTATATCGTGCAGTGCCAGATATTCACTCAATATCTCAGCAAATTCAGGATCATCCTCTATCATAAGTATCTTGATCATGCTATCTCCCCCTTTGGTATGTTGCCACTAAAGTGGTCTATTTGGAATCTGGTGCCTGTGATCTGTTCAAAATTGAGTTTGGCTTTGTCAAACTCAGGGGTAGACTCATTTCGCTTGATCCTAAAAAGTTGTTGGATCATATTTTCTCTATGGTAGCTTTGTAGATGTTTTATCCTTGCAGGATCACTCTCTTGTATAGAGTTTTCATGGCAAAAACCATCGATCTCTCCACAACAGCACATCATCAAAAATCTATACGCCGCAAGCTCATAATAGAACAGATCACTAGTGACGATCTTGTCGTAGGCGGAGTATTTGATGATCTGCCTCATACCATCGAGAGGAGAGAGGATACCATGCCAGATGAGAGTGGTATAGAACTTAACAACAAATCCAACATTGGAGATCTTGTCTGTCTCTAGCAGTGTATGAAAGCGTCTGTGCAGTGAGGAGTTGATGAAGCGTGTTCTAAATCGATCTATACTCTCCCTGATCTCTAAGCTCTGCTTATCATGGGCGGGAAACAGCTCCCACTCCCTTGCTATAGTGTCAAAAGTATATATGATCTTGAGGTAGGAGGTGTAGTCTTGTTTCATATAGTCTAGATCTTCATCACTGAGTCTGGTGATCAGCGATATCCCTTTGGTGAAAAAGGTGAGCTTCTCTTGATGGCTAGATAAGAGTTTGTCACTATATAAGCTGCTATTTGGAGGCTGCATCAACCCTAGTCCATGTTTGTGTTCTAGATAGAGGTAACGTATGACTGCTATGATGTTGATGAGGTCGCTCTTGTAGATATCTGGATGAGTATTCAAAAAGTGGTGAATCTTTCTGTAGTAGTTTTGACCTATTTTGACAAATTGTTGGATATCTTCACTATTGAAATATTCACGGTAGTTTGTCAGCCCATAATAGATATATGCACTATGCAGCAGAAAAATAGATCGTATGGTTAGATCACTCTGCTCTTGAGAGAAGTTGTCGATAGACTCTGCTTCTCGTTGGAGTTGAAGGACATAGTCCTGTCTGGAGATCTCGTGACTGTTGAGTAGTGCCTCTAGCGAGTATACTTTGTTGTTAGAGAGGGTATATATATCATGCAGATTGGTATCTAATCTATCGATGATAGTATTGATAAAGGTGTAGCCTTTGTGTCTGGCACTTTTGAATTGTGCCTGTTCTGTATCGATCTGCAGCTGTTCGAACTGATGTTCTAGATTGTGCATAGCATCCGAGAGTAGCTTCCACTGTACGGTTATCTCACTATTTCTTCCTGCTCCTTTGGCTTGTATATTGTAGCTTTTGGTATGCTCCATAGTAGCCCATAGGTTTTCAAAAGTTGTATGGATTTGGATCTCTATATTGAAGTAGTTTTTTAGTTTATGGAGTATCTCATTTTCACTATCTTCAGGGTTGATCAGTCCAAATATGCTGTTAGGATCCAGAGAGATGCTCGTGGACTCATCAGAAAAATCGGTGTCAAAGCGTGGATTGAAGAGTGTATTGTCACAGTGAAGACCTTGATATCCACTCTTTTTCTTTACCGTATAGAAGCCGTAGATGAGGTGATCGTCAGTACGGTGATTGTACTCAAAAAAGTTATAAAGTGCTCTTGCAAGCCACTCCTTCTCATAAGGATAAGAGCAGACGAAGAGTAGCCCTACCAGATCATGAAGTGCTCCTTCTTTGAGAAATATTTTTAGGGGATCTTCTATATTTTCTGGATTTCTCAGTCCGAGTTTGACAATCTTTTTGATCACGCTGTCTGTATTTTTATATCGGATCTTTATCGTTGTAAGTCCAGAGTATTGTAGTGTTATGATCTCTTTGTTGGTTGGTATAAGCCCTTCGAGTTCCTGAAAATAACGGATCAGACTTTTTGTAAAGCGAGGAAGTATGCCACAAGGCTCTACGGTACCTCTCCCATTAATAACCTCTTCATCTATGCCGACAAGCTGGTAGTATATATCCATACAGCGAACTATTTTTGTTTTAAAGAGATGGATCTCCTCTTCTGTGAGAAGTGATTGGGCATTCTGTTTGAGCATCGCTTCATCTATGAGAGCAGTCAACTCGTCAAGAGTTCGATAGTCCGGTCTTGGTGTGAAGTGGTGTATATCTATATAGGAGTGCATCTTTATCCTTAAGTCTGATTAAAGATAAATTATAGCGGATTTTTTCTTATTGTATATTTTGGGCTTAACTGTTTACTTAGGCTACCCCAAGGAGATAAACACACAAATAGCTTTATGAGGTTTTTCATAGACAAGGCAATCTTACCCTCTTGGTGGCTTCTATTTGTGTGTTTATCTCCTTGGGGTAGCCTAAGTTTGATTATGCTGTTTTGGTGGCTATCTCAGACAATGGCATCATCGAGAGAGATAGAACTACCCGAAATATGTAAAGCCACGGTCTTGCCGTTCAACCTTCACTTTAATAATAGCCTCTCTTGGAGTAGTTGTTACCTACTGCTCAAATGCTTCACTTCAAACGCTTCTTCAGCTCATCCAGTGATATATCCAACTCTTTAGCCACATCTTCTACTGACAACTTAAATTTATTGACCATTATGATAGCATTTTCCATAGCATTCTGAGCAATCCCCTTCTCCATCCCTCTCTCCATCCCTCTCTCGACACCTCTCTCCAAAGCAATCTTGTACCCTGGTAACTCCTCTATCTTCATATCTCTAAGCATTCTCTCTACCTCCTCTAAGGTATTTTGTAGGTTTCTATTGGTTGATAGCTTTTGTATTATCTACCTTGCAGAGAGCTACTATATCAGCTTCTCTCTTCTCTATTCGTTGCAACTCTTTATCTACGAACTCTATATCTGTTACATCAAGTTCTAAAATGTACTTGGATATATCTTG
>JAYEOM010000010.1:0-24918 GCA_034722955.1 Campylobacterota bacterium
TTCTTTCCTCATCTCTCCCGTAGTGATCATGCTCCCTTTTGGGAGAGTCGCATCCCTGCGATGATGTGGACAGACACCTCAGAGTTCCGCAACCCCCACTACCACCGCCCCAGCGATGCTCCTGATACTTTGGACTATGAGTTTATGCGTAGGGTTGTGGAGTTGTTGGGTGAGGTGGTTTTGGAGGAGTTGGGGTGAAAAAATCAAAATTAAATGAGTTGATTCTTTTAGATTGTATGGTTATAAATAAAGGATAGAAAATGTACACAGCAGAAGTGAAATTTACAATCAATAAAAAAGTGAAAGATGATAGCCAAACAGACTTGGTTGAACTGATATTTGGGTCTTGGAGAATGAATGGGCAGGTTTTAGGTGATACCTATTTTTCATTTATCAAAAATAAAAATCTTATTGTTCAGGTTTTAATCCCAGCAAAAGACTCACTTTCAACAAAATATGCAAATAGATATCTGAAGAGTAGTTATAAAAAACTAGAGAGTGTAGGACTCTCAAAACCTAGGATTAAGATATTGGGTGAAGAACCACATTATTATAATAAGTGTAAATGTAAAAAGGTCAAAGAGTATATTCTATATACGACTTATGTACAGTTAGAACCTGCTTTGCGTTGTAAAAAATGCTTTGGGTATATTCCTCTCTATAAGATTCCACCTATATATGATAATAGTGAGTACTATCCTCTTATAACTTGGCAGAGTGATTATCAAGCTTGTGATACTTTGCAAATGAATTGTATTGTGGGTGAAAAGTTTGGTATGAAAGAGATGTATGATCATCAAAGTGATTTAAGTAAACAGGGTCGATATGTTTGCAAAAAGATAGAAAAGCTTACAGGTAAAAAAACATACTACTACCTCTATACATATAGAGCCAAAAATCGTAAAAAAGAACTCAAACGAAAATGTCCCAAATGTAAAGGAGAGTGGCTAAGAAAAGAAACCCTGCATAATAAATTTGACTTTGAATGTACGAAGTGTCGGTTACTCTCAAATATAGCTTGGGATGTGCGTTAGTTGATAAAAAAGTGAAAGGTATTTTATGAATAGTAAAAGATGGAGAACAAATGTGGTTTGAAGAGTTGATGGGGTTTAGTGAGTCTAGGCAGAGTGTGTATGAAAATATTGTTATAGATGGCTCACAGATGAGGTCATTGGTCAATGACAAAACTTATACTTTTGGTCATTTGGAGATTATCTCTTTGTATCAGTTGCGTGAGCGGGTTGCAGAGATAGAGTCGTTGCGTGGAAAGATAGAGATACGAGAAGAGGTGGCTGATGTTAGGGATTTGCATCTCGATGAGTCCAATGCAGGGGCTCTGTTTCAAGTGGCATCACAATTTAACCTCTTGGAGATGGTTTCACCCGATATAACTCCAGAGCATGGTGTAAGTGGCTATGCCTATGACTATACACAAGGTCCTATCTGTGCTATCTGTGCAGGTGCAGGGACGATATATCGTAACTATTTCGTAGAGGTCAATGGAGCGAGAGGACAAAGCCAGTCCAATCAGATAGATTGTCTCAAAGATATAGGTGATGCTATGGGTAATGACAAAGAGAGTCTTTGGGAGATGAAAAATGGTTATGCACTGCTGAGACATGAGGGATTGGAGGAGATAGATAGAGAGTTGAGCAAGTTAGCAGAAGATGAGCGAGATGTGTTAGCTGAACTTTTGAAGATCGGTATACAGTGGGATACACAAGTCACCCAAGCAGATCACACACATAGCGTCTCACAAGCTTAGGCTAACCCAAGGAGATAAACACCCAAATAGCTTTATGAGATTTTTCATAGACAAGGCAATCGTTTGCAGGACTAGCCTTAGCTAATTGCCCGCAGGAAATGCCCTTGGGGTGCAAAAACGATTAACGCAGTATATGGGAAACCTCATAAAGCCCGTAGGGAAGCCACATAGAGGGCAATCTTCACAAAATAGAATTCTTGAATTAGCTTTGGCTAGTCCTACGAATTATATTTTGCAAATCTTACCCTCTCTGTGGCTTCTATTTTGTGTGTTTGTCTCCTTGGGTTAGCCTTATTGTTCAGCTCTTCCTGTCGCATATGTGGGGTATGATATAGCCTTATGGGAACGGTTTGCTAGAGTTGTCTTGTATGCAAGCTATGAAGCGACTCTCTGTGTAGGTATATTGAATGCTCTCAAAACAGGCAACAATCGCATATATCTCACGCTTGTAGGTGGTGGAGTATTTGGCAATAAGATAGAGTGGATAGTAGATGCGATTGCTTCTGCTGTATCTAAATATAGGGATTTTGACTTGGATATTGTTATCGTCAGTTATGGAGCTAGAAATATCTATGTAACTAACGCTATAGAAGAAATACAATCAAATTAAAAAGGAAATAAAATGACACTAGATGAATTTTGGAATATTATAGACAAAGCGAAAAATACTACAGACCCTGATGAGGTGGTAGAGATAGTGACAAAAGAGTTAGCAAATCTTTCAGATGAAGAGATTGTCTATTATCAGAAGCATTTTGATACTTTGTTTGAAAGGGCAGAGAAATGGGACTTATGGGGAGCGATTTATCTGATCAATGGAGGATGTGGGGATGACTCTTTTATGGATTTTCGCTATAGTCTAATCTCTATGGGAAAAGAAGTATATAACAATGCTATAGCCAATCCTGACTCATTGGCTGATTTGGCACTTAATGAAGATGAAGATGAACGCTTTGATGCACTTTTCAATGAAAGCTTTGGATATATCGCTATAGAGGTCTATGAAGAGAAGACAGGTGAAGAAATTTATGATTATCGTGAGGATATTGATAGAGAAGAGGATATGGGAGAAGAGTGGGATTTTGATGATAGAGATGAGTGTCTGAAACGCTTGCCAAGATTGACAGACAAGTATTGGGAGGAGTAGGATTTAGAAGAAAAAGAAGCATATGATTCAGCTGAAATAATTAGGCTACACCACGGAAATAAACATCCAAATAGCTTTATGAGGTTTTTCATAGACAAGGCAATCGTTTGCAGGACTAGCTTTGGCTAGTCCTAAATTTATTTCCACCAAACCTGTAATATTACACTACATTTTCACTCAACACTAATATATGTGAAATACACATGATAAGTTCCTTTTTAGAATATACTTGTAGTATAATGAGATTATATAAAGCTGTAGTCGCTGTGAAGTCGTCTCAAATAAAATATGAAAGTATGGTTCTATGTCAAATATCGAACAACTCATAAAAAAATCTTTAGAAAACCCAAACTATTTAACCTACTGGCTTGAAGCAATGATTGATGAACAGATATCTGATGTTAAAAATGCACTAAATGAACCTTTTCTTGGGATTAATAATCCTCATATTATTCAAGAGCTTCAAGATATACTCAAAGATATTCACAGCCAACCCCATTGGTTAAAACCTGTTTTTGAAAATGTATTTGGGATAGAGACAAAAACATATTCTAAAAAAAAATTATCTATCCTATTGGACCAAGTAGAGACAGACAGCTATAAAATGGATCGTGAATATGAAAGAATCAAAATAAATCGTCAAAAAATAGCTAAACTCTTAGAGGATTTAGCACAACTACATCTAGAATTTTCCTCTTCACAAAACCATGATTTTTTTCTTAATGAAATTGATGATAAAATAGCTTTTCTAGAAAGCTATAACATCACATTGCTATTTAATGAAAAAAGTCTTTTAGAGATAAAAACACTCTACCATGACATCAAAGGAAAAGGATAAAGAGTATGGAAGTTATCAATATGTTAGGAATTTGGATATATGCTATTGCAATTATTGTTTTTATTTTAGTTTTAGGACTTATTTTTGTCAAAATATACAAAAAAACCACCAAAGAACAGGCTTTTATTAGAACAGGATTAGGAGGAGCAAAAGTCATCTTAGATGGAGGAATTATCGTCCTTCCTATGATACATGACCGTACCATGATTAATCTTAATACATTAAAACTTGTGGTAACGAGACAAAATGAACAATCTCTCATTACCTCTGATAAACTCAAAGTTGATGTCATTGTTGAATTTTTTGTACGGGTCAAGAGAGATGAAAATTCTATCTCTCGTTCAGCCTCCACACTCGGTTCGAAAACCCTTCGTCCTGATGATTTAAAAGCGTTAATAGAGGGTAAACTTGTAGATTCATTGCGTTCAGTTGCATCTCAAACGACGATGGAGTCACTACATATTGAACGCAAAGAGTTTGTACAGCAGGTCTCCAACACAGTAGCAGAAGACTTAGATGCCAATGGACTAGAATTGGAATCTGTTTCTCTAACTTCACTTGACCAAACAAATATCTCTTTTTTCAATGAAAGTAATGCCTTTGATGCGCAAGGGCTACGTAAAATCGCAGAAATTACTGAGGCGAAACGAAAAGAACGTGTAGATATAGAAGAAGATACACGCGTACAGATAGAACAAAAAAAGCTAGAAGCAGAAAAGAAAATCTTAACCGTAAGAGAAGAAGAAGCCTTTGCGCAAGCTTCACAAGAGTCTAATATTCGTATAGAGCGTTCACAACAATCAAAAGAGGCAGAAGAACAAGAGATACTCAATGCAAAAGCTGTCTCTTTTGCTAATATAGAAAAAGATAAAGAGATTCGTGAACGTGAAATTTTGAAAAATAAAAAACTCGAAACTGATGAAATTCTCAAAGATGAAACCATTAAAATTGCTCAACAAGACAAAGAGATTAAAATCGCTCAAAAGTCTTCTGATGTAGCACTTGCTGATGCCAAAGCGAACCTTGAAAAAGCCAAAGAGGTACAGACACAAGAGGCAGTGACCACTGCTAAGGAGACAGAGATTTCTAATAGGATAAAAACTTTAGCATTAATTAAAGCACTACAAATAGCAGAAGAGGAAGCCATTACCAAAAAAACCCTCGCCCAAGCAGAAAAAGAGGCTTCACAAGACAAAGCAGAAGCTGTGAAAATTATAGCACAAGGAGAGGCTGAAGCAATTAAAATTAATGCAGAAGCGATGCAAAAAGAGTATGAAGTCGAAGCAGAAGGCAAAAAGCGCATCCATGATGCTATGAATACCCTCTCTAATGAGCAAATTAAAAAAGAGGTTCAACTCTCTATGATTGAAAAACTTCCAGAAATTATTGAACAGATGATTAAACCAGCCAACAATATTGACAGTATTAAAATTGTAGATATGGGAGGTGAGAGGGGTAAAAATTTTATACAAAACAGTACAGAAGGTGGAGTAGAAAACAGATCATCTTTACCTGAGCAAATTACCAGTGCTATGATGAACTATTCTGTAGGAAATGCCATGATTAATGATATGCTCAAAGAGTCAGGATTAAACGACACTTTAGGTGTCAAAGAAATCAAAGATTTACTAAAATCCAATCCTATTAACGCACAACAAAATACCTCTTCTGCAAGTAATATAAAAGAGAATGAATAAATGATAGACTTTTTAGCCCCTGAGATGTTACCTTACTCGGTAGCATTGATGATTTTTGCTATTATTGCCTTTTTGGAATTTGTCTCTTTACTTTTGGGTTGGGCTATTTTTGGTTTTTTAGATGACATTATCATTACGAACCATTCCGATATTCATATAGAGAGTACGGGGTTAGTCAGTGGATTTTTTGGCTATATTAATCCCCAAAAAGTACCCTTTTCTATGGTATTAGTCTCTCTGTTTTTTATTTTTGCTTTTATAGGCACACTCTTGCAAAATATTTTTGGCTTACTTCCTCTCATTATTACACTTCCTATTGTCACTTTTCTTACCTTTATTTTACTAAGACACTTGACTAATATTATTGCAAAAATTTTACCTAATGAGACTACAGAGGTAGTCTCTACAGATAGTTTTCTTGGTAAAACAGCTGTTATTTTAGACCCAAAAGCCCAAAGAGGTTTACCAGCTCGTGCAAAGACAAGAGATGTCTATGGTTCAGACCACTATATTCGTGTTGAACCTTTAGAAGAAAAAGAGACATTGATAGAAGGTGAAGAAGTCATTGTTATGCAAAAAGTGAAGAGTGTTTTTTATGTGGAGAAGCGTTTAGAGATAAAGCATTAGATAATGTCGGAAAGAATCAACTGATACTAAAAAAGAGTGTTATCCAAGATGAGCCGCCCCTGCAGTTCAATCTCCACTCTTATGATATAATGCAAAAAGTAAAGGGTGAGGGGTATCTCTCTGCACAAAGTGTTTATGATGATTTGCTGTTCAAACTACCTTCTTCGGCAGAAAAGCTTAGTCTTTGGTCTAAACTTTTACATAAGGCTACCCCAAGGAGATAAACAGACAAATAGCTTTATCTTTTTTACCTCTCTCAGCTTTTCGATTTGGTGTCCGAATGGGAGCGACTTTTGCAGATGGATGAGAGCGAGCTAAAAATGATGACTACTGAAGTAAAATATATCATATAATCATGAAAAAGGCTACTCTCAGCATAGGGTGGTTAAAGTATTGAGGAAGTCTACTCCAAGAGCTATAGAAAAGGAGTCTGTTATTTTAAAAAAACTAAGAATACTTGATTCTATAGAGAAGAGTGAAGTGCTGCCGCTGGTTTTACTCTTTACATTCTCTTTTTTGAATGGTATGGCATTGGTATTTTTTGAAACCACGGCAAACACCCTCTTTTTAATAAAACATGATATTAAGACACTTCCCTATGTCTATATACTCACCGCTTTAGTCTCAGTCATCTTTGGATATTTTTATGATAGACTAGAGAGCCGTATACCTATCACAAAACTACTGCGAATCATACTGTTGTTTGTGATGACAATCATACTCTTCTTCTTTATACTGATCAAGTTAAATGATTCTGAATGGGTCTATCTAGGCTTAATGGTCTCAAAAGATTTGGTTTGGATTTTTATCAGTATAGAGTTTGGTATCCTAAGTAGTATGATATTCAATATCCGCCAAGGAAAAAGACTCTTTGGACTTTTGATGTCAGGTGAGATTTTGGCAGGTATTATAGGTGGGATTTCAATTAATCTAATATTGAACTATATTGAAACAGTCAATTTACTTTTCCTGTCAAGCCTGATACTGCTGATCTCCTTTCTCTTGTTGAGTCATATTTTACATCGTTATAAAAATAGCTTTGCCAAAGAGAGTAAGGATGAATTAGAGACAGAAAAATTCTCCTATAAAGAGTTATTTCAAGATAGATACTATCTGCTAATATTTGCGATTTCAGCTTTATCATTTTTTGTTTTTTATTTTATTGATTATATTTTTTACTACTCTGTGGAGGCTAAATTCACCAATGAAAAAGAGTTAGCTGGATTTTTTGGTATCTTCTATGCCATACTCAATGGTGTTAATCTCTTTTCGAGTATCTTTGTCTCAGGTGCTATGCTAAGCAGATTTGGTATACTCTCCGGCATTGTAGCTATTCCTGTCATAGCTCTTGTTAGTACCTCTTCACTCCTCATCGCGGTGATGTCATCACTGGGTATTAGTTTTTTTATTTTATTGCTTGTTAAATTGCTCAATGAAGTATTTGATAGCTCTATCTTTGGTCCTACACTCAGAGTCATCTATCAATCCATTCCTACAAAAAAGAGGATGAAAGTCCTCTCCTTTAAAGAGATGGTTGTTGAGCCTATCTCTATGGGGCTTGTAGGACTTATACTTCTGTTTATTGCCATGTTTGACAATATTGATATTGTCTATTATCTTATATTATTGTGCTCCTTGGTTTGGATTTTACTAGGAAAGATGCTCAAAAAGTATTATATATTGTCACTTGAAAAACTCTTGAATCAGAGAGAAGTGATTGTGGACAGCTATTCACTCTATGCCATTGATACCAATATCTTTCTAAATGGAATTAAGAGCGATAATGAAATTGAAGTTATCTACTGTTTGGATTCGTTAGTAAAGATTGATTATAAAGATATTGATACCATCCTCACCACCCTTCTTTCTCATAAAAGTACAAAAGTACGCCTCAATGTTTTGGAGTTCATCGAAAAGTTAGACAAGGACAATCTCTCTAACCATTTAAGCCAAAGGATTAAGGAGGAGCAGGATGAGAGCGTTCTCAATAAATTGCTTAAATTATACTGTAAAATGGAAACTGTCGATGCGATAGATACACTATCAGACTATATTAATCATAAAAATTCATTAGTTCAAGAGGGGGCGATTATTGGGCTGCTTCAATATGGGGGAATAGATGGAATTTTAATTGCAGGAAAAGTATTAAACAATCTTTTTGAATCAAGCAAGAGAGAAGACCAGATTACAGCGTTAAATATTTTAACAAATATGCATACGCCAAGTTTCTATCATCTACTCAAAAAACTTATTGATAAAGAGGATATAGAGATAAGACGACAAGTTATCGTTGTCATTGGAAATTTAAAAATTAAGAAATTTATACCTGATCTATTTAAAAATTTAGAATTAGACAACTATAGAGGTGTTGCGGTACAGTCATTGATAAAATTTGAAAATAAAATATTTGATGATTTGATTGCTCATTTTGAGCAGACTCACTCACTCGAAAGCAAGTATGCCATTATCAAAATCATATCCATACTCAAGACAGAGGAGTCCAATCATTTCCTGCTTTCACAACTTAGTAATCCACAACTGAGTGATACAACCCTAGAAAAACTATCTGATATTGATTATAGGGTAACAGAAAAAAATTTATTAGAAGATCTGCTGTTAAGAGAGGTCAAAAGAGTACTCTTCTATCTTCATATAACAACTATCCTAGATCAAAACTCTTTTCCCAATAGCTTCTTAATCATAAAAGAGATAATAGAGCAGAAGATAAAAAATCTTTTTCTAATACTAGGATTTAATTATACTAAAAAAATAATTTCACAATCCATGCTTAACTACCAAGATCGCTCCAAAAAGAAGCGTGCTTACGCAGTTGAAGTGATAGATAATATGGTATCATCAAAAATAAAAGAGATAGTGTTACCTATTTTTGAAGATATTTCAAGTGATAAAAAGTTCTCCTCTTATGATGCTGATCTGTTTTACAAGGTGGAGCATCAGGATGAATTTATCGATATTATTCTTGATGATTTTAATAAACCTCAAATACTAAGACTGTCTATTGTCTACGAAATAGGGAAACATAGAGAGAGAGCGTATCTCTTATCCATAAAAAAATTGATTGAAAATGAAGATGAGGATATCAGACAAACGGCTCTATGGACACTAAGTCAACTTGAAAAGGAAAATGATGCTGTTGATGATTGAAAAGGTTATTATTTTAAAATCTATTGATCTGTTTTCGAAAATACCAGAAGATACACTCCTATCTATTGCAACACAACTCAGTGAGATACACTATGACAAAGGGAGTACCATCATCAAACAGGGTGAACTTGGTACTTCAATGTATATTCTTGTAAGAGGCAGTGTTGATGTCATTATCAATGGAAATATCGTTGCAACACAAAAAGAGGAGGATATCTTTGGTGAACTAGCTGCTCTTGATCCAGAACCTAGAAGTGCAACTATTAAAGCCAAAGAGGATGTACTTGTTTTTGAAATCAATAGTACCGTTATTTATAACCTAATCTCTGAATATCCTAGTGTTGCTAGAGGAATCATTAAAATTTTATGCAATAGGATTAGAGATAATAACTAAATTTGAATATAATTGGTTTTTATTATACATATTTTGAATAAAAATAAGTTTTGGATATAATAACACTAAATAAATATTAAATGTATGGAAACTATGATGAATTTAGAACAGTTAGATAAGCAGTATGTGCTTCCAACCTATGCACGAAACTATACCAACTTTATTAGAGGAGTAGGCTCTACACTCTATAGTAAAGATGGTCGTGATTATATTGATTTTGCTAGTGGTATCGGGGTGAATAGTGTGGGTCATGGCAACCCTGAGCTGACAGAAGCGATATCTCAGCAGGTAAAAAAAATCATCCATATCTCCAATCTTCAAGTGGTCGAACCTCAAGCTAGATTGGCAGAGAGTATCGTCTCTTTGAGCGGTTATGATATGCAAGTTTTCTTTGGCAACTCTGGTGCGGAAGCCAATGAAGGTGCCATCAAGATAGCACGAAAGTATGGTGAAACGAGATTTGATAATAAACGATATAAGGTGATCACACTAGAACACTCTTTTCACGGCAGAACTATCACAACAGTGAAGGCTACCGGGCAGGAGAGTTTCCATACACCACACTTCTCTCCGTATCCAGATGGTTTTAGTTATGAGAAGTCGATAGCAGATCTCTATAGTGCTATCGATGAAGAGACGGTAGCTGTATTGATAGAGCTTGTTCAGGGAGAAGGGGGTGTAGAGCCTTTTGCGAGAGATGAGATCCAAAAGCTCGCCTCTTTTTTGAAAGAGAGAGATATCCTGCTTATAGTCGATGAGGTGCAGACAGGGGTCTACAGAACAGGTGAATTTTTGGCATCCAACCTTTATGGCATCGAACCAGATATTATCACACTAGCAAAGGGCTTGGGTGGTGGTGTGCCGATCGGTATAGTTATGACAAGTCACAAAGATATCTTTGCTCCTGGTGATCATGGGAGTACCTTTGGAGGTAACTATCTCAGCAGTGTTGCCGGTTTGAGTGTATTGGAGACTCTCTCTAATCTATATGACAGCGGTCAGCTGCATGAGACACTGATCTATTTTGAAGAGAGGCTGCAAGCTATCGCAGAGAAGTATAGTGACATTTTTGAAAAAGAGGTAGGGTTGGGATTTATGCGTGGCTTGAGAGCCAAAGATGCCCAAACTGTTAGTACTATTCTAAGCAGGAGTATGGAGGAGGGAGTTCTACTGCTCAAAGCGGGACGAAATACAGTTCGTTTTTTACCAAGTATGACGATCACCAAAGATGAAATCAATGGAGGGTTTGAACGATTTGAAAAAGCACTTGCATCTCTCTAGTATCATACTCCTTATCTTGATGGGTTCTGTCGCTTTGGCTGATGAGCTTGCAGAGTTACTCTCTCCTGAGAAACGCAAGATCTTCCAATACCAAGAGGAGTACAATGAGCTACAGAGTGATAAACTCAAAAAAAGTTGGGTAAATCCGATACGGCTACAGTATCGTAAAAACTATACAACCCAATTTTCAACAGGGGCAATCGATACAAGTAACTATAGTATCGCGATCGATCAACCTATTTTTAAAGCAGGCGGTATCTTCTTTTCGATGAAGTATGCAGATGCACTCAGGGGAGCAACAGCTGCAGAGATCAAGCTGCGTAAGCGAGAGATGATAGGTACGGTGGTTAGGATACTCTTTGAGTTTAAGAAGATAAGACTCCAGCAGAAAAAAATAAGACTATTGATCAAAAATGATGAGATCGATATCAAACTCAAAAGTGATAGTTTTGAAGCGGGAATACTTGATAGCAGTTTTCTTGATCAGGCGATCATCAAGCGCAATACGGATGAGACCGAACTTTTGGCTCTTGAGTTGCAGTTGGAAAAATTGAAAAATGATTTTGCCTTTTTGAGTGATAAAAATCCTGATCAGCTCCAACTTCCAACGCTCAAACTCATTAGCGAAAAAAAGTATAAAGAGGAGCATCTTGCACTGCGCAGTGACACGCTCCATGCCGAGGAGAAGCAGTATCTCTCAAAGATGACTTGGTCGCAATATCTTCCTGAAGTTTCGGTACAGGGACAATATATCAAGGGGGATCTCAATCCACTATTTGCCAACCCCGCACTGCGTGATGAGTATACCAACTATAGTGTGACAGTCAGTATGCCGCTCAGTATCAATGCACTGACCGATGTTGAGGCAGGTCAAGTTGCCTATATGCAAGCAGCAACACAGGTCATCGATCAGGAGAAACGAGTAGATTTGGAGTACCAAACGATCCTCAATAACTTGCGTATTATCAATAAAAAAATTGCGCTCGATCACAAAGATGAAAAACTCTACCAACGGCTCTACAAGGTGACAAAAAACCTAGAAAAAGCGGGAGAGAAAACCAGCTATGAAACAGCATTGATGCACAATTCACTAGAGACCAAAAAGCTCGATCAGTTGATCCACAAGATCGACAAACAGCTACAGCTGCTCTCACTATATGTAAAGGTTAGCGGTGTATTTTAGTGATTATATGAGTGAGTGGCTCTACGGTGAGGATGGCTACTATAAGAGCTTCAAAGCTATAGGTAAAGAGGGAGATTTTTATACAGCAGTGAGTGCTTCTCCTTTTTTCGGTGCTAGTATTGCCAACTATCTATGGAAGCAGATAGAGAGAGGAGAGATCCCTAGAGATGCTCTACTGTTAGAGATCGGTGCCCATCAGGGACATCTGATCGGCGACATGATCCAGTGGCTTTTTACCTGTGATCCTACACTCATAGAGAGTATGCGTTTTGCTATTGTCGAGAGACAGCCCGAGGTACAGCAGGCACAACAGGCATATTTTATGGAACGGTTTGGCGGTGAAGTGAACATAGAGCAGTATAGAGCTCTCAATGAGTTGGATCTGCCTTATGCTTTTGTCATATCCAATGAGATATTTGATGCTTTCCCTTGTGAGTTGGTCAAAGATGGTGATATCGCTATAGTTGATAGAGGTGAGATCAAGTGGGAAGAGGCACCTGTAACTCTACTCAACAAGATTGAAAAGTATAGGCAGGTGAAGGGTGAAGTAGCGTTAGGGTATGAAGATTTTGCTGTTGAGATAGCAGGGAGTTTTGAGCATTGTGATTTTCTATCATTTGATTATGGAGAGAGGTATGTGCGAAATGATTTTTCTATACGACTCTATAGAGAACATGAAACCCTTCCTCTCTTTGATGATGAGGTAGTTTTGGAGGATGAATTTAAAAAGAGTGATATCACTTATGATGTTAACTTTGAGCTAGTGATAGATGCTTTTGGAGATGCCGGATTTGATCTGGTAGATTATGAGACACAAGCAAGAGCATTGGTGCGTTTTGGGCTCATAGATATGTTGGAAGCTTTTGCCAAACAGACAACAGAGACAACCTATCTGCGAGAAGTTGATAAGGTCAAGACACTTATAGCACCTACTATGATGGGAGATAAGTTCAAATTGGTACATTTAAGAAAATAGATCATTTATGATAAAAAAGAAGAGAATGAAAAAGTATGAGATAGAGCGTAAGTTTTTACTAAAACCATGTTCCCCGGAGCGTTTTCTTCAGACTATGGGTTTGGATTATATTAGATATGATATCCATCAATATTATCTCTCCTCTGAAGAGTATGGAGATATTCGATATCGCAGAAAAGATATGAAGTTTTATAAAACGATCAAGATAGGAAAAGGTATGGTTCGAGAGGAGCAGCAGTATCTTATCTCTGAAGAGGAGTATATCGCCTCTCTCGATAAACATAGTGGAAAGATTATTGAAAAGGATCGTTTTGTATTTACTTATGATGGTAGAGTTTATGAGTTGGATAATTTCAAAAAAGAGCTTGAAGGACTCTGCTATCTTGAGATTGAATTTGATGATGAAGCAGTAGCAACAGCGTTTGTCATCCCTGAGATATTTTCATCTCTATATCTATCAGAGGTGACTGATGATAGTAGATTTAATAACTCGGCTCTCTCTAGGTCTACTCCTATACCGATACTAGATAGTGATCTTGAGAAGTTGGCCAGAAAGATAAAGCGAACTATTCCGAGTGATAGTGATAAAGATGCAGATCATATGCTTGTCGAGCCATTTGAGAGTACAGAGACGGCCATCTTGGTTATATTGAGAAAACAACTCAATATTCTCAGGATCTCTCAAGAGAAACTCTTTTTGGATAGTGACAACCCAGAGGCACTTCACGCTTTGAGAGTTTCGATGCGTAGAGTGCGATCTACTCTTGGAGAGTTTAGGCACTACTTCTTCTCTAGTTGGGTTGCACTGCATCGTAGAAATCTCTCTTTGTTGATGGCACAGACCAATAAAAAGCGTGAATGTGATGTACTGCTGGAGAATATAGATACTTATGTAGAGTATCTGCCAGAGGAGATTCAGAGGGGATTAAACCCTCTGCTGCTATATCTATTGAAGAAGAATCAGACTCTACATGAGAAGCTTGTTAGGTGGTTTGATAATGAACTATTGCCATATGAGATCTACGCTCTTGGACGACCAAATACAGATGAATCTATCTATCATGAGAACTTGTCTCAGCCTATCACAATCACTTCGATACAGATTTTACAAAATCGTTTGGATAAGATCATGATAGAGGGGTCAAAGCTTGATTTGACATCTAACTCTGACGAGTATCATCAACTTCGTATTCAATTTAAAAAATTACTCTATTTTATTGAAGAGATGAAGCCTATAGTTGATAACAGTAAATATAATCAAACAGTAAATAGCATAAACAATATACAGAGTGTACTAGGTGAGTATCGAGATCTGGTTATGAGTCGGCTACTCATAGACTCTTTTAGTAGAGAGTATTTTACTGACAATAAAATAGTGAAAGTCTCTATCGATAGATTGAATAGTCTGTTGCTGGAAAAAGAGGAGGAGAAGAAAATTTACTTTAAGAGACTCTTTTTAGAGTTTAAAAAAGAGGAGAAGAGTCTCAAGAGACTTTTTGAGTATTATTAGGCTTTCCCTAGGCAAAAAGTTAAAAATAGAAGGAGAAAAAGTGACGATAACTGTCAACGGTGAACTACGAGAATCTACAGAGGGAGCCACACTTGAGTCCCTGATCGATCTACTAGGTATCAAAGTCAAAGTGATGGCAGCTGCTGTCAACATGGAGGTTGTCAAAAAAGATGAGTGGAGGGATCATATCCTGCACGATGGCGACAGGATAGAGTTATTGCATTTTGTAGGTGGCGGGTGATCTATCTAGTACCTAATGGATATCTATCTGGATGATCGCTACGACGGCAATGGCAAATCCACCGTCATGGCTGATAGATAGAGAACTCTCTTCAACTCTATGTCGTTTTTGTGCTTGATCTGAGAGTATGAAGTATGGAGCTCCTCTAGAGTTTTTCTCTATCTCAATATCATGAAATGACAACTCTTTTCCGATACCACACCCTAGTGCCTTAGCAATAGCCTCCTTTGCTGCCCAGAGACCTGCTAATGACTCTCTCTTCTTGGTTCGGGCTATTTCGGACGAGGTTAAATATCTCTTCTTGAAGCGATCGCCATATTTCTCCAGTGATCTCTCTATTCTGCTGATCTCTATAATGTCTGTACCTATTTTCATAAGCTTAGTGTAGCAGGATAAACCAAAAGTATTACATCCACTCTACAACTTTCGATACTTCATCAGCGATAAAACACTTTATGCTACTCTCCTCTATGGGTCTATTTGGTATGACAGCTTTTGTAAAGCCTTGAGTTTTAATCTCTTTGAGTCTTTGGGTGAGTCCACTGACCTCTCTGATCTCACCGGTGAGACTCACCTCTCCTATAAAGAGCGTCTCTGTACTGAGCTCACGGTTACGATAGCTGCTTAGGATAGCAGCGATGATAGCTAGGTCGGCAGATGGTTCATTGATCTTGATACCGCCTGAAATATTGATAAATACATCATAAGTTCCTAGTGGAAGATCTAGCTTCTTTTCTAAAAGAGCCAGGAGCATAGTGAGACGACTGTTGTCAAATCCTGTGGAGCTTCGTTTTGGGTGTCCGTAGGATTCGCTGACTAGAGCTTGTACCTCTATGATAATAGGACGACTCCCCTCCATGATCACAGTAAGTGCAGAGCCTGATTGTAGCTTCTCTTTGTTGAAAAATTTTCCAGCCATGCTTTTGGCATCATTTAACCCCTCTTTGTTCATCTCAAAGATACCGACTTCATTGGTAGACCCAAAACGGTTTTTGAACCCTCTTAGAAGCCTTAGTTCAGAGTTGCTATCACCCTCAAAGTAGAGTACAGTATCGACCATGTGTTCGAGGACTCTAGGTCCAGCTATCGATCCATCTTTGGTGATGTGTCCTATGATAAAGATAGGTATATGCAGAGACTTGGCGATTCGCATCAGTTCGAATGTGATAGTGCGAACCTGTGTGACTGACCCCGGAGCAGAGGGTGTCTCATCAGAGTAGAGTGTCTGTATAGAGTCGATAACTATAAATTTATAGGAGTTGTTGGTGATCTCTGTTAGAACTGATTGGAGATTTATCTCTGGGAGTAGATAGAGCTGGTCGTGATTTGCTTCTAGGCGATTGGCACGCATCTTTATCTGACCGGCAGACTCTTCACCGGATACATAGAGAACTTTTTGGCTTCTTTGGGCAAGATTGCCGGCGATTTTGAGTAGAAGAGTAGATTTGCCAATACCTGGACTACCTCCGATCAGAGTCAATGAACCAGGTACGATACCACCGCCTAAAACCAAGTCAAGTTCTCTACTGCCCGAGCTAAATCTGGTGATGTTATCTTCACCTATTTGGGTGATTGGTTTGGCTCTGCTTGTTATGTGAGAAGAGGGTGAAGCGGAGGTCTCTTTGAGAAACTTGATCTGTTGAGCAGTGAGCTCTACCATCGTCTCCCATTCACCACATCCTGTACACTTCCCCATCCACCGTGGAGATTGAAATCCACAGGCTTGGCACTCAAAGAGTGTTTTTTTCTTTGCCATAATCAGATACCCCCTAAGGTTGAGATTATTTATTATATTTAACTTATTTCGAAAGGAGTCAAAAAGATTTCAAACTGTAATATAAAATATAAAATTTAGAATCCCTTATTGTTGTTCTTAGGATAAAATGATACAATAGATTAATAGTCTGGAGGTTAATAATGAAAGTGATAATACTATTTTTGATGACATGCTGTATTTTTCTCTTCTCTTCTGATCAAGTTGATCAGTCGATGGGAGAGAATTCGCAACTATTGATGGCACTTCAAGTTGATCAGTTGATATCAGAAAATTCACGATTATTTATAGCACTTATTGTGCTGGTATTTGCCACTATTGGTATGGGGATCATCGCTTATCTATATTCAAGAAAGCTTAAAAAGCACTATAGTACTGCTTTAAAAACACAAGAGTCAGTAGATAGTGATCAGACTAACCTGATTGCCAATATGAGTGAAGATATCTTTGATATTACCAAGGAGGCAATTGCCAAGCGTAATTATATTCTGGAAAACAGCAAAGGACAATCACTAGAGCGTGTTCTTTCAAAAGTTATTCATGTAGAGAATGTACTGCTCAATAGAACCAATGATTTGATTAGATTTTTGAGGCTTAAATCTGAAAAAGTCACAATTACCAATGAACTTTTCAATATCAATAATGTATTAAATGAAGTAGCAGGATTGGTAGCTATAGACTTTAAGGGTAGTAAAGTTGAGTTGATATTTGATATCGACAAGGAGGTTCCTAGATATTTGATCGGTGACTCTCTGCATCTTGAGCAGATTTTGACAACCCTGCTGAGCTATAGTATGTCGATATCTGATATTGGTGAGATTCGATTGGAAGTATCGATATTTTATACTTTTGAAGATAAAACAGAGCTGCAATTTCAAATTACCGATACAAGTGCAGGTATAGATCCGAGAAAGATGGAGGAGATCTTTGATTTGGATTATGATGAAGATAGTGGTGAGCATACAGGTCTTGGACTATTTGTCATCAATGAAATAGTAAGTCTGATGAGTGGGTCGTTAACTGTACAGAGTGCCTTAGGAAGAGGAAATGTCTTTACTATGGTTCTCCCTATGCAGCTTGCAGATGCAAAAAATAGAAGAAAATATCGATTACCTGAAAAGATATTGACAACCAAGAAAGTTTTTATTGTTGATACTCACTACAACTCTGCATTGGCTGTCAAAAAAATGTTTGCCTACTTTAAACATGAAGTCAAAGTTTTTTCCAGAGAACAATTTATAAAAAATATACCAAATCTATCTGAGTATGATATTGTAGTTATAGAGAAAGATCTTTTTTCTCTTCAGGTAAGTGAGTATCTCAAAAAGATAAAAGCTAATAGAGAGTTTAAGGTTGTTGCGTTGAGTTCTGTATTGAGACCGATTGTTAACGATGCGGTCGACAAGTTTGTCGATGCAAACTTGATGAAGCCGCTAAATCAAGAGAGAGTTTTTGAGTTGATTATCGATCTATATAAACTTGAAGATATAACACATGCTACTCCCGAAGAGGATGGTGGAGATTCTAAAGTTGTAAAGACTCACAGGGAAGCCATAGAGGAGACAAAAAATATTCAAAGAGAGCAGTTTTCTGACTTTAAGGGGAATAGACTGTTGATAGTGGAAGATAACTTTATAAATCAAAAAGTTTTGACAAATATATTGAGTAAATCCGGTATGGATATCTCTATCGCAAATAATGGTGAAGAGGCAGTAGTCAAGATAACTAGTTGTAAAAAGAATTTTGATATAGTTCTGATGGATATCAATATGCCTGTAATGGATGGATATACTGCTACAGAACAGATACGAGCTACAGGAGCATTTGATGACTTGCCTATAGTCTCTTTTACTGCTTTGGTACTTGATAGTGAAGTACAGAAGATGTACAATGCAGGAATCAATGCTTTCTTGGCAAAACCTCTGAATATAGGTAAACTCTACACAGCATTTGATATGTTTCTAAATGATAAAAAGCATATCGAGGTGCCAGAGATAACACCTAAGAGGGTTACGCAAGATTTGAAAGGTCTCAATATCAAAGAGGGAATTGAGCATGCCAGTGGAAGTGAAGCACTATATATAGAAGTTTTAAATGAGTTTTTATCTGCTTATGGGAGCAGTGGAGATCTGTTTGAGAGATTGGTCAGTGAGGGACGCTATGCACAAGTTAGAATGCTCTGTCTTGATATGAAAGGGTTGACAGGTATGATAGGAGCAGAGGATATGCATTTAACTTCTGATAAAATCTATAAACTCTTTATCTACAACAATCAAGTACTCATTGAAGAGCATATAGAGGAGTATCAACGAGAGCTGAACAAATTAGTTCAGACTATTCAATTTTATATTGATAGTAAAGGGTAGTTACTACTCTGTATAGAACTTCTCCTTCTCTTTGAGATAATTAGATATTTTGTCAATATAGAGATTGTTCTTTCGATCTGATTGTTTTGCTGTGGTGGATCTACTGATGATATATATAGAGGTGACATTGTTAGTGATCATCTGAAGAGTAAGTTTGATCTCTTGAGGAGAGGAGCCGAAACCAAATCCTGCTCTGCCTACTATCACTCCTGTCTCATCATCTCCCATCTTGATCTTACCAAATGTTAAATTTTCTATGGATCCCTTGGCCAATAAAAAAGAGAGATCTAGCGGAAGAATTAGCATGATTTCAGAGTGTACACCTTGTATGGTAGCCAACTCCTTGAGCCTTTTTTGAGTTTCGATAACTTCTGACATCTCATGTTGTGTATGTTGAGAGTACTCCTCTTTGGAGTTGTGGTGGACAATCCTATCCTCTTTAGGTTTGACATAGTGCTGCTCTTTGGCTAAATGATCCTCTTCACATTTATCATCCTCCGCTTTATGTTCATCCTCCTCTCTGTTTTCAGCCTTCTCTCTCTCTATTTTTTCAAGTAGAGGTGAGATCAGAAAAAAGAGTATGGAGAAAAATAGCGTTGCAGATATGCCAACACTAAATGCTGTCAATACAGCTATTTGAAATGATTTGGTAAAAGAGTAATCTATCATTAAGTAGAAGATTGTACCACCCAAAGCAAGTATAGTTAGAGCTATTGTGAGCTTGATAAATATAGATTTTACATAGTTTTTCATAGCTGATCCCGTTATAAAAATATTTCATCTAAAATAGTATTGATATAGTCATTGGCTTTGAAGCGAATCATATCTTTGGGTTGCTCTCCTATACCGATATAGAAGATAGGCATTTTGAGTTCATCAGCAATACTGAGGACGGATCCCCCTTTGGCTGTACCATCGAGTTTTGTAATAATGATCCCATCTATGCCTATCATCGTATCAAAGGCTTTGGCTTGATTGATCGATGAGCTTCCCTGTGTTCCATCTAGTATCAGTAGTTTTCTATTTGGTGAACTCGCGATAGCTTTTCCTGCTACACGAATCATCTTCTTAAGCTCTTCGCTGAGGTTGGTTTGGGTGTGAAGTCTACCCGCCGTATCGATGATAACATGATCTATCTCTTTGGCTTGTGCTGAAGTGATAGTATCATATACAACAGCTGATGGATCATGCCCCTGCTGGGTCGCTACAATAGGAATATTGAGTTTTTCCGCCCAACGGACAAGCTGCTCTATAGCTGCCGCACGAAATGTATCACCCGCACCTAGTATGACACTCTTGCCATTTTGTTGATAGTGGTACGCAAGTTTTGAGATGGTTGTTGTTTTACCTGCACCATTGACACCTATGATCATCTCAACAAATGGTTTATCATCACTCTCTTTGAAGTCTGCCTTGTATTGAAATACAGAGATAAGTGAATTAAATGCTTGAATACGGGTAATCGTCTCCGGTAGACCCTCTAGTAGCTTCTCTACAAGTCCATAGTTGACATCTGATTCAAGTAATATATCCTCAAACTCCTCTCTTGAGATCTTTTTTTTCTTCTCTGTAGCGACCTCTTTGATCGCTTCATTGGTCTTTCCTAGAGCTTTTTTTAAAAAATTGAACATAGTTTTAAATCCTTATAGTTGTTTAATAGCTTGCTTGATCTCATACTCCATCATTTCGATAGGCATAGCACCCTCATAGTATCTATAGAGTTCTCCATCTATATAGAGTATAGTCAGAGGAGTAGGAAAATTACTGGGTAACTTCAATGACTTGATGATAGAGTTGATCAAGAGAGAGTTATCGGGTGCATCAGAGATAAAATAGTTACTGTTATATATCTCTGAGAGGTGATGAGCTTTGGTACGATTTTGATCATCATTTATAGTGACTCCTACTATAAATAACTCCTTTGTATAACTCTTTTGCAGTTGATTGAGTACATTGACTTCACCTCTGCATGGGGGAGACCAAGTTGCAAAAAAATTGATCAACAGAAGAGGTTTGTCGATATTTGCAGAGAGAGTTGTCTCATTCAATATAGTAATATTAAGATCCTCTTTATCTATGTTGGTCAATACAAAAGTATGCTTTTTCTCACTATCTTGACTATAATCTGCCCTTAGAAGTGTCACTGTAAGGATAATAAGAAAAAAATAAAGACTCTTCACAATATATATACCTTTGAGCATAAATTAGAAGATTATATCTAACCTATTATAAATTAATGATTTTACTACTGTTTAAAAGCACCTCCTAGCATTCCTTTGATCGCTCCCTGCAGATCAGCAGGGTATATGACAAATTTAGAGTTTTCACTTTCACTCATCTTTTCAAGTGAAGAGATATATCGATCTCCTAGCAGGAACATCGCCGGAAGTTCTTGTCCTTGGATAGAGTTGGATATTTGAGAGATAGCTTTGGCTGAAGCAGCAGCTAGAGCAACCTGTGCTTGTGCTTCTCTCTGAGCTGCGGCTAGTTTGCCGTCTGCTTCTAGAATGGCTGCATTTTTATTTCCTTCTGCTGTTGTCTCGATGGCTCGTCGCTCTCTCTCTGCGGCTGCTTGTCTCTCCATAGAGGCTTGCATGGATGGGCTAGGGTTGATATCTTGAATCTCGACTGATTTGACTGTGACGCCCCAGTCGGAAACATCATCAATGATCTGCTCTTTGAGTTTGGCTTTGATGTGTTCTCTGTTGGAGAGGGCTTCATCTAGTTTCATCTCACCCAAAATGGAACGCAGTGTAGTCATCACAAGTTGCTGAATAGCCATACTGAAATCTTCGACACCATAGATAGCATCTTGAGGTTTAGTGACGCGGATAAAAGCGATGGCGTTAGTGAGTATGACAGCATTGTCCTTGGTGATTACCTCTTGTTGTGGCACATCCAGAATGATATCTCTAGTAGAGATGCGTTTTCGTATGACATCTAGATAGGGGATGATGATATTGAGACCGGGCTTGAGTGTACGGCTAAATTTACCCAACTTCTCTACAACCCACTCTTCACCTTGGGGAACGATATTGATCCCTTTATATAGTGTAATAACAATACCTGCTGTAACTATAAGCAGTATAACTAATGGTGCTTCCATAATATCTCCTTTTAAATATTGAGTGGAGCAACTTCTATGAGTTGTCCATTGACTTCGATGATCTTGATACGAGTACCCTTTGGCAACTCGTAGTCAGAGGTTGCATGCCAATCACTGTTTCCCAAGACAGGGCTATCAAAAGTAACCTTCCCCCGTTTGTGAGGATGAATATCTCTCGTGACAGTACCCGGTGTATCAAATCTATAATCAGACTGCCCAGTATCCGAGATGGTAGGTTGACTCTTAAACCATTTGAAAAGTGCTGTGATGATGAGGATAGATAGAGTGATCCAGAGTATAAGCTGATAGGTGAGTCCCATGGGAAAGATAAGGTCTGCAAGCCCTACTATCACAGCAGCAACACCCAAACCAAACGAGATAAAAGTCCCAGTAGCCATTTCACTAATGATCAGTACCAATCCCAGTATGATCCAGTGCCACCAAACTATGGAGTCATTTAGATACTCTATCATATTATCCTCCTCATTGTACTTGACTATAGTTATTTTATCATAATATACCAATAAGAAAGATTAGGATATAATCGCGAAAATTTTTCATTTTAAAGGGAATAAATAATGGCACAGCTAAATGTATATTATGATAAAGATTGTGATCTCGCTATCATCAAGTCAAAAACAGTAGCAATGATCGGCTTCGGAAGCCAAGGACACGCACATGCAGAAAACCTCAGGGATTCTGGTGTTGAAGTAGTTGTTGGCTTGAGAAAAGATGGAAGCTCTTGGGATAAAGCAGCTGCGAAAGATTTTGAAGTTTTGACTGTAGCAGAAGCGACAGCAAAAGCAGATGTAGTTATGATCCTCCTCCCAGATGAGAATCAGGCAGAGATCTATGCCAATGAGATCGCACCAAACTTAAAAGATGGTGCAACGATTGCATTTGGTCATGGTTTCAATATCCACTATGGCAGAATCCACCCGGCGGCCAATATCAATGTGACGATGATCGCTCCTAAAGCTCCGGGTCATACAGTTAGATCTGAGTTTGTCACAGGTGGCGGTATCCCAGATCTTATCGCTGTAGGTCAAGATCCAAGCGGCACGACTAAAGAGTTGGCACTCTCTTATGCATCTGCTATCGGTGGCGGTAGGACTGCGATCATCGAAACTACATTCAAAGATGAGACTGAGACAGATCTCTTTGGTGAGCAGGCGGTACTTTGTGGTGGTGTGACTTCATTGGTACAAGCAGGATTTGAAACATTGACAGAGGCTGGATATGCTCCTGAACTTGCATACTTTGAGTGCCTTCATGAGCTCAAATTGATCGTTGACCTTATGTTCCAGGGTGGTATAGCCGACATGAGATACTCTATCTCCAACACAGCTGAGTATGGTGATTATGTCTCTGGAAAGAGAGTGATCAATGAGGATTCTAAAGTTGCGATGAGAGAGATCCTCAAAGAGATCCAAGATGGCAGATTTGCAAAAGACTTCATCCTAGAGGGTCAGTCAGGTTACCCTCGTATGAATGCCGAGAGAGCAAATGCAAAAGCTTCCAATATAGAGCAAACAGGTGTTAAGCTCAGAGAGATGATGCCTTGGATCTCAGCCAATAAGATCGTAGACCACGATAAAAATTAAAAGAGATGAAAGATATTTAACTCTTTCTCTCTCTTCTTGAACTCCTATGGGAGTTCATCCTCTAAATCATTTTTTCGATAAAATACTAATATATTATCAGAGAGTCATAGATGAACAAAAAACAGGTTAGTGAATTTATAGGTACCTTTATCCTTGTTTTTGCAGGGTGTGGAGCTATCGTAGTAGAGAGTCTCACTGGAGCCATGGGGCATGTGGGTATCGCTCTTACTTTTGGGTTCGTGGTGACGGCTCTTATCTATACCTTTGGTCACATCAGCGGAGCTCACTTCAACCCTGCTGTGACACTATCATTTGCACTGATGGGTGAGTTTGAGAAGAGAGAGGTAGCGGGCTATATCGGCAGTCAGATAGCAGGTGCAGTTCTAGCGTGTCTCTTTTTGATGCTACTCTTTATCGAAGAGGGCAAGAGTGCAGGGGAGTTGGCATATTATGGTGCTACACTTCCAAGGGGCAGTGTATGGCAATCCTTTGGATTTGAGTTTATCCTTACATTTATACTTATGCTTGTTATCTACGGGAGTGCTGTTCACGGCAAGGCGGTCAAGAGCTTTGCAGGATTAGCTATAGGTCTGACGGTAGGGCTAGAGGCGATGTTCGCAGGACCAATATGCGGTGCGAGTATGAACCCAGCTAGAAGCATAGCACCTGCTATAGTGAGTGGCAATATGGAGGCCCTATGGCTCTATATCATAGCCCCCATACTAGGTGCCGCAGTAGCTGGATTTGTCTTTGTCCATAGTATCAAATGTAAAAATGAAGCGGAGTGTAATTTATAAAATACTCTTAGGCTACCCCAAGGAGATAAACACACAAATAGCTATGGCTAGTCCTGCAAATTATATTTTGCAAATCTTACCCTCTTGGTGGCTTCTATTTGTCTGTTTATCTCCTTGGGGTAGCCTTATATGCTTGAATACTTCGGTATATTGGATTGGGCAACCACAAGGGATTTGCCCCTACAGTGTGCAGTAAGTTGTAGGGGTATCCCCTTGTGGGTACCCTTGATGTGTTGAGTGTTTCATTCAGCTACGCTTCACAAAATACTCAATAAGTTCCAACAAAAGAGTGCGTACACTCTGCAAATCATAATATCACTCCCAATAAATCCATACCCAATCAAAGAATAACCGCAATTGCCCTATAATTAGGTATTAGAAGCAAAGAAGTTCCCTAAATACTTTCACCCATTCGGTGAAACTTCTTTGCAATTTAACACAGGAAGT
>JAYEOM010000011.1:0-24818 GCA_034722955.1 Campylobacterota bacterium
TCTATTCACAACAGTTCCTTTCGGCTACAATCAGCTATATTTTAAATAATTAAGATATTTTTTATATTATACCCTATATGAAACAATACTCATAATAAGCACAGCGTTTGCAGTGATTTTCAAATATAGGCTTAGGAGGATTTGATAAATCTATCAACGCCTCTATCTTCCCTAGCACCTCCAAAAGCTCCTTTTCATTCTCATCATCTAGCTCTATATACTCTATCTTTTTACTCTGCCTCTTCTTCTCTATGTACTCAATCTTGCCCTTTTTGAGTACCCCTTTGGCTTTGAGCTTGTAGAGGTAGAGTAGCACCTGCCACTTGACTGCTTCGGGGTCACTATCAGACTTTTTGACCTCTACCAAATAGTCACGGGTGAGTTTGTCTATCTTGACATTGTCTATGCTTATCTCTGTCTTTTTGCCTTTTTCTTCGTTGATTTCGTGGAGTATCTTGCCTATGCGTACATCTTCACTATTCTCTTCGAGGTTGATGCGGTTGGCATGGAGCCAACACTGGGTCTTGCAGTGGAAATAGTAGTTGATTAGTGTTCCTGTGACGGGGTTCATTGTTTTCCTTTTACTCTATAAACTGCAAACTATGTTTCATAGCATTTCTCAAAAAAACGACCATCTTCGCACTCTCATCAAACCCATCCAAATACTCCCTCTTCTCTTCGCTCAATATTAATGGCGGTATGAAGTCATTTTGTATCGCTTGAAAAGTCATCAAGAGTCTTCCTATCCGTCCATTGCCATCAGCAAAAGGGTGGATAGTCTCAAACGCAATATGAAACTGAGAAATATCCTCGATATTCATACTACTGTTTTTGTATCTATAGAGTAGATTTTCTAAAGTTTGAGATATCTTATTGGGCGGCGTAAGTGTAACCAAACTACCTTGTATATGTCTCTCATCAGCTCTATATGCTCCTATAGGTTTGGGGACAAAAGAGGGCATCACCTGCAAAGCATCTTCAAACATAATCTCATGCAAGTCCTTGATAAAAGCCGTATCAAGCCCTCTTGTAGGATTGGCTGATTCGCGTATCACGACATCAAAAGCCTTGGCAAATCCCAAGATAACCAACTGCTCATGCATAGGTTTTTCTTTGGCTGTTATGCCATACTCCAAGAGCAATTTAGTCTCTCCAAAAGAGAGTGTAGTTCCCTCCATAGCATTAGAGTGATGCGTCACAGAGAGCCGCAACTCCCGAAACAGTCTCTCTTTTTGTTTTGTTGTTAGGGTGTTAAGTTTCATTTTTTGGATTTCCTTTTATAAAAACATTCCCACATTTTCACCCTTTAAAACAGAAGTATCTAAGCCATTTTTATAGGTATAAATAATTGAACCATTTTCAAAGCCTCCGTCATAAGCTAAAAACTCTCTATCTAAAACCAAATAACCATACTCCTCTTTAGAATACACTCCTAATCTCTCTACTCCACTTCCTTGATATTTTGCCAAAGAGAAAGTATATTTAGAAATTTCTGAAGCTAGAGTTTGTAGTTTGATATTTTTATTGGTAAAATCTAACTCTTTGTTTTGAACAAGCTCTCCATACTCTTTCCAGACTCTCATAGCCTCATCACACCAAGGTACAAAAACAGAAACCGATTCCATATCAATAATCTTAATGTGTGATTCACTAAATCTAAGGTTTTTGATATGATCAATATAACTATCTAATCCCTCTATAAATGGAGTATCGTTTGATTCTTTAATCTTTGCAATTACTTGGTTATAATAAATATCAAAATCTTTAGTCTCCAGAACATTTTTTTTCTCTTCTTTTCCCTCTATTGTTTCTATATATTCAGAGGATATTCCAAGTCTCTTATCGCCCTTATAAACAAACTTAGCTTTAGGATTTTCCATCTCAAACAAAAAGAGTTTATTTCCTGCTTTTGAAGAGTTGCGATTGATACGCCCTGCGAGTTGTTCATCACTATCTATAAGAGATTTTTCTTTAAATCCAATATCCATATCTATATCCACACCAGCTTCCACCACCTGTGTAGTCACTAGCAAAATATTTTTATCGTTATTCTCTTTTAAAAAATCAATAATCTCTCTTCTTCTTGGCTCTAATATCGTACCACTCAAAATAAATATCTCATCAAAAAATATTTTATTTTTAGCTACTGCCTCTTGATAAAACTCATCTGCACCTTTTTTGGTAATGAACTCTATAATAGTTCTCACGACATTACTTTCATTACTCTCTAATTTTTGGTACGATTTACTCTCTTGCAATAATCTCTTATAAATATCTTTTGAATCTTTTATAGTTTTCTTTTCGGTAGATATATCAACTCGTCGTCCAAAATTTGGATTTGAAAAATACTCTTGTTTATTTGATACCAAAGGAATAAACTTACTATTTGGCTCATTTAAAATATCGCCTATCTTTGGCAAAGTAGCACTCATAACAATAAATTTGATATTAAATTGCTCTGCAAAACTATCAAGTAGATAAACGATACTAGACCACAAAGAGGGGCTATAAGTCTGTATCTCATCTATTATTACTATAGAGTTAGCCAATCTATGAAAGATATAGTTATCATCTTTACTTACACCCGTGAGGATATTAAAAAACTTTACATGACTTAGCATCGTAATAGGATAATTCATAAATTGATTATCTAAAAAGTTTGTTTTATCATCTCCATAAATACCATCTTTCTCTATCTCATTCTTATCATTATATTTTGCTTTTGAGTGAAGTTGTACTATCTCACTATTATCGAGATCTAAAACATCTTTTATAGCGTCATAGGTTTGTGTGATAAGTGTCGTAAATGGAAATACATAAAAGATTTTATTGATAGAACTATCCTCTTTTAAAATCTCAACTGCACTCATAAGAGATAAGTTTGTTTTTCCTGCACCTGTGGGGGCTTCAATATAAAAGAGATTTTTAGTTATATTGTCTTTTAGATTTTCTCTCACTTCCAAAAAGAGTTTATTTCTTAAGATATTGAGATTTTTATTTGATTTTTCTTCTAAATATTTAAAATCAATCTCTATAGTTTTAATATCCTTTAGAGCTTGATTAAAAGTCTTTTGTTTCTTGTCTTTATCAAATTTATCAATATAAAACTCATTATAAACTTTATCATTAAACTCTTTATCTATCAATCCAAAATCTTTATACGCAAGTTCTTTTTGATTGCCATAATTCATAAATTGAGCTGTGGCGTAGTAGTCCGATATGATGAGGAGGGAGAAGAGGGATTTTGAGAGTAAAAATAGTGTATCTTTGTTCTCCTCAATATAATCATAAATATAAGAAAAAACCCTATTTTCATCTTTATGCACTTTAATCAAATTTATTTGAATATCAAAGAGATTTAAAAACTGTTCCAAATCATCAGAAAATTCAAATTCTGAACTTTGATAAATAGAACCATGATGCTTTGAAATAAAATATCCAAAAAGATAAACCATACTTTCAATAATTTCTATCTCATCTTCATCCCACTTTTTAACATCAAGTTCTTCTAAAGAGTGATTGATAAAAAGATATGCACCTAATGGCGAATGATTACTACCCTCTGATAATTCAATATTTTTGAACTTCTCATTAGCCATTTTATCAACTTGAAAATTATCATTCATTTTTCCCATGTCATGCCAATAAACAGCTTTGGCAAATAGATATTTTACAAAATTACCAAACTCTGTTTTTTCTTTTACATCTTCCAATAAATCGACACTCTGAACAAAAAGTTTATCAAGATGATTTTCTAAGCCATTTTTATCTACTAGAAGTAAAAAATAGTCATAAACTAAATCTATATGCTCCTTTAGGCTCTCTTTTTCATTTTCTCTTATATGTGCTTTATATTTATCATCTATATCACGCTTTATATCCAATTCGCTAAATTTTAAAAGAGACATATCACACCCTCATCAGTCTCATAAAGATTTTGAAGTTCTTTAGTAGATTTAAACATATTATTAGTATATAAAAAGTCATAATATTTATACTGTTTTAACTTCTCATCAAAACCAATAGGTAATCTCTCAAATAGATAAAAATAGTTGGTAGTCCTCTCTTTGTATCCACTATTTTTAAGTACAAAATTTTCATCTTTTTTTATTATCGTTTTTACTTCAAATTTCTCTTTTGATTCTATTTTTTCAAATTTAGTATGTTGATGGAAATTATCCCACCACAAAGAAAATTCATTTTTGCCCATATATGGAGGATAAACAGCTCTATGATTTTTCAAATAATCAATCAACTTTTGATGTTCTTCATTCTCATCATCAAGTTCAAGATAAATTCTATAAGCAGGATTGACAAGTGTCTGCTCTGTAATATTGGATATTGAACCATTTGTCGTATTGTTAAAAATGATAAACTCTTTTTTAAATATACCACCATTTTCACTACTTGGAGCAATGGCTAGTCTAATATCTTTAAGTTTATCATAATACTCTGGCATTTTAGACTTGTCTCTATTTTGATTATGTCCATCATACCCCATAATGGCACCAAATATTCCTAAGAGATAAGGCTTATGAATGATATTGTATGATACAAAAATCTTATCATTAATATCAGGCTTTTTAAACATTCCAAACTCTGACTTAATTGTAAAACTAATTAGTTTTTTCATATTAGTTCACTTCTACAACTTTTAATAAATCATAAATTTTTACTTTATCTTTTAGTGTATCACTATCATTTATAACATTTAAAAGTTCTTCAATATAATAAAGTTCTATAGAATCAATTTCACTTTCATATTTAGTCAAATAAGTTATAAGATTTGTAATATCAAAAGAGTTATTACCCTCTTTATCTTTTTCAAACTTAATAAACTGTGTAAAACTAGGAAGTGTCAAAGTAGAAGTTTCATTGAGCGTTACATAGATAGAGAGTTCATTTTCAACTCCAGCTTTTGAATGAGAATCATAAAAAGTAGCAGAGTTATTAAAAGCATTTTTTAAGATAGATATATCATTATTTGATAGAGTTTTTATATCACTCACTGTATTTTTCCAACTTGATAAATTTTGAGGATTTACTGAAAAGTTATGAATATAATGGGCTTCTGTAGCTTTACTCATACTTCCTATCGCTGTAAATGGTGCTAAGATTTCATCTGTATAGACTCGTCCTTTTTTATATAAATCAGTTGCATGATTAATTTGTACATTTCCATGAATAGAGATATTATTTCCTTTTGCTCCATCAGGTGTAAAAGTTGCACCAAAAAGTCTTACATCAATAGCCTCTGTTAAATTTTTAAAAACACTCTCTTTATCACTTTTTTTAACATTTGAATTATCTTTTAATTTGGTATCAAAAAGTACCTCGTAACTTGTTTTCAAATCATCTGTTTCTATCTTATTGTGAAAGTGCTTAGTAAATAATACTTTTTCATCACTATAATTCTTTTTAATATAGTTTCTTACCAACCACTTAAAAGATTTATCAGTTGCATAAAAACTACCATCACTTTTAAGTCTTCTAGGAAGTCCAGAAAAATCTGCATTATAATTTGCATTAATTGCCTTAACTACCACACACCCATAAACTCTATTTTTAAATTCACTACTACTCATTTTCATTTTCTCCTATGTTATTATTTTGATATTTAATTTGGTTGTCAGAAAAATATCCTGCGATCATATACTCTATTACATTGTCCATCTCTAAATTATCTTTATAGGTCATCATCATACTCATAGCATTATCATATCTCCTATCAAATTTCAATTCATGAGCATATTTTTTATGAGTTTCCCACATATACTCTTTAAGTAATTTACTTGTTTGCCACTCTGTAAACCCTGAAAAGTCGGCATGTGATTTATTCTCATTTTTACCTTTTTTCTTGCTTATTAAGAATCTTGCTAATTGACCACATAAAAAAGCATAGAGTTTATCATCATCTAAAATCATTTCAAGACCTCCGACAAACTCCTTTTTTAGTGTTTTTCCATCAGATTTAAATTCTAAACTATCTTGCCAACACCCCAAAGAATTTCCCATTTTCTTTTTAAGTTCTATAAATTCACCACTATCCACTTTTGTCTCCTCCTTTTGATTTAAACTAAATAGTAAATTTAGCTTCTCTTTTATCTCATTTTCATAAATAGAATACCCATCTTTGTTGTTATTATCATGCCTGATATTATCAATAATAATATCAAGTAACATCTCTCTAAAATCTATCAATCTTAAAGCACTTTGATGTGATTTATAGATAAAGTCATAAAAATTTTGTCGATACTTAAGAAGATAATTTTTAAGAATGTTGTTTGAATTACCCGAGTCTATTTTCCAATAGGTTATTTTTAGATCCTTATAGTCACTAAAATAGTTATATTGTAGTTTTTTATCAAAAATAAGCTCATTAATAATTTTTTCAAATTGAAAGACACTTAGTTTTTTATCATAAAAACCACCTAAATTAAAACTATTTTTTATTTGTAAAAAGTTTTCTATCTTTAGAGTTGTCATATATTCAAAATTTTCGATATAATCTAAATCTGTAATCTGTAATTTCCAACCATTATCACTTTTTGAATAATAATTTAAAAGATAAAAGTTTTTTAAATCTTTAGGATTTGTATAATAGATAGATTTAATTATCTCTCTATAACTCTTCTTCTTCTCATTATCTTTTAAAATACTTTTTTGTTCTCCAAAAAGATTTTTATTATCAATAAATAGAGGAAAAGGTTTTGTAAGTTGTTGATTATCAGTCATAACCTTAAATTTATGAAGCTTTAAAGTACAAGTTTTACAAACATGATTAGTGAGTTTTAAAGGCATAGTACCTTTCATACCTAAATCATCTCCTAATGTAGATAAGACATAAGGTAGAGAAAGCTCATCTGAATATTCTTCACAAAGAGAACAGTTTCCTTTATGAAACCCTGCTTTTTTTGTATCTAAAAATGCTCTTTTTTCTACAAATTTTTCATAAAAAGACTTCACAATATTTAAGCCTACATCAATATAAACCCGTATCTCTATAGAAACTTCTTTTTTGTTCTTTTTTTGATTTTCATATTTTTGTTTTAATTCAGTGACAATACTTTTTTTCCCAAGCAATAGTTTTTCAAGATTTTCTTCAAGATATTTTTGAATTTCTATTAATTTATTTTTATCTTCATCATCATCTAAATAAATACTAGCACTTTCATACTGAACTTTAATTCTGTTTGCTTTAGCATTTAGATTTGTGTTAACTGTTTCATTCTCATCTAATTTATTATAAAAAACTTTTACTGTCAAAATATATGGAGAGCTTCCTCCTAAACCTTTATTTTTATCAAGATATTTATTGTGCATACCTTTTTGATAGTAAGTCATATATTTGAGAATCTCTTTTAATTCACTATCTAAATTATCAATATCCAGTAAATCTTTGCAAACCATATCATTTTGAATTTTAATAAAGTAATGAAGATAGGCTTTACTTACTTCATTTTGAATAAAATAATCCTCTATCTTTGGATTTGCATCCATAAACTCCACAATCTCTTTAATCATTTTACTAATCCTTTATTTTTTACTAAAATTGCCAAATAAACAAAAAACTGCATATAATCTCCTCATATAATTTCTTCTAAGAGTAAGCCATCTTTTTTCAAAAGTTTTTCAACTTTAAAGCAAAGAGATACTACTCTGTTAGAATTGAAGTACTAACTTCAAATCTTTCCTAAAACGATTATGACACACTAAACCTTATAAGTCACTAGTATAAGAAAGTAAATAAAAATAGAGAAATTTTAGAAAAAAATAGAAATACTAATCAAATATTTTGTTTTTTATACTAAAATCACGATTAGCAACAATATCTTTATCTTTTTGAACCGATACATAAGGTGTATTTAAATCTAGTATAAGATAGTTTTAGAATTGTTGCTACTTTTTTACCTACTCCTACCTACCAATACAACATTTCTTATACTTCTTACCACTGCCACAAGGACAAGGGTCATTTCTGCCCACTTTTGAAAAAGGTTCTATATTGTCTTGAAATACATTAAGCTTAGTTTTCTCTTTTCGTAAACCTAAATGTATTTCTATACTTTCTATATCTCCACACATTAGCTCATCTACATCTTTAGTTTTATAAGTTTTACGAATCAAATCAATATGTCTATCTTTTCCGAGGGTAACAAGAGATGTGATAGCAAAAGAGAGAGCGACAGGATGGGTCTTTTCATTTTCTAGATAACGAATCATCATAGCTTCTATACGATTAGAACTATTTGGCTCTGTTTCTAACATATACTCTATACCATCAAAGATACCTATAAGTCCATATAATTCTGGATTTTCAAATATATATTTCTCAAAATAATCCAATCCATCTATACCCATATTTGTGACATATTGGACAAAAGCTTCAAGAAAATATTCATTTCCATCATTCTCTTTCTCTTTCTATTTCTTCTCTAAAATAATATCAATAGACTCCACAGCTTTTATTTTACCTAGAACATTGACAGCATGTATCGTAGCAAAAAAGAATTTTTCTATTAATTTATCATCATCTATCAAGTTATATGCTTCATATGTAGCCAATTCAATAAGCTCATCTGTATCATCTTTTGTAAATTTGAATTTTTCATAAATCTTTAAATTAACTTTTCCTCGCAAAGACTCTTTGCCCAACTCAAACAGTGCTTGTATCTTTGTTGAATACTTTTTTGTAAAATCTCCGTATACTCTGTTCATTTTGTTTCTCCTTTTGATTTTAGTTTTTTGGTTAAGAAATAGACTATCATTTGAGAAAACTCATAATATTTACCATTATCATCTATCTCTTCATACTTGCTAACATCCTGCTTGATGGTCTGATTTGTCCAGCCTCGTTTATTTAGATTTTGAATTAACCTTTGATAAGATTGCTTTCGGTTTCTTTTCAACATTGAATTATTGAGATTTAAAATAGTGTTTAACTCTTTATCTATTCTAGAATCCACAGAAGAGATGTCTCCTAATTTAGAATATTTTATATATTGCTCTATAGCACCTAAAAGATTGATACTATTTAATTCATCTTCTCCTTTAAAGCTATCACAATACTGCTCTTTTTTTCGTTTGCCCTCGCCTCCATTACAAGCAATAAAAAGATTTTGGTAATCTATTTGCACATCTCTATTTTTTGTTTGTGGTTTAAAATGTTCTATTTTACTACTATTGCAATCTATGCGACTCATACAATAACAACAGATATAACCTTGCTCTTCTAAAAGCTGTTTTCTTAGATTATATTTTTCATCTTCGCTACAACCTTCTTTTGTTTTATCTTTAAAATCTTCATAAATATTACTTTTTCTCAAATCACTATGAGTAATAGAGCTTCTATACTCTGTAAGACTTTTGGGTTCTGTTCCTTTATTTATCTGTTTCAAGTATTAATCCCTCCAAAAAGCTATATCATTTCTCATTGCCAAAACTTCACTATCATTTTCACCTATAACCTTTTCAAGAGTATCAATACATATTTCAGCTTCATCATATTTGTCATCATTCAAAAGCTCTTGACACTCTTTAATTTTTTTGGAGACACTCTCTTCTCTTGTATATTGTATTCCCATAACTTCTTCAAGAACCCACTCTATATCACGACCATAAGCCAATACATCATTTATAACCTCGACCTCGTCATTTTCATTCATAGCAAGAAGTCTAATCCACTCATTTTTTGCACTCCCAATAATATGAGGCGAATGAGTAGCTATAATGATTTGACAATTATTCTCTTTGGCAAAAGTTTCATAGAGTTTCAGTATTTTATTTTGCCATGATGGATGCAGAGATAGCTCTGGCTCATCTATAAGAACAATTTGGTTTCTAATATCTTTAAAATAGAGGTACAACACTTTAGAGAGAAGAGTTTTCTCTCCTGTAGATATATCATCTATAGAGAGCTTGTCACCTCTTTTATTTCTAAAAAATAAATTTCCCTCTCCATCTCTACTATCAAATACTATTTTCATATCAAAACCATCTAATATACTATTGATATAATTACGAACTCTTTTGTATATTTTACTCGCAACTATATCCTCTTCATAAACCATTTTTTCTATATATTTGGGCATAAATTCTTTGATGTCGTTCAAACTATATTGTGCAGGGAAGTAGATAGAATTATGGGCAATTTCACTCTTTATAAACTCTAAAATAGTTGTTTTTCCTGTACCATTGACTCCTGCTATGATAATAAGCGGTAGAGGATTGCTATTTTTATCAGAAAATGAGATTTTAAAATCTTGAAACAATTTATACTCTACGATATGTAAGTCTTGTAATTTTTCTCCTCTATCTACATCAAACATTATCTACTTCCCTCTTCATATAAAAGATATTCTCACTCAAAGCCCCCACCAAAAAACTATCCATATTTTTAGATAGAGATAGTTTATCACTCTCATCATACGCCATAATCAAACTCATAGCATTGTTGAACTTCACATATCCCAAGCTAATGGCGTGTTTATATTTGAAGTATTCACTCTCTATGACTCTCTTTAGCTTAGTTGAACTGTTGGCTCTCAAATAAGACTCTAGCAAATCACCATTTTTTTGATGAGCTTTGCTCTGCGATATGAGATATTTTGCCATCTGACCAGAGATATAAAAAAACTCTTCTGCTGTTAGATTATCATAATTTGCATCCTCTATTCTCTCTATCATACTCTCTTGCATCTTTTTTATATTCATAGTCTCTTCTCCCTTTTTGCGTAATGAAAATTTTAGATTTAAGCTCAGTCCAGCTGAAAGAAATCTCCCTCTAATGATATGTTCTATAGCCAAATGTGTTGCATACTTCTCTATGACTTTATAAAATGCTCTATCATCATACTTTTTGAAATACCCACTCATCGCATCGCGTGTAGTGTAGATAAATGAAGCGAAATTATTGTCAAGTTTTTTATACACTTCTCCATAATAGTTATTTTTGAGTTGTCTATTATAGAGTACCTCATCTATTTTATCCTCTAAAATATTGAGATATTCTATAGTCTCATCTTCTATCAGCACTTTACCCTTTTTGAGTAGCAGATGGTTTTTTATAGTGATAGGCTCTTTTAATTTATCTATTTTAATAGGCAAATAATCAAAATCTATAACCAAATCTTTTTCTCTAAAGTCCCTATTGATAAAAAACTCACTACCTAGGGGTGTTTTGTCCATATATTTTTGAGTCTTTAGCCAATCAAAAAACTTTTTTTCCATAAGAACATCTTCTTTGAGTATCAGAAATGGTGTAGATGTTTTTCTTGTTAAATTCTTACAAAATGGTTTTTTATCATTTAGCACTATATTTGAATCAGGTAAACCATAAATAAGATTTTCTATGTATTTTGAATAAATATTTTTATTAAAAAGTTTAAGTGAAAAATAGATAGCACTTTCTTCTTTATATCTATCCAATGGCACATCAAAAAATATTTTAATATAATTGGTAATTTCATTATCTTTTGCAAGATTCATAATTGTTTCCATATTATTTTTTAAAAATTTATATTTTTTAGCAACATCACGCTTTCTATCACAAGTATTTAATTTCTTATACTCTTTTACAATTTTTATTTCATGTTTATCTTTGAAAGAAAAATTCAATAATTTATTATATAGATTTTTTTTAATATGTTCTAAATTCTCTAAATTAAATTGCTCGACTTTCATATATAAAGATAAATAATTATTATTATGAATAATCTTTTTGGGTGCATCAAGAACTTTTCTATTGCTTATCACATCACTATAATAGTCCCTCTCCTTAAACCACTCATAGGCTTTACTATTTAATCCACCGTTGATATCACTAAAAATTAGTTCTCTATTTTTGCGTTTGACTATAAAAGCTTGGGAGGTCTTATCACTATTGACTTTGATATACATCCCCTCTTTTAGCTCATAAGAACCCAAAATTAGCATATCACCTCTCTGTTCATACTCTCTTTTGAATACTTCTAATAAATCATAAATCATCTCATCCCCCTACCCAAACAAAACCCACCACCAAAGCTATTCTTCTCTCCAAGCCCACAAGCTAGGGCTACAAAAGCCAACTTTTGGCTCACTTCATCTTCGTTGGGAACTATCTTGAACTTATTGCCATAAAACTTGACAGGTTTGCCATCACTATGTGTTTTGTTGGTTTGTATAGTCTGTAGGCGGTTGTTTTTGAGTTCAAATAGTTGGATGAAGTTTTGTATGCTTTTGATTGGTTCATTGTAAAACTCTTGGTATTTTTTCTCTAGGTTGTCTTGAAGTTGTTTATGTAGGAGCATCAAGTCATCTTCTTTGACCCAGTATCTGTCTTTGGCTACGGTGACGATGACAGGGGTGGCAGAGTAGAGTTCTGAGATGAAAAATTGGTTGATAGTTTTTTTGTGTGTCTCTACTATGAGTAGGTGGGGGTTGTCTATGTTGGCTCTTAGCGTAGTGGAGAGTCTATCTATGAAGCTCTTCTCTAGTGAGCGGATGACAAACTTATAGGTGTTGCCTTTGAGATATATCTTGTCGCGTTCTATGGGAAGTAGTCCACCAAACAGATAGTGTTTAAATCCTGTAGTACTATGAAGTTTTTTCAGCTCCTCGTCTTGAGCCATAGAGTAGCTGATATAGCGTGATAGTATGTCAAAGCTTTGCGTGAAGCTAATATCCTCTTTTATGTATGCTGTGCATGTCAGTTCAAAATATTTCAAAATATCTCCTTATTGAAAATAATATTTTGATTATAGCACAACCCAGAGGGATAGGTGTGATATTGTGCCATCTTGGAGTATCCTGATTTGGAACCTTCTTAGAAACGCTCCTCCATCTCTACATTGATCTCTCTCATTTTTGCTCCTTGATCTAGGCATCGTATCTGATGTTTGCCAGGGGGTAGGTAGCGGTATAGCGGTATCCCTGATTTGCCCTCAAGTGGAGGGTCATTGTCTATCAGCCACAGGATAGTGGTATTTGTCTCAAAGGCGTAGCATTGTAGTTTTGTCTTTTTGAACTCTTGGGGCAAGAGTCTGTTTTGGATCTGTTTCTGCCCATCGACAGGACTGGTGATGAGGGGATCATATGCTCTCCACATGGGATAGCAGGTATGGGATGATAGCTCCTCCATAGAGCTGATACGCCTACGGTCAAAGAGTGTCGCTAGAACCTCTGCACGCAGTAGATGACATGGCAGTGTCGCATCGACCCCATCGATAACTTCATCATATATATACTCTCTGCAAGCTCCTATCTCTATGGTATCTTGACATATTTTTTTACTCTTGATACCTTGAGGCTTGACAAACCACTCCTTGGGCTTAAGCAGCCCAAAGATATCCAACAGTGTCGGAGAAGCTGCGGCTAGCCCTGTAAGTCTCCTCTCTTTTTTGCCACTACTAGTCAAGCTCTTTCCCATAGAGCCATCAAAGTTACCATACCACACTGCGACCGTATATTCAGGAGTATACCCAATACTCAGCATATCTCTAGCATTGGCAGATGTCCCTGTCTTGAACGCCACTCTCGAACTACTCCCCATATACTCCCATGAGCTTGTAAACGATTGTCTCGGAGCATCGACAAGGATTTGACTGATGAGATAGGAGGACTCCTCTGTGAGGATCTTCTGACCTATGGGCGGACTATGGGGCAAAAACGAGCTATTTCGGTAGAGACCTTTGTTTGCAAAAGAGGCAAACAGTTCTGCCAAATTTTTGAGCGTGATGCCACACCCGCCCAGTGTCAATGAACTACCATAATAATCTTTTGGATGGTTGATAGAGGAGATATTTGCCTGCTTGAGCAGACTATAGAGAGAGGCATCACCTAGAAGTCTATCTAGCTCAACAGCAGGGATATTGAGAGAGAGTTGCAGTGCCTCTTTGGCTGTCACTTCACCTAGAAACTGTTCACTGTAGTTGAGCGGTTTGTAGCCTTCGATACTCAGAGGGATATCATATAGTTTTCTCAGCGGAGTGATAAGTCCCTGCTCCAGTGCTTTGGCATAGATGAAAGGCTTGAGTGTCGAACCGGGACTCACTAGTGCTTTGAGACCATCCACCTCTCCTCCATATCTCTTGTCTCTAAAATCTTGAGAGCCTACATAAGCCAATATTGTCATATCTCTATTGTCGATGACAATTGCGGCAGCATTGTAGATATGCAGCTGATTTAGTATCTCTATCTTATCTTTTAGAAGATATTCTATCTGCTGCTGTAGGGAGAGATCTATCGTAGTGACAACCTTGCCTCCGCCTCTAAATTTGGCACTAAGTTGCGGAGCGAAATATACCAAATCCGCTCTATGAGGAGATAGACTCTCCTGCATAGCCCTACTATACCTCTCTTGTGATAAACCATCATCATCATAGAGTCTAGTGAGCACCTTCTCTTTGAGACGGTTTATACGAGAGAAGTTTTTTGACTCTTTTTTGGGCAGGTTTAGATTTGGATTTTGAGGGATAGCTATGAGGTAGGCTATCTGAGCAAGCGAAAGAGACTCTACAGGCGTGTCGAAGTAGGCAAAAGCAGCCGATGAGAAACCCTCTATATTTCCCCCGTATGGTGTATTGTTGAGGTACATTTCCAAAATCTCATCTTTGGAGTAGTGATACTCCAGCTGTAGAGAGATAAACATCTCTATAAGTTTATTGCCTACTGTTCTAGGCTTGCGATGCATCATCCTAGCTACCTGCATCGTCAGTGTTGAAGCCCCTATGGTGCGTCGGTTTCGGAGATTGAACCATGCGGCTCTAGCCAGAGAGATGGGGTTGATACCAAAATGGTGATAAAAATAGTGATCTTCATATGCCAAGAGTGTTTGCCTGATATCTTCTGTGATCTCAGATGACTCTATGGGTATCCGCAAAAATCCATCTTCGCTCAAGTGCAGACGCAGCAGTTGATGGTGCCGATCATAGATCAGGGTTGACTGGGGTTTATAGAGTCGTTTTCGATCCAGAGGATAGAGTCTATCCAGCAGCAAAAACAGAAAGATAGAGAGGAGTATAGATAGAGATAAAACTTTGATAGTTTTTCCTACTTTTACCACCATGCAAGCCGTTAAATACCGATAGCCAAAGATCTATTTTTACTCTGTTTCATCTATCTAAAACCTAACCCCAAGACCAAAACTATCTGGTATCTCTATCTGGGATTCATTGAAAATTACTCCACCCTCTACAGGGTTGTTTTGGCATAGACTTACCGCATCGAGATCCAGCATCGTAATGAGATCGGCCCTAGCAGAGGCGACATGAACAGCAGCACCCACAGAGATAGGACCCTCCAGCATACATCCAAGCATACACTTGACCCCATAGTCATCAGCGATATCTGCCAATTTGAGTGCGTTGCTGATACCTCCGCATTTTGCCAATTTGATATTTATGAGATCAACAGCTTGGAGATTTAGCAGTTGTCTCGCATCACCAAGAGTAAAGAGAGATTCATCAGCCAGCAGAGGAGTTTCAACTCGCTCTTTGATATAACGCAACCCCTCGATATCATCAGCTTTGACCGGTTGTTCTACAAGCTCCAGTCTGACTCCTCTCTTTTCCAGTGTTGTCAATATAGATACACTCTCTTTGGCTGTCCACCCTTGGTTGGCATCGACTCTTAGTGTGATATCTCTGCCTACAGCTTGATATATCTCCTCTATGCGTTGGATATCTCTCTCTACGCTCTCCCCAACTTTTAGCTTAAGTATAGAGTAACCCAGATCAACACTAGAGAGTGCATCAGAGACCATCTTCTCCATATCTCCCAGAGATATAGTGATATCTGTCTCAAATGCTTTTTTCTCTCCGCCCAACATCCGATATAGAGGAAGATTTTGGTTTTTAGCCTTTAGATCATAAAGAGCGATCTCCAGTGCTGATTTGGCTGTAGTGTTTTTGAGTATACGATACTCTACTATATCGATCAAACTATCAAAATCTTCGATCTCTCTACCTACGATAAAAGGGCTTAGATAGTCGATCACAGCCTGCATAGTCCCCATCGTCTCACCTGTGATCACAGGTGTAGGAGCCCCCTCTCCATAACCTTTTGTCTCACTATCAGTGTGGATGATGACTACCATATCCTCCAGAGACTCTACCCTCCTCAACGCAGTCTGAAACGGTCTCTTGAGAGGCGATGTGAGTATTTTGGTCTCTATTTTTGTGATTTTCATTCTGTTCTAATTTTTGTCATTAAATACATATCTTTTATCTACCACTTCAACATTGGGCGGAGTACCATAGAGTTCAAAATGGTCATACCCCTCTTTGAGGTTTAGCCAAAAATCATACCATTTGTGACTACTATAGTAGTCCATATTCTCTTCTATCATCCGAAAAGGAAAGATGTGTACCCGTACCAGTCTCTGCTTCTGCTCCAGTGCTTGGGCTACCAGTTCATAGATCTCCTCTATCTTCTCATCAGTCATAGCATAACACCCTATAGAGACACAATCACCATGCACCATCAATGCACTGCCGGTTCTATGGTGTATGCGATCATAACTGTTGGGGTACCCTAGGTTGAAAGAGAGATGAAAGCTACTGTTTGGGTTTAACCTGCCTTTTGTGACATAGTAAAACCCCTCTGGCCCCTGCAAGTCTCCCTCTCTGAGCTTGGGTCCCAAGTAGCCTGACTGACTACAGATCGTATAGGTTTGCAGTAGCTCATATCTCTCTTCTGTTTTGATCCAGAGTTCAAGTTCAAATGACAATTTAAATATACGGATAAAGATCTCATCACCAATCTCTGCACCCAATCTAGAGAGTTGCTCAGTGAGTGTAGCTTGAGGAGGGGGGAGTGTGAGATTGGCATCATGAGTTATGATCATATTGTCTATATCAAACACTTGAGACTGGACTGGATGATGAGAGCTAGATAGATACGATATGATCGTGTTGTTTATATCTAGCTCCTCGGAGATCACTTCAGACTCCTTCTGCTTTGCCATACCACTAAGGTACTCTTCTCTCTCTGTCTCCATACCGTCACCTCCCTTGATCCAGTACTGATCTACCAATACGATAGCCAACACCATAGTCAACAAGAGAGCGAAATACTTCATCGACTATTTTGCAGAGCAGTCGAACAGACATATGCAGAGCTAAATGCCCACTGAAAATTGTAGCCACCCAGTCTACCTGTCACATCAAGTACTTCCCCCAAAAAGTAGAGCCCTTCAGTCTTTTTGCTCATCATGGTTTTGGAGTCTATATGATCAGTATCTACACCTCCCTTTGTCACTTCAGCCTTCCCATATCCAAAAGTACCTGCCGGAGCGAAACGATACTCTTTGAGTATCAGTAGTTTATCTACATCTGAAAACTTCAACTGATTTATCGGCATATCAGGGATATTCAACTCTCTCAAAAGCACTCTGCTGAGACGCTTTGGTATTGGCAGCAGCGTGCTTACCAGTTTTTTAGATCTTGAGTGGTCATAGGGATTCCATCCCGGTAGAAAATCGATCTCTATTTGACCCTTCTCCCAGTAGAGTGACGCATCCAAGACAGCTGGCCCACTGATACCCTTGTGTGCGAACAGCAGTGAACCCAAACAGCTTTGACCTGCTACTTTGATCTCTACATCTGTAGAGACACCAGATAGTGATTTGAAGAAAAATTGCTCTTTTTGCAGAGTAAACCCTACAAGTGCAGGTGCTGTACGCTTGATAGTATGTCCAAATGATTTTGCTACTCTATAGCCTATATCATCTGCACCCAAGAGGGAGAAACTCAGTCCTCCGGATGCGATGACAACACGCTTGGCATGATAACTTCTTTTTTCTGCGTGGATATAGAAGTACTCTCCCCTTCTACTTACCTCTTCTATCTTCTGATCAGTCACTATGGTGTTATCTCGGTTCTCTTTTTTGAAAATATCTAAGATCTCACTAGCACTGTGGGGACAAAAATATTGCTGATTTTTATGCAATACAGGCTCAAGTCCTCGATCATTTAGCCACTTGAGTAGACTATACTGATCAAACTGCTTCAAAACCTCACTGATAAAGTAGTGATTGCCCAGATAGTTTACAGGCTCTAGCCATCTGTTTGTGATATTGCATCTTCCGCCACCAGAGACCAGTATCTTGGCACCTACTCTGCTATTGCCATCAAAGATCACTACCTCTCTCCCCTTTAGTAGAGAACCCAGCATCAACCCACTCGCACCTGCACCAATTATTGCTATATCAATTACATCATTCATGGTTATTATTATAGCTTAGAAGACAAAAAACAACCCCAATAAAACAAACCATATAGACAATTGTGAATTTTTGTGAAACAAAGCAGCAAAAAGTATACGATTTAGTATATTTTTGGATGATGTGACCCTTTTTATAGTATAATATCAAAAAATATGGAAAGGGTATACAGTGTTGAAAATACTCTATTTATCTATCGCTCTACCCTTGGCAACTCTAGCAAATATATTTATTGTGACAGATAAACAGGGCAATATCCTCCACAAGAGGGCTATCACTCACATCGAAAATCGCTATCTCAACCAAAGTGCAACAGAGTACTCCTACCAAGCTATCTTTGATGAGCTACATAGAGAGGAGCACTTTGCCCTTCGTGCACAAGCTGCTAGAGAGAGAGTAGCTCGCATCAGTAGAGAAAAAGCGATCGCCAAAGAGCGTGGTGAAACCTACAATCTCAGCAAAATAGACAAAGCTCAACTGCTCAGAGATGCCAACTTCTTTAAAGGCGGAAAATATATATGGGGAGGCACCACACCCAAAGGCTTCGACTGCTCAGGATATGTACAGTACCTTTTCAAAAAACACAAAGTCAATCTACCCCGTACTGCATGGTCTCAGTCAAAACTAGGTCAAAAGATCACACTCCCACAACTCAAAACAGGAGATCTGCTCTTTTTCAATACTGATAAATCACGAGGTATCCCCGTCTCTCATGTAGGCATATATATGGGAGATGACAAGTTCATCCATGCAGCTTCACGAAAAAAAGGGATCATCATCTCACCTCTGTCGGGATATTATCAAGATCGCTTTGTCGTAGCAAAACGGATCATAAAGCCTCACATCAGAGCAGCAAAAATCGCATCATCCCACTAAAAGTATCAGCATGAAACAGACCCCCGTAGAGCATCTAGATACTCCACAACTACAGATCTACCGTACACTTCGTGACAATCAAACTACTCAAGACAACAGCTTCATCGCGGATAGTCCCAAAGTTGTCAATATGTTACTGCATAGAGGGATAGAAGCTAGAAGTCTGCTCGCGACAGAGAGTTACTACAGAGCCAATGAAGCACTACTCAAGAGCAGAGAGGTTCTGACATGTTATGTTGCACCCAAAGCAGTAATAGAGACGATAATCGGTCACAAAATCCACCACAATGTCATGATGCATGGAGTTCGGCCTCCACAACAGAGTATAGATGAGCTAGGAGACCGTATCATTATGCTCGATGAACTATCCAAAACGGACAATGTAGGTGCCATAGCCAGAAGTGCCGCCGCCTTAGGTATAGACTCACTCATCGCACCCTCTCGCGGTCCACATCCATATGGACGACGCGCTCTGCGTGTATCTATGGGCTATATCAGCCAGCTCAAACTCCATATCTATGATGATATCCATCAGACAATGTGTGAACTCAAAAAACTTGGATATAGTATATTTGCTGCTGAAGTCACCCCCGATGCAATACCTCTATCCAAGGCAGTAGTCCCTGACAAATGGGTACTGCTGATGGGACATGAGCAGCGGGGCATCTCAGCAGAGATCCTCAAACTTTGTGATGAGATAGTCCAGATAGAGATGGAGCCGGAGATCAAAAGTTTCAATGTCGCCATAGCAGCCTCTATACTCATGTACCAATTTAAAATGAAAACTACAGGGAATTTCTAAAGCCTCTGCAATTTTCGTAAACCCTCTTTGACTAATGTGGCTGTATCACCGCTAGAACCGCTGAGTGCTTTTTGGATATGCTCTTTTTTAAATCCCAGACTCTCTAGTGCCAATACCGCTTCACCTATAGATGAGCTCTCTTCACTCTCTTGTGCATCGACAATAAAATCTGCCAACTCTACGAGTATACGACTAGCACTCTTGGGACCTATGCCGGGTACGCGTTTGAGCATTGTGACATCTTTACTCGATATCACAGTAGCGAAAGTAGCCGGAGAAAAAGTAGAGCAGATAGCCAAGCCTACCTTGGGACCTACACCATTGATCTTGATAAGTGTATCAAACATCTTTTTTTCATTGAGCTGTGCAAAGCCAAAAAGAAGCTGTGCATCTTCACGGATGATATGTGTCGTATAGAGTTTGGCTCTCTTCTCTACGATAGCATTGGAGGTATTGATCGAGACAAAGACTTCATAGATCAATCCATTGATATTGAGATGGATAAAGGTCGGATCTTTTCTCTCTACACTACCCTCTACTCCTACGATCATCTCTTATCCTTTTTTAACCCGAATTATGCAATAGAATTGCTAAGATAGCGATTATGGTATTTTAGATACAATAAAACAATTTACCCAAAAGGCTCCAGACAATGCATCCAAAAAGTATCTACATAGCATCAGCAGATCCTCAAGCAGGCAGTTTGATCATCGCCATAGGCATCATGGAGATGCTCAAGAGTGCATTTAATCGTGTTGCTTTTTTTCGTCCTATTATTCCCGGAGAGAGAGGGCGAGAGAGTGATATTGACTTCATGTTAAACCACTTTGATTTAGATATGACATATGACGAGTGCTGTGGATTTGAGGTCAACGAATATCTCTCTGCCTATGCAGATGATAGTGATGAGAAGCTATGTGAAATTTTGATCAACAAAATCACAAGACTTCAAGAGTCTCATGATTTTGTCTTGATCGAAGGTTTTCATCGTAGTGTCTTCAGCTCTTCACTCGATTTTGATATCAATCTCAAAATCGCCAAAAATATCGGTACAACATTTGTACCTATCCTAAATGCCAAAGAGAAGAGTGTCGATGAGATCATCAATGAAGCACAGATCATAGAGGAGATCATAGAGGAGGAGGGGTGCTTACATCTCACAACATTTATCAACCGTTGTGATCCTCAGATAATAGATGAGATCAAAGAGCATCTCCAAATCAAAAAAGAGAATGCATATCTCCTCCCAGAGGTCAAGGTACTCGATATGCCTACTATCGGCCAAGTATTGGACTCCTTGGGTGCTGAGATGATCATGGGGACAGATCAGCAGCTTGAGCATCTAGTGATGAGGAAAAAGATCGCCGCCATGGAGGTAGAGAACTATCTTTCACATATTTCAGATGGCAATCTAGTGATAGTTCCCGGTGACCGTATCGATATCATTCTCGCTTCACTGGTCTCTTATCATGCAAAGAAACACCCCAATATTGCCGGTATTATTCTGAGTGGAGGATTTAGACCCAGCCAAGCTATCATGGATCTGCTAAAGGACTTTGGTGAGATAGTAGTACCGATACTTGCTGTCAAGTGTGATAGCTATGAGACAGCCATAGCACTAGACAAAGTCCAAGCAAAGATCACTCCGCAGAGCAGCAGAAAGATAACACTTGCAAAGGGTATCTTCGATACCAATGTAGACAAGCAGGCAATCTCAAAACGATTCCAAGAGAGCTCTAGTGATATATTGACACCGATTATGTTCGAGTATAGACTCTTTGAGAGAGCTCGCTCCAATAGACAAAAGATAATCCTCCCTGAGAGTTCAGATGATCGCATACTAAGAGCTACAGAGATTTTACTACTTAGAGATATAGTTGATATTATTCTCTTGGGTGATCCTAAAGTGATATATCATCAAAGTGCCCTATTGGGGATAGATATCAGTGGTGCCAAGATCATAGATCACAGAGAGAGTTCACTTTGTGAAGATTTTGCTGAAAAGTTTTATCAACTACGCAAACATAAAGGTATGACTGCAAAAGCGGCTAGAGATGAGATGACACACCCCAACTACTTCGCAACCATGATGATCTATGAGGGGTTGGCTGACGGTATGGTCTCTGGTGCTACACATACTACTGCTGATACAGTACGCCCTGCTCTTCAGATCATAAAAACAAAACCTGGTATCTCTATAGTGTCTAGTCTATTTTTTATGTGTTTGGACACCAAAGTACTCATCTACGGTGATTGTGCAGTCAATCAAGATCCAAATGCAGAGGAGTTGGCAGAGATCGCTATCTCCTCAGCAGATACTGCAGCACAATTTGGTATCGAACCTCGTGTCGCTCTACTCTCCTACTCTACAGGTGATTCAGGCAGTGGTCCAGATGTCGAAAAGGTGAGAAAAGCGACTAGAATAGCCCAGTTCAAACGCCCCGATCTACTCATAGAGGGACCGATACAGTATGATGCAGCGATAGATAAAAAGGTTGCACAAAAGAAACTCCCCGGAAGCAGAGTCGCGGGTCGTGCTACGGTCTTTATATTTCCTGATCTCAATACAGGAAACAACACTTACAAAGCGGTCCAGCGTTCTACAGATGCACTTGCTATCGGACCTGTACTTCAAGGACTCCGTCTACCTGTCAATGATCTAAGTCGTGGTTGTCTAGTGGATGATATCGTCAACACAGTAGCTATCACAGCCATACAAGCACAACAAAACGATCAGAGAGGCGGGAGATAGTGAAAATTCTCATACTCAACTCTGGCAGTTCATCTATAAAGTGCCAATATTTCATAGATCAGATCAGTGTCGCATCCATCACTATAGAGAGTATCGGTGATGCTGAAAGTTTCAGCGAAGTCAAATATGCTGACCAGACTTTAACGCAGAGCCAAACTATAGCTGACCATCATCAAGCCTTGAGACTACTCTTTGAGCTACTGCAAGAGTACATGATACTATCCTCTATCTATGAGTTGGATGCTGTAGGGCATCGTGTAGTACATGGTGGTGCCAAGTTTGACCAACCTACACTCATCACACAGGAGGTGATAGATACTATAGGCTCACTCATTCCGCTCGCTCCTCTACACAACCCTGCCAATCTTGATGGTATCAAAGCGATGCAGATGATGCGTCCTGATCTGCCTCAAGCAGCAGTCTTCGATACAGCATTTCATCAGACAATGGCTAAAACCGCCTACCTCTATCCTGTCCCGTATGAACTATACACGGAGTACAATATCAGACGCTATGGATTTCATGGCTCATCACACTCTTTTGTTGCCAAACGAGCAGCCGAGATGATGAAGAGAGATCTTGGGTCACTCAACCTCATCACACTGCATATCGGCAATGGTGCCAGTGCTACAGCTATAGAGTCAGGAGAGAGTATAGATACCTCTATGGGGATGACTCCTCTGGAGGGGTTGATGATGGGTACTCGCAGTGGTGATATAGATCCTGCCATCATCCCATTCCTCTCTGAGAATCTCCAAGTAGATATCGATCATATCGATAAACTGCTCAACAAAGAGAGTGGTCTCAAAGGTATATGCGGCACAAACGACATGCGTCAAATCATAGAACAGGTCAACTCAAATGATGAGATGAGCAGACTCGCTCTGGAGATGTACACATACCGTATCAAGAAATATATCGGAGCCTACACTGTTATATTGGGTCGCGTGGATGCTATCATCTTCACAGGAGGCATCGGAGAGCATGCAACAAAAGTCAGAGAGATGGTATGCGATGGACTAGAGATATCGATAGGTGTCAAGATCGATAAGCAGAGAAATGCTCGTTATGAGAAAGATGACAAAGAGATTCATCATAGTGATAGCAAGATCAAACTCTTTGTTATCAAAACCGATGAAGAGTTGGAGATAGCCCTTCAGACAGAGAAGCTTATAGAGAAGAGCTTATAGATCACTATTTGGTGATTATTTACCTTTTTTCAACTTTTTTGATGGCAGCATCATTTTCACTATCTAGGTTGATATACTCAAACAGAGGTGTATGGATAAGATGCATTCCAAAATCATATATCGGCATCACCTCAAGAGTCCCACACTCCAAAGAGAGGTCAAACATATGCCCACCAACCTGTCGGGATCTATCCAAAAAGTGAAAATGAAAACCGGGAACATTGATAGCTCCCATATACTCTGGAAACCAGAAACCAACTATAGCTCCAAATATATCTTTGAAATCAAAGCTCGTCTGCACTTGCGAAATCGTTTCACACAGAGGTCTATGCCCTTGGGGTTGTGGATGCTCAGAGCGAACATCAATAGAGCTAAAATCACCTTTTAGATGAAGTGCATAGATGATATTTCTGGACTTCAGTAGAGATAAGATCTGGTTTTCCAACACTGCAAGACTACTGCACCGATCTAGCGAGTAACTATATTTATGCTCAAAATGAGTCACAAGAGCAAATGGTGTCTTCATATCTGGAGAAACCTTATGGGCTCTCCCATCTGCATCGATACGATAGAAGTATCCATCTATTGCAATCATCTCACCATTGACAGCATCAAAAGTTCCAATACCAAAATCCCCATGATGTGCCAACTCATCAAAACTCACATCTCCCTCATATACACCACCCAAAAGTGACCGTATGGTACCGACCTGATATAACATATTTCTATTTTTAGAAGTTGAAATTGATTTGTCCATAGATACTACTCCCAATTGGCTAAACTCAACATAATAAAAGTATAATGTTGCTTGATATATATTTTCATCATAATATTACCATAAAATCAGAGAACTATTTCCAAAATAACCAAGGAGACCCCCATATGAGCAGTACCCTAACCTCTATCCTATTCATCTATATTTTCATCTTTTTGGGATATTTAGGCAAAAGGATATTTAGAGATGAGATGAATGAGAGGACACTTACACTCTTTTCT
>JAYEOM010000012.1:0-24787 GCA_034722955.1 Campylobacterota bacterium
GAAACTTTAGGGTCAGGTGTCTACCCACTACTAGCCCTAAATACTTTAGAAATCATAGCAGTTGATAAATCTAAATAGCGTGCTATTTCACCTTGTGTATAGCCATCGCTTAATGCCTTGATTATAGCAGAGTTTCTTGATGCTATCTCTGTGGAGTCTACAAAATGCTTTTCAAGTGTTTTTTCTTTTGTTTGTCTGAACTCATATTCATCTTGTACTATAGGTTTTTTTTGCTGAGTTTCTAACTTTTGTTGTTCTTTTTTGTTAAGTGGTCTCTCTAATAACTCCTGTATACCTTCATAGTAATACTCTTTTTTTAGTTTAGAGTGTTTAGCACAAGAGATAACATCTTGCTCTTTATTGAGAATGGAAGCTAGTAGAGTAAAAGGATACTCTCCTATACTAGAATACATTTTAGCCTTTAGTGGGTTATGTTCTATATATCTAAAGAGAGCGTAGAGATACTCTTCATTTATGATATACCAAGACTTGCAGAGTATCTAAGAACTTCTCTTTATCTTCATCACTTTTGTAAACATTAGAGCGTGCTACACCTCTGTTTACTATATGATGAAACCCATCTAGGTCTAGTCTTGGTTTTCTTGCCATGCTATACTCCTTACTTAGTTTTACTAAAAGAAGTATAGCTTATTTTAGATTAAGTAGTGGGTATACACCTGACTCTATTATTTTATTATTTCTATTATTTTACTATTTACTATTCATCATCCCCATACGGGGACACAGGTTTCATTCACTGCGTTCACAAAACCAATGCCCCCTGATTGTAGCCCAAGAGTATCTCCAGTGATTGGCTTCATCTACAAAATTTCGTTAGATTGTCTATTGTAGCTTTTAGGATTAAGTGTCTATTTTGTTACTGTAGCTCTCATGCGTATCTTGGGGGATGGGAACGAGCGATAGCGTATATGATGTTAAAAAAATCAAAAAGATGCATTGTTTTTAAAAGCTTCCATATTTCCTATTGCAATAGAATATGATATAATAAACCCAAAACTCCACAATACCTTTAGCCAAGAGGAGTTAGAGGAGATAATCAAATATATTACAGCAATAAAACTTTCAAGAGTGATAAAGAGAGTATAGAGTTTTTATTTGAGTTGTATGAGTATTTGAATGATGGATAGAGGCAAAATAAGCTTAATATTTTAATAAAATAAGGAGAAAATATGACACAAGAGAGAGAAGAGACTTTTAATCAATACAAAAAAAATCTTGATAAGCTGTATGAAGAGATAGCTATGTGGTCAGAACAAAATAGCTTGACAACATCTAGTGAGACAATCGAAATAAGTGTAGATGCATCTGAGAGGGCTACACTCAAAAAGCTTTTGCTCAGAGATGAAAACCAAGATACTATAGCCACTTTGATTCCTATTAGTGCGTGGGTAATAGGGGCAAAGGGTAGAATAGACTTTGTGGGTACAAACGATAAAGCTATTCTTGTCTATCTCAAAGCCAATACTCCTCAATCCTTTTTTAAAAATATTGATGATGATGCTTGGTACTGGATTGAAGACAAACGACGGGGCAAAGCCTATAAACTAGATAATGAATTTTTTAATGAACTTCTCTTGATGGTCTCTGATTATGAGTGCAATTGATAAATTAGAAGAGATTTGGAATACTTACCAAGTAACAAAAGATTGTTTAAAAGTGACAGAACGAAGTATTAATAAAAAACCACATCATCTAAAAATATTGAGAAGTACAGACTTTATTACCGATACTTCACACGAAGCCAACCAAAAAATTAAATTGAGTCGAGATAATGCAGATGACTATGTGATACTAGCCCTTTGGACAGTATTTGAACGCAAGTTATTTGAAGAGGTACAGGTAGAGAGTAGAAAAAACTTTGAAGATAATGAGTTTGCTAAACGATTACAAGAGGAGTGTGAAAACAAAGTCGAATATTGGAAGTTTGATGAGATTTTAGATATTTACAAATCATTTATAGATACTCAACTGATAGGTACAGCAAAAAATATCAAAAAGTATCGAGATTGGGTTGTACACAAAAATCCTAATAAACAACAACCCGATAACATCACACCAACTTTGGCATACAATACACTCTATGAAATGCTTGAAAGATTAGAAAACTATAGAAGTCAATTTTAGAGATTAGCAAAAGTGAGCTTTGTTCCACGCTCCTGCCGCTTAATCTTAACTTAACTTAAGTACCGTGTATTGAATTTCTACTTTTGTAACTTTCTAAAACAATTTTAAACAAAAAGGGTCTGGCAACAACTACAACTTATTCTCTTGCTGTAGCTTAAAACTCAACAAAAAATCCATTTTCTTTGAGAATCTTTGTGAGTTTTGGTAACTCTTTTCTAGAGACTATGATACGGTATCCTGATGCTTTAGTGACTAGCTCTTGGAGTTTTTTGTTATTCATAAATATATTGAGCAGAGCTTTGTTATTTTCTAGTTCTATGACGACTTGTGAGGGTTCTCTTTTTAGGAGGTTTGATTTGGCATATATCTCATCAAAGTAGTTATCAAACAGCACAGGTACAGGCTTGTCAAAGAGCGTGTAGAACTTGTCTATCTTGGCTTCTAGTATTTTATTGCTCTCGCAACCTTTAAATATTTTGCTATAGCTCAATATATATCGATTGCTATCATACTTATCTGTGTAGGGTTCGAGCTTGGCTAACATAATAGCATCATTATTTTGTATAGTAATGATAGGTTTGTACTCATCAAATTTGACGGTAGAAGCTTTCTCTGCTATCTTGGGTGCAGTATATCTCTCTTCAAAATCAAAGATATATCTCCCAAGAGCAGTGAGCTTGACATATCTGAGTCCATCCCATACAGAGATATAGGGTTTTCCTTTGGCTGTGATACTATTGGGCAAAATACTACTGAGTGAAAGAGGGTCGTTATATTTGAGCTCTACGATGCCCAATGCTCCTAGATAAAAAAACATCCCTTTTAGCATAGGTTCAAAAATAATAGCATTATAGTTTTTATCCTCTGCAAAGAGCCTATCATCATGGACTCTTTGAGGGTCTACATCCATATAGTAGCGTTCTGTTGCATAAGATGACTCAAGATCTATACGAAAATCCCTATAGTTACAGTAGTTAATAATATTATCAAAATCTACCCAACCCTTTTTTGGTATTTTCTCAATAACTATTTTGACAATATCAAAGAGCTCTAACTGTTCGTCACTATATTTACCAAACTTCACCTTGCGGATATGACTCAGAAAAACTCGCGATATTGTATAGCTAAAGATATCATTGAGCTGTAGAGTAATAAAAGTTTTGAGCGTCTCTAGTGGTGTTTTTTTAAATCTTTGCTTCTCCCAATAATAGAAAGAAAAACTACGAGTCAACATATCCATAGCCAAGGAGTCCATCTTTTTGGTAGGGAAAAACTCTTGATTGGAAGTAGTAGATTTAAGTATATTGAGACTTTTTGCGAGGGGTTTCTCTCCTGTTTTGCCAAATGCTATGAGGTTGGTCTTGAGCATCTCTTCGATAGTTGTTATTATACTTAGAATATTTGATTCATTACTGTAGGTGTAAGTTGTATCATCTATTTGATGAGCCTCTCTCAACTCATAATCATCAGGCAGAGGATGGATAAGTTTGAGAATAGGTCGGATTCTCTGGTGAATATAGATACTATCTTCATTCCAATAACTGTATTTGTAAATCAAGCTTAAATGACCATTGAATTTCTCTTCACTATAATCAACACGCGTTGTATTGTTAGAGTTTAGACCAAATTTATCTTCTCCCTCCTCTACGCTCATCTCTTTTTGTTTCCACAGGAGTCTATAGTAGAGCTCTTTAGATTGGGGTGTTGTAGTGAGTTGGTGATAAAACTTTGTTTTATACTCCTCATCTTTGATAAGTTTTGAGAGCAATTCGATCATCTGTCTCTTATTTTTTCTAGGCTGTGGATATTTTTTTTGGTCTATGAGTCCCTTTTGGTAACCAGTGATTGCCTTTAGTTGCAGCATAGTCGCACCATTTATGATATCAAACAACTCTTTGTCAGAGACTTGCATCCACTTCACACTATCGCTCCATGCTCTTTCAATACCTTTTTGACATAAGTCAAATCATCCTTGAGAACCACTATATGGAGTTTGTCTGCTTTGAGTATCTTCTCTTGGAGTTTTGGGTGTGAGGCGATGATACCCTGTATCTCTTTGGGGTTTTTGATCTCTATGAGTATAGCAGAACGGCTCACGATAGTGATAGAGTCTATGCGTCTCTCTATAGTGTCAAAGAGCCTCTGCCAATTCTCAGGAACACTCTCGCATTTGGAGAGAAGCTCCTCTTTGAGGATATGGAAGCTTTGAGCTGTATCTACAATATTCATGAGCTTCTTGAGTGTGGTTTGGTATTTGTGTTCTGTAATCTGCGTCGCCATAGGGGAGAGGAGGAGTTCAGAGCGACTACTTGGATTGTCTACTGTGATCTCGAAGGCATAGGGGTTGAGTTTTAGAGTGAAGTTGCTCTCCTCTGCAAAGCTCTTCTCTAGCCCAAGTACAAAGCGACCCAACTTGGTTAACTTGATATACTCTATATTGATAAATGGTCTGTTATAATAGCCATCAGATCGTTTTAACTCGTCTGCTATAAAGCTCTCTTTGGCTGTAGTCGCAAGAGTGAAGAGCCCGAAATTAGAGGCGATACCGACAAAGCTCTTGATAAAGTATCGTACAACCATCTTGAGGTCTTTGAGCTGGTTGTACCCATCGCGTCGACGGCGATAATCGTGCTCAAAGTTGTAACAGTAGGGGTAGCCATTGCTGATCTGTGTGATCACTTTATTGGTGAGTGGTATCTCCTCAGTGAAAAAGTCTATACTTATCCACTCATCGCTATTGAGATTGGCTATGGTCTCCAAGAGAGTTTTTCTAAATTTCGCAACATCTTTTCCTGAAGTTGCGTCAATATCAAATATAACAAAATTAAACTCTTGTTGCATCTTATGTGCGACATATTTGTCAAAGAGTGCCTGGATGAGTTTGCCATCATCTCTCATAATCACACTATCAAATGCTTTGGTGGGGAGTTTGAGCTGCGGCTTAGTAAGATATTGGATATCCAAAAGAAAATTGATCAACCAAATATAGTAGTGGGGATCCGCAGAGATACTCTCCTCTATGAATCTTCTACTACGGACGGTAAGTGTTCCTTTTTGAGTGATTTTGAGTTTGGAGTCTTTGGCAAGACGATAGAAAAAGCGTACAATAGAGACGATATCTTGAGGCTCCTCTACGATGAGCTTTTGCGAAAGAGGCATGAAGTCACCATCTACTTTGTGAATCTTGATACTGTTGATATCTTTGGTAGTGTCTGGGTGCTTGGCTGGTATAGGGGGTGTCTCTTTCTTGTTAGGGATTAGAGTATCATCTCCCAAAAATCTGAAAAAGTAGTATCTCAAGACCTCATCCATCTCATTTTGGTCTATGAAAAGTTCAAGCCACCAGACATAGATCATCTGAGGACCTCTAGTCATAGAGACGATATCAAACTTAAACTTCTTCTTCACGGCAGCTCGTAGATTTCCCCCCCTATGGTTGACTATATACTTGAGTATTTTTTGCTCTCTAGGTGTGAGCTTGCTATAGAAATGCTCCAAATACCCCTCGGATACAATCGTATCGGGGATGATATTTGTCGCTAGCTCTCTCTTTGTGGCACCAAAAAAGAAATTGATATCATACTTACTGCATAGGGTTTTGAGTGCACCCTCACTGAGCAGTATATACTTTTTATACACTATCTCTATAGACTCATCCTCTTCATAAAACATATCCATACCTCTACCCCAATATATAATCTAAATCAGAAGCAGTCAACTGCTTGAGTCCACCCTCATCACCACTGATGATCATATCGGTCATATCCTGTTTTTGTCCTTGTAGCTCTAGTATCTTCTCCTCTATCGTATCTTTGGTGATCATCTTGTAGCTGAAGACTTTGTTTTTCTGTCCCATTCGGTGGGCTCTATCTACAGCTTGATTCTCTGCCGCCCTGTTCCACCACGGATCAAAGATAAAGACATAATCCGCCTCTGTGAGGTTCAACCCTACACCGCCGACCTTGAGTGTCATGAGAAAGAGTTTGATCTTTTTGTCATTTTGGAACTTGTCGACTAGCTCTTGTCTGTTGCGTGTGCTTCCTGTCATCAGGAGATGATCATACCCTAGCTCATCAGCTTTGGCGGAGATGAGGTCGAGTGAGCCTAAATAGTTGGCAAAGAGCAGGACTTTGTGACCATTGAGGATGATATCACTTAGCATCTCAAAGAGATTATCTATCTTAGAAGAAGCGATATGGTTCTCCGACTTGAGTTCTGGAGCAGAGGCTATCTGTCGCAAGTCATTGAATGCTTGGAGTATCACAAAACGAGAATTTTGGATACCATTGGCTGCTATCTGTTGGTCGAGCAGCTGCTTGTAGTAGTCTCGCTTCTCATTGTAGAACTTCTTGTGTGGCTCCTCCATATCGACATAGACCACTTGCTCCTGTTTGTCGGGCAAGTCTTTGAGTACATCTTGCTTGAGTCGTCGCAGGAGGAACGGAGTGATCTTCGCTTTGAGTAGATGAGCGACCTCTTCGTCGGCTTCGGCTTGTATCGGGATAGCAAAATCTCGCTTGAAGTCAGCTACTCCAGAGAAGATCCCCTCATTGAGAAATCGAAAGAGAGAAAATAGCTCAAAGAGTGAATTCTCTATAGGTGTACCACTCAGTGCAAACTTATGTTTGCCATTGAGCAGCATCACTGCTTTGGATATCTTCGATTCGATATTTTTAACATTTTGTGACTCATCGAGGATGATGGTATCAAATTTCATCTCTCTTAGCTTCTCTATATCGTTTCTCACTATAGCATAAGAGGTGAGTACGATATGGTGTTTTTGTATCTCCTCTACATCTCTCTCGTTCCCATAGTAGAGGTAGTAGGAGAGTTCAGGGTTAAATCTACTCAGCTCATTTTGCCAATTGCTCAGCAGACTTCGAGGCATCACGATGAGTGAGGGGGTCTTGGTCTTTGGGTAGATAGTCGAGAGGAGTGTGATAGCTTGGAGGGTTTTTCCTAGCCCCATATCATCAGCTAGACAACCACCGAAGCCATTGTCATAGAGATACTTGAGCCATCTCGCTCCCTCTTTTTGGTAGTCTCTGAGGGTTACATCTGCCAATTTCGGTAGTCTTGTTCTTGAAGATTTGAGCTTGTTGAATCCCTCATAGAACTTCCTGCTATCTTTGAAGACTCTCTGCTCTTTTTGGGCGATGAGCTCCTCTATCTCAGGGAGGTCAAAAAAGGAGACTTTGATTTTATCTTTGCCTTGTTTTTTAAATATCCGCTCTAGTCGTGAGATATAGGATTTGTCTACTATGGATTTGTCACCATTGGAGAGTGGGATATAGGAGTGTTTTTTGTAGAGGTTGACCATATCGAAGATATCGAAGCTATCATCACCGATAGTCACACTCACATCTCCTGCATCCAAAAAGTCTATCTTATCTTTGAATGCGATGTTGAGTGATGGCGGATTGGTGTTATATTTATAAGCTTTGAGTTTCTCACTCCCAAAGAGTTCACACTTGGCGATGATAGTATGGAGGTGACTGAGGATAAACTCTGTCGCTATCTCCTCTTCGATGACAAACAATCCATCCTCTTCACTGAAACTGGCATTTTTGTTTTTTCTGTTCAGTGCTGTGAGGTTTTTAAATATCATCCCATAGACTTCAAAGACTTCAGAGAAGTCACACTCATGCAGAGAGATGCTCTTCTCTAGCTCATTGATAAGTACGATTTTAGTGATATTGAAGTCATTGAAAAACTCTGGCGAGAGCTTACCTACGGTCGCAGAGGTGCGGAGTATCAGCTCATTTTCTGCTGTGATCTTCTCAAATATTACGGCTGGCTTAATGATTTTAAGCTCCTCTTTTTGTTCGACACTGTAGTGGTCATAGTCTATGACGATATTTTCAAAGTGAGTAGTAAGGATAGTGAGTAGCTCTTCGAGTTTGTTTGGCTCTATGGTGGTGTTGAAGTTTTTGAGTTGCCTGTAGTGATCTCCTACGAAGTGTACCTGCTGAATGGACTCTCCTGCCAAGATATAGCTTGGAGTCAAAAACTTAAACTCACTCTCTCCACCGACCATAGAGGTTACTACAAGTTTGTCTGCTACACTCTGCGTATCTACATAGATGGCTACATCACGAATCCCATCAGCAAAAGAGAGCCCTTTGCCCTCCTCTGTGATGAGTTTGTCGCTTTGACGAAGCAGTTCGAGCAGTCTAGGGTGTTTGTCGAGATAGACCTGTTCCCCCTCATCCTCCCAAGAAATCTCAAAAAAAGCCTCCTGCTTGCACTGGTCAAGAAGCTGGAGTATCTCTCTATCTAGTCCGCTATAGACACGATAATCTACTCCAGTAAGTAGTTTGAGCTTGTTGTCACACAACTCCAGATAAGCCCCATGATTATCAAATTTTAACAGATAATGAAAGCTCCTCTTCTCTTTTGCACGGGTCAAAAAACTTTTATCTTGTTTGAAAATATCTAGCATGAAGTTCCTCATTTTGTTTATTGATATTTTAGCACCTATACCTAAAATTTGATTGTTAGTGAATGATATATGAAGAGGCATGGCAAGAAATGAGCAATAATTTTTAGATTTTTGGATTCAATGCAAGAGAACCACGGGTCAAACCACGGGTTGAATAGACACCATTCTGCAATAATACCAAAAACATAAAGGTCACACAATGCCAAGAAGACCAAGAGTAGACTTAGTAGGATGTCATCATATCGTTAACCGTAGACAAATTAAATAGACCAGCTTACCAAAACAGACTCACCGAAAAAGCACAGAAGTTTTTTAGATAAATAACCGCCAGTAGGTCAAAGCCACTGAAAATGTCACTATAATTCCTACGATATTGAGAAAAAAACCTCTCTGTATCATCTGTTTGGTTTTGACATGACCTGTGGACATGGCTATGGCATTGGGGGCGGTGGCTATAGGGAGCATAAAGGCATAACTAGCAGAGATGGCTACTATGAGCATAAAGAGTGTCGGATCAAGTCCACTCTGCAGAGCAAAAGGATAGATGATAGGTATCATGATAGAAGTCAGAGCTGTGTTACTAGTAAGCTCAGTAGCAAATACCACACCTACACCCACGATAAGCATCAAAACCGTAGGAGAGAGGTGGCTGAAACTCATCATGATGTTTGCTATCTCAGTGGCTAAACCTGTCTTTTGAAATGCCATAGCTATAGAGAACCCTGCTCCAAACAAAAAGACAATAGCAAAAGGTATCTTAGCAAAATCCTCTTTCCACTCCAACAAATCTATCTTTGGCAAAAATAGCAGCAGTCCAAAAGCAAGCAGTGTCAGCTTTTCATTAACTACGATATCAAAAAAGTGTTTGAGTATGGGATTGGCCGCAAGTATGGTAGCTAGTAGGATGAGAATAGTTATGAGCTTCTTTTGGGCAAAGGTGAGTGGCTCTCTACTTATATCCATAGATACCAGCTCAAAATTCTCTCTCTTGAACCCAAAGAGCAGTATCTCACAAGCAACTACCATCATCACGATAGCCAAAGGCAACATCATAGTCGTCCAAGTAGCAAAACTAATCATCTCTATACCATTCGTCTCCAAGAAGTCTTGCAGGATGAGATTGGGTGGCGTACCTACAGGTGTGATAATCCCACCTATGAGAGAGGCATACGCCACACCCAAAAGCAGACGAAACTTATAGTCACTATTGGTCGTCAAAAATCCTGCTATAGGGATAATAAGCAGTGCTGTAGTCGTATCTGACAGTATAGAGCTGAGTATACCCGCTGTCATCATCAGTGATAGCAGTACTCCCCGTGGTGTAGTAGGAAAGATAGAGAGGAGCTTTTTGGCAAGCCGTTTGTGAAGTTCTGACTTCTCTGTAGCGATAGCTATGAGAAATCCTCCAATAAAGAGAAATATAGTAGTCTTGGAGTAGTTAGTCACTACATCCTTAGACTCTACCAAACCAAAAACAGGGAAAAGCAGTATAGGCAGAAGTGAAACTGTACCCATATGCAAGCCGTTATTTGTCCATAGTGTAACCAAGAAAGCTATCACTCCCACAAGCCGTGCCTGTAGATCTGAAAATGATGTTAATGCCAAAAAGTAAAATGACAAACCTATAATAAGTGCAATAATAATAAGCTTATAGCTATCCAAAAATGATTTGATCATACTCAAAGAGGTTCCTTTTTTAAATAGATTATGTAATGCCAAAAACCACCATCGAAATCAACACTACACAATATAATGATTAATGTAGGTAAGGTGATTATCACTTTCCGCCCAATGGATCATCACTCCTATTTTTTGCCTCTCTCTTTTCAAAGGCTTGATTAGAGGGGGTGTTTTCTTGAGAGAAGTACCCTACTCCAAAAAGGACACACCCCTTGCATCCTGGATCACATCTGTGGCTCAAGAGTCGGCACCACTCCTTCTCATCTCCGTGTGTTGTCAAGTGTTGACATCCCCATCCGCTACTCATCGGAGTATCTCAAAGCCATCATAGATGAGACCGGCATCATCGATCAAGCTATAGCTGATATCATCAACTTGAGAGAGTGGTGACCCCTCTCTCAGCAACTCTAGGAAATCTTCCAAATCGTCATCGATCAATTCGGCAACTACCTCTACGCTACCATCTGATAAGTTTTTTATCGCACCTCTGATCTGTTTTCGCATCGCCGCTTGTGAAACAAACTTACGATAAAATACACCTTGCACTCGTCCAAACACCATAAATCTATACAGCTCCATACTCCTCCTTTATACCCTCTAAAAACTCCAAGATACGCTGATGAAATATCTTGTCCTCCTCTTTATCTAGGCAATCACTAAATCGTTTCAGTACCTCTATATCTATCTTATCTGAAAATCGCTTATTATCCCTAGCTTCCCTCTCGACTAGAACAATCAAATGTTCAAAATCAAGACCATTTTTTGTCTTGATCTTTTGAAAATACTCATTGACAGTATCGATCAATATATCTGCTCTCTCACTATCATCACTGTATATCTTGGATGCTACCTCTGCAAGCATCTGATGTTCACAAGGGTTGATCTCACTATCTGATGCGATCATCAGTGTGAGTATTTTGGCTCGAAACTCCATAGAGCTATTGTGATATACAAGAAATTCACGAAACATTTTAAGAATATTCCGCTTGAATCTTTTCAACATTTTGACACCTTTAGACAATAATTAACATTATTTTAACAAAACAACACTATAGTTTCAGTTATAAAACCAAATTTATCTCGAAAGCTTACATAACCACCTATGAACAATATTGATCTTATCCTTATCTTTACAACTGCATTTTTGGGAAGTGTCGGTCACTGCATTGGTATGTGCGGTGGCATCATCGTAGCATACAGCTCTACCAAAATAGACCACAAATCCTCTTGGGGTATACAGACTATCTCACATTTAGCCTATAACTTTGGACGCGTAACCACATATGCCATACTAGGTGCAATGTTTGGCTTGATAGGGCAGGTGATCGCCTTTACCCCTGTCACCAAGGGTGTGCTTTTTTTATTGACTGGTATTTTGATGATACTCGCAGGGCTGTCACTCTTGGGAGAGTTCAAGTTTCTCAACTCTGCAGAAGCATCTATCTCCAAGGCTGGATGGTTTCGTGATACCTTCAGACGATTGATCTCAAGCAAAACAATCAGCAGTTTTTATCTATTGGGGATGCTCAATGGTATCATCCCTTGTGGTCTAGTCTACTCCTTTGCTATATTTGCTGCTAGTACGGCAAGTCCTATGTGGGGTGCTATAGTGATGGCTGTCTTTGGATTGGCTACTATCCCTGCCCTCTTCTTTTTGGGTACTATCACACGATTTTTGCAGCGAGGATCACTACGGGGCACTATGATGAAATTAGCCTCTATGCTGGTCATACTATATGGTATCTTTACACTCTACAAAGCTTACCAGTTTATAGCCCATCCACAAGAGACACAACAAGCCCTAGATGAGATGCAAGAGGGTAGTATCAAAAGTAAACTCGAAGGTAAATGCGGTGGTATGAAGTGTGCCCCGGGCAAATGCGGATAGGATTGTTGATTTTATGGAAGGTGTAGAGACTCAACCTTAACAAATTTTAATATCTTAATTATTAAAATAGGAGTATACTTAAGCAAAATAGTTCATATGGGGGCATAAGTCATGGATGAACAATACAACAAACTTCAAGCATTTAAAGTAGCAATGATCGCAGCGATAGGGGGATTACTCTTTGGTTTTGATACTGGCGTGATCTCAGGGGCACTGCTGCTGATCAAATCTGAGTGGCACCTTACAGCTTTTAGTCAGGAGATTGTGACGAGTGCAGTACTGATCGGTGCGATGATCGGTGCACTTTTTAGTGGCAGGATAGCAGATATATATGGCAGGAAAAGAGTTATTATCTCTACTGCGATTATCTTTGCCATTGGTTCAGTGGCTTCAGCACTCTCACCAAATCCTGAGTCTCTGGTTATAGGGAGGATTGTACTTGGTGTAGCGATAGGTGTAGCATCGTTTACTGTTCCGCTATATATATCTGAAGTCTCTCCTAGTGCTATGAGAGGTTCACTAGTATCACTCAATCAGCTGATGATCACTATCGGTATAGTTTTATCCTATTTGGTTGATTTCTCTCTCTCTTCGATGGTGGATGGATGGAGATATATGTTTGCATTTGGTCTAATCCCATCTATTTTACTCTTTTTTGGCATGTTTTTGTTGCCAAACTCCCCTAGATGGCTTGTGAGTATCAAAAAGATAGATGAAGCAGATGCATCACTTCGCCTCATATACAGCAAAGAGTCAGCCCGAAAAGAGCTCGATACTATCATAGCATCGACAGAAGAGAAAACCGAAAAAGTTAGCTATAGAATGCTTCTCTCTTCTAGAGTGAAACCTGTATTGATCATTGGTGCAGGTATAATGTTTTTTCAACAAGTCACAGGTATCAATACAGTGATCTACTACTCTCCTACCATTTTAGAGATGGCTGGATTTGCAACAGCACAAGATGCCATAGCCGCAGCACTGCCCATAGGTATAGTTAATGTATTGGCTACTATTCTATCTATCTTTTTGATTGACAAGATCGGCAGGAAACCACTTCTGTATATTGGGATTAGCGGGATGATACTCTCTCTGATCGTTCTTGGTGCTCTGTTTAGTACAGATACAGCAGCATCAGGCAACACTATGAAATATGTTGCCGTTGGTAGTTTGATCTTCTATATCGCATCTTTTGCCATCAGTCTTGGACCGATCGCCTGGCTTTTGATCGCAGAAATATTTCCTATGCGTCTGAGAAATATAGGTATGAGTATCACAACGCTATTGAACTGGGGATTTAACTTTATAGTGGCATTGACATTTCTTTCGATTGTTGATTTGCTCGGAGCTAGTGGTGCTTTCTGGCTCTATGCACTATTTGGACTTGCTGCTCTTTGGTTTACTTGGCAGTATATTCCCGAAACAAAAGGAAAAACACTAGAAGAGATAGAGGCACACTTTGCTTCAGGGAAACCTGCATCAGAGTTATAAAACCCAAAAAAGGATCATTTATGTTTATAGCCATGGATGTAGGCGGAACTCATATTCGTTATCGTATTATTGATCAGGATACTAGTGTAGTCTCCTCTGGAGAGATGAGCACACAAGATATAGGATTGATTCAGGCAATTGAGTCGATCATCAAAGGGTATACGGTCGAAAAAATAGGTATATCCTATGCCGGTGAAGTAAATAATGGGGTTATACTCTCCTCACCCAATATAAAAGTAGATGAACCCAATATAAAAGCATATTTTTTAGATGTACACCATATTGACCTCTCTATAGAGAATGATTTGAAATGTGCTGCATTGGCTGAACAGAGGTATTGGAGCTGCAGCACAACGATGGTAGTTGCATCCATAGGTACAGGCTTTGGATCAGCTATCATAGAGAGTGGAAAACTATTTAGAGGTTCTCATAACTTAGCAGGCGAGATAGGACATATCCCATACAAATACTCAAAGATCCCTTGTGGTTGCGGAAATCACTACTGTATTGAGGCATCTTGTTCAGGTATCGCACTTAGGCATTGGGCAGAGGAGTACAGGCTTCCTATCAGGGAGGTTACCATAGAAAATCTGCGTAGTCTGCATAGTGATAAAGCCGATAAGATCATAGATAACTTTGAAGAGGGGTTGCTGTTTGCCATCGGTACGATCATCTCATTGATCAATCCTGAGATAATAGTACTAGGAGGCGGTGTTATCGTCCCCAATACCTATCTGCTAAATCTAATCCATGAGAATATTGAAAAATATACACTTCCAAGCTCTAGAAAACAGACAAAAATTGTACTAAGCAGACTCGAAGATGCCCCACTGATAGGAGCTGAGATTTTGATGGAGTGTCGCTAAAGAATTTTAGATATAATAATAAAAATTATTTAAGATATTTTCCCTAATTTAAGGCACATTACAATGAATCAAAAAATAGCAATTATCGGACTAGGTTATGTCGGTCTTCCTTTGGCACATGCATTTAGTGAAAAATATGAGGTTGTTGGATTTGATATCAATAAAAACCGTATAGATGAGCTAAGCAGTGCATATGACCGTACCCTGGAACTCAATGAAGCTCAGATGAAAGAGGCAATTGCTCGGGGTATGGAGTTTACTAATGTTTTAGATGAGATTGCTGATTGCAATATCTATATTGTGACTGTTCCAACACCCATCGACAGCTCTAACCGTCCTGACCTTACACCTCTGATCAAATCATCAGAGAGTGTCGGAGAGGTTTTAAGAAAAGGTGATATAGTGATCTACGAATCTACTGTCTATCCAGGTGTAACTGAAGAGATATGTGTACCAATTCTTGAAAAGAGTTCCAACTTGGTGTTCAATAGAGATTTTTTTGCCGGCTACTCTCCTGAACGAATCAATCCCGGTGACAAAGAGCATACTGTCACAAGGATACTCAAAGTCACTTCAGGCTCCACGCCCAATATCGCCAAACAAGTAGATGATCTCTACAAAAGCATTATCGTAGCTGGAACACACTTGGCACCCTCTATTAAGGTAGCTGAGGCTTCAAAGGTTATTGAAAATACTCAGAGAGATGTCAATATAGCTCTTATAAATGAGCTTGCACTTATATTTGATACAATGGGTATAGATACAAACGATGTTATAGAAGCAGCCGCTACAAAGTGGAATTTTATCAAGCTGACTCCTGGTCTCGTAGGTGGTCACTGTATAGGTGTTGACCCCTATTACCTTACCTACAGAGCTGAAGAGTTGGGATACAAACCCAATCTTGTACTGAGTGCCAGACAGATAAATAACGGAATGGGTAAATATATAGCTGAGCAGACTATCAAAACAATGATAGCAAATGATAAGCATATCAAAGACTCAAATATATTGATATTGGGTGTAACATTCAAGGAAAATTGCCCAGATATGAGAAATACTAAAGTTGTAGATATCATAGAGGAGTTAAAAACTTATGGTTGCTGTGTAGATGTATACGATCCTTGGGTTGATCCAAAAGAGGAGAAACAACACTACAGACATGGTATTATCACCAATCCCTTTAAATCCAATAACAGATATGATACGATAGTAGTCGCAGTTGCACATAAAGAGTTTAAAATTTTATCAGAGGAGGACTATGAAAGCATCTCTAATGGTTCTCCCATAATAATGGATATTAAAGGTATAGTTAAAAGGCCAAGTTGGAGGCTGTAAGAGTGAAGAACTTTGCACTTATTGGAGCATCAGGATATATAGCTCCTAGACACATGAAAGCCATAAAAGATACTGGCAACACTCTTGTAGCTGCACTAGATCCTTATGATGGTATTGGCATAATGGATAGTAACTTTCCACAGGCAGACTTCTTTACAGAGTTTGAGAGATTTGATCGCTTTGTAGATAAATGGCGTAGAGATACTGGAAAAAAGATCGATTATATATCGATCTGCTCACCAAATTATCTCCATGATTCTCATATAAGATTTGCATTGAAAAGCGGAGCAGATGCAATTTGTGAAAAGCCTTTGGTGCTAAACCCATGGAACATCGATCAACTCAAACTGATCGAACAGGAGACAGGGCAAAAAGCTTATAATATTCTACAGCTTAGACTTCACCCATCTATCATTGCTTTGAGAGAGAGGGTTACTGAAGAGTTAGCAGAAAACCCAGATAAAGTTTATGATATTGACCTGACCTATCTAACCTCCAGAGGCAAATGGTATTTTGTCTCATGGAAAGGAGATCGATCAAAATCCGGTGGCGTTGCCTCAAATATAGGTGTTCACTTTTATGATATGTTGACTTGGATATTTGGAGATGTAGAAGAGAGCATAGTACACCTCAAAACTTCAGATTCAAGTGCAGGAAGTTTCAGACTGAAACATGCTGATGTCAGATGGTTTTTATCTGTAAACTATGACTATATCCCCGATACAGTCAAAGCACAAGGGCAGAGAACCTATCGAAGTATCACTGTAGACAGTCATGAGATGGAGTTTAGCGGTGGCTTCACTGACCTGCATACTCGAAGCTATGAAGAGATACTAAAGGGCAATGGATTTGGACTTGATGAAGCGTATAGTTCTATCAATACTATTTCGACCATTAGAAACCTTGAGCCTGTTGGACTGAAAGGTGAATACCACCCTTTTTGCAAGAGAGTGATTAGCTAATGGCTAACTACTTTGTGCATAAGTCTGCCTATATAGATGACGGTGTTGCTATCGGTGAGGGTACAAAAATTTGGCACTTCTCTCATATATTATCCTATACCACAATTGGCACAAACTGCTCTTTTGGACAAAACTGTGTTGTAGGTCCGAAAGTAACCATAGGTGATGGTGTCAAAGTACAAAACAATATCTCAATCTATGAAGGGGTAGAGATAGAAGATGATGTTTTTTTGGGTCCCTCTATGGTTTTCACCAATGTTATCAACCCTAGAGCTTTTATCCAAAGAAGAGAAGAGTTTCAAAAGACACTACTCAAAAAGGGGTGCTCCATAGGTGCAAATGTCACAGTAGTATGTGGTGTGACTATTGGAGAGTATGCACTCATAGGCTCTGGAGCAGTTGTCAATAGGGATGTAAAGCCTTATGCTTTGATGGTCGGAGTACCTGCAAGGCAGATCGGCTGGGTAAGCAGAGCTGGAAATAGACTAATATTTGATATCAATAATCAAGCAGAAGATGATTTTGACAATAGCAAATATGTTATAATAGACAATGAATTAAAGGAGATTTGATGCAGTTAAGTGTAGATATTCAAGATAATAACATAGCAGAAAAAATTTTATGGTTTTTAAGTACCTTTTCAGATAAAGGTGTCAAAGTAGAGAAAGTAGTACCTTCAAAAGTCTATGATGATGAAGAGATAGATGAGGAGTATCTTGAGAAAAATTGGAGAGAATTAGTCGTGACAAGTGTTGATAGTTCTGACTACTACAAAAGTGAACAATATTATGCAGATAGAGTAAAAGATTGCAAATCAAGAGATAAAATTTGAATTATATATTAGATATTAATATCATATTAGACTGTTTCAATCATCACAGAAGAAGAAAATTTCAAAATTCTGTTAAAGTGTATGATTTGCTCTATAAAAGTGCAGAAAATACTTTTATATCTTCATCTTCACTTGATAACATTGCATTTGTAAAAAGAGATGAACTAAAAGAAGAGAAAGGTTATTCAACTCAAAAAGCTAAAAGAGTAACAAGTTTACTAATTAAAGATATTATAGCACATTTCAAGATAGCAAAAACACCATCATATTTAAAGATAGATTATGAAGATATAGAAGACTCTCAATTGATAGCATCAGCAAAAGCAGTCAACGCAAAAGTAATAACAAGAGATAAAAAAATGTTGAAAAAACATCCAGATATTACAATAACAGCAGAGTCATTTTTAAAAAACCATCAATCAAAAAGAGTTATAGACTTCGCAAACCTAAAAAAACAGTACTACATGTACCAATCAGAACTAGAAGAGGGGATGGACAGAGTCCTAAACAGTGCTAACTATATCATGGGTGATGCAGTAAGCCGACTAGAGACAAATCTACAAGAGTTCACAGGTACTAAACATGCCATAACTTGCAGTAGTGGTACAGATGCTCTGCTATTAGCTATGATGGCTATCGATATTCAACCGGGTGACGAGATCATCACAACTCCCTTTACTTTCATAGCCACGGCTGAGACTATTGCCTTCTTAGGTGCCATCCCTGTATTTGTGGACATAGATGAGAAGAGTTACAATATCGATCCCTCCAAGATAGAAGCAGCCATCACAGACAGAACCAAAGTAATCATGCCTGTAAGTCTCTATGGTCAACCTGCAGAGATAGATCTCATCCAAGCTATCGCAGATAAACATGATCTTAAAGTTATCATTGACGGTGCTCAGTCATTTGGTGCTACCTACAGAGGCGAGAGAGAGAGTAGCCTGGGAGATATATCTACAACTTCATTTTTCCCCGCTAAACCACTTGGTTGTTTTGGAGATGGTGGAGCAGTGTTCACAAATAATGATGCCCTTGCAAAGAAGATCAAATCACTCAGAGTACACGGTCAGACCAAACGGTACCATCACCAATATATCGGTATGGGCGGGAGGATGGATGCACTACAGTGTGCTATTGTGGATGTAAAGCTGAAGTACTATCCAAGAGATTTGGCTTTACGGCAAGAGGTTGCTAGTAGATATATGAAGTCACTCAGAGGTAAAGAGCTGATAATCCCCTTCGTCTCTAACGATACTACTTCTGCTTGGGCTCAATACTCCATAAGAGTTCAAAACCGTGATGAGCTTCAAGCTAAACTGAAGGAAGAAGGTATCCCGACAGCTATTCACTACCCAAAGCCTCTACACCTACAAGAGGCTTTTAGATATCTCGGCTACAAAAAAGGAGATTTTCCTGTTGGAGAGAGTGTGAGCAGCGAGATCATATCCCTGCCAATGAACCCATATTTGACAGATGAAGAGATACAATATATAGGTGAAAATATCAAATGACTAAGATACTGATCATTGCAGAACAATTACAATATGAACAGTTTATATGTTATAATTATGCAAATTCTCTAAGAAGGTGTATACTTGTCAATGTATAATGATCTCTCTGTTTTTATTGATGATTCTCTCTTTAGAGATATTATAGATCATACACCACTAGTTTCACTTGATCTTGTGGTCAAAAAAGATGGAAAAGTCTTGCTAGGGCAGCGGTGCAATAGACCTGCCAAGGGGTATTGGTTTACGATTGGCGGACGCATCCTCAAAAATGAGAAGATCCGTGACACGATTCATCGGATTGCTAGAGATGAGTTGGGGACAGAGTTGACTAATGCAGCTGAATTTGTCGGTCTGTTTGAACACTTTTACGATGATGGTATCTATGAGGGTGTCTCTACACACTATGTAAATCTGGTCTACGAAGCAGAGGTTGATGACCTGCCCGCTCTTCCGGATGATCAGCACGATACCTATCGATGGTTTGGCATCGATGAACTGCTAGAGAGTGAAAATGTCCATCAATACATCAAAGATATTTTCAAATAAAGGAATTTTAATGCACAAAAACAGTATTATTTTCATTGCCGGTGGTACCGGCTTAGTCGGTTCTGCCATCATCAAATCACTGCTTGCCAAAGGGTATACCAATATTATCTCCAATTATCATCATCGAAAACCCCAAAATGATGCCATAGAGTACTATCCGCTCGATCTGACAAAGCAGCAGAATGTAGAGTATTTTTTTGAAACTTTTAAACCCGAATATGTTTTTCTAGCTGCTGCCAAGGTCGGCGGCATCATCGCCAACAACATCTATCGTGCAGAGTTTATCTACAGCAATCTCGTGATCCAAAACAATATCATAGATATCAGCTACCGCTACGGTGTCAAAAAGCTCCTCTTCCTGGGCTCCACCTGCATCTATCCCAAAGATTGCCCACAACCGATGAGAGAGGAGTATCTGCTCACAGGTGAACTTGAATACACCAATGAACCCTACGCCATCGCCAAGATCGCCGGTATCAAGATGTGCGAGAGCTACAACCTCCAGTACGGTACCAACTTCATCTCTGTGATGCCTACCAACCTCTATGGTCCCAATGATGGTTTTGACTTGGAAAAGTCCCATGTCCTCCCCGCAATGCTCCGCAAGATGCACCTCGGTAAAGCCCTCGAAGAGAGTAACTGGGATGCCATTCGGGTAGACCTAGAGAAGCTGCCCATCGAAGAGATCGATGGAAACGCAAGCGAAGAGGATATTTTGTCAATTCTCAATAGATACGGCATCAAAACACCCGATACAGATCAGGGTGCTGTCCAGATCGAGATCTGGGGTTCCGGAAAACCACGCCGCGAATTTCTCTGGTCCGAGGATATGGCAGATGCCTGCGTCTTCCTCATGGAAAACAGGGACTTTCAGGATATGTATCCATCCCGTCACTCCGAACTCGATACAGAGCCTCAAGATGATGGCAAACTTTGTGACACTGCAACCCTACAAACAAGCTCTGAGATCCGCAACACCCATATCAATATCGGCACTGGCATCGATATATCCATCAAAAAACTGGCAGAAACGATCAAGGAGATCATAGGCTACCAAGGCGATCTCTATTTCAACACAGACAAACCAGACGGCACGATGCTCAAGCTCACTGACCCTACTAAACTGCACGATCTGGGATGGCACCATACGGTTGAGCTGAGAGATGGGATAGAAAAGATGTATGCGTGGTATAGAGAGAGTAAATAGGGGGTAGCCTTAAGTTCCGTGGTCAAAAATAAGATATAATAATACAAGTTAAAATAAAAAGGCTTAGTTGTGTATGCAGTAGAATTTGAAACACATATTGAGAATGGTATAGTACAGGTACCTGAAAAATATACATCATTGCAATCTGTTGATGCGAAAATTATTATATTAGCGAAAGAAATGGCTGTTAATACTGCTTTTGATCCCAGCACTTTTTTTGGTTCTGCCCATGTTTCTAAAAAAGAGATAGATGCTTACTTAAATGCTTCCAAAGACGAATGGCAATAGATGAATGCACTTCTTGATACGAATATATTGATTTATTATTTTAATGGGCTTATTGATGATGTAGAGTTAGATAAAAAAGCAAAAGCATTTGTCTCTTATGCAACATTGTTTGATTTAGATGATTCCATAGCACAAACAACAATAAAGTTAAGACGTAATTTTAAAACAAAAACACTTGACGCTATTATAGCTGCAACGGCATTGGTAAACAATATGTCAGTTGTAACAAATAATCGCTCTGATTTTGAGGTATTGGGACTAGATGTGATAGGTATAAATGTTAAATTATAGTAATTTGTCATTGTCACCCCTTAGGATTTGGAGTGACAGCTAAATGACATTAGCATCACCCCCCTTAGTTCTAATCACGAATTACGAATTACAAGTCACATTCAAAAAGGGTGGAAACATAGTATTGAGCTTGAATATGATATAATGCATATGTATAACTGGTATAAGGAAAGCAAATCATAAATAATATAAAAATAGCAGTAATCGGATTAGGGTACGTTGGCTTACCATTGGCACATGCATTTTCGGAAAAGTATGAAGTAGTCGGCTTTGACATCGCACAGTGGCGTATTGATGAATTAAGTGATGGTCTTGACCGTACTTTAGAGTTAAGTGAAGTTCAGGTGAAAGAAGCTATCTCTCATGGTATGCAGTTTACAAACATTTTGGGAGAGATCGCTGATTGTAATATCTATGTAGTTACAGTTCCTACACCTATAGACAAACATAAAAAGCCAGACCTTACACCACTTATCAAAGCAAGCGAATCAATTGGTAAGGTACTGAAAAAAGATGATATTGTCATCTATGAGTCTACAGTATACCCTGGTGCGACAGAAGAAGAGTGTGTTCCCGTACTCAAAAAATTCTCAGGACTAAAATACATCTCATCTGAAACCATTAACCAATCACGAATTACTAATCACGAATCACCAGAAACCAACGGTTTCTACTGTGGTTATTCTCCTGAACGTATCAACCCGGGAGATAAAGAACACACTGTTACGAAGATCTTAAAAGTAACAGCAGGTTCTACACCTGAGATCGGTCAAAAAGTAGATGATCTTTATGCCTCTATCATCACTGCAGGCACACATCTTGCTCCAAGTATTAAAGTGGCTGAAGCTGCAAAGGTCATCGAAAACTCACAACGTGACATCAACATTGCCTTCGTCAATGAATTAGCGATCATCTTCAACAAACTCGACATTGACACAGAAGCAGTACTTGAAGCAGCCGGAACAAAATGGAATTTCTTACCATTCCGTCCAGGTTTAGTGGGTGGGCACTGCATAGGTGTAGACCCTTATTACTTGACGCACAAGGCACAAGAGGTCGGTTACAATCCGGAGATCATCCTTGCAGGACGTCGCCTGAATGATAACATGGGAATGTATGTAGCCAATCAAGTACTCAAGCTGATGATCCAAAAAGAACATAAAATTGCAGGTGCAAAAGTCTTGGTTCTTGGTATTACCTTTAAAGAAAATTGTCCGGATATTAGAAATTCTCGTGTCATTGATGTCATAAAGGAATTACAAGAGTTTGGAACTGATGTCAGTGTCTATGACCCATGGGCTGATTCTGAAGAGGTAAAACGTGAATACGGATTGGATCTTTTACCGTCATTAGATACAAAATACGATGCTGTTGTTTTAGCTGTTGCACATGATAAGTTTGATGGACTTGATATTGAAAAACTAAAAAGTGGAAATGATACTGTCATTTACGATATCAAATCAAAACTTGAAGAAAGTGACGGGAAATTATAGAGCTTTGCTCTGTGATTGGTAATTAGTGAATGGTGATTGGGAAAATAAGATGAAAACTCATATGGATTTTGTAGAAAACATTTATAAAATGAGTAGTACGTTCCCTAAAGAAGAAATGTATGGTCTGACATCTCAAATTCGAAGAGCGGCTGTTTCCGTTCTGAGTAATATTACAGAAGGTGCATCACGACAAGGTTCTAAAGAGTTTATACAATTTTTATATATCTCTCTCTTGGTTCCCTTTCTGAAGTGGAAACACAAATCATGTTAGCAAAAAGACTAAATTTCGTTAACAATATAGATATAATTTTAAAAGAGATCATAACCATTAAAAAAATGCTTAATGGATTAATTCGTAATGTAAAGAGTAAATGAATGAAAAAGAAATCAATCACTAATTACCAATCACTAGTCACCAATTATATTCCAAAGGAATGTATGTAATGAACCAAGAACAAATCACCAATAACGAATCACTAATCACAGCTTTTGAAAAGCTCCTAGAGCAATTCAAAACCAACCAGAAAACCTGGCTGATAACGGGCAATGCCGGCTTTATAGGGTCTAATTTAACAGAGTTCTTACTTTCACACAATCAAAAGGTTGTTGGTTTAGACAACTTTTCCACTGGCTATCAACACAACATTGATGACATTTTGGCATCAGTAGGTGAAGAGGCTGCGAAGAACTTTACTTTTATTGAGGGTGATATTGCAGACTTTGAAACTTGTGTTAAGGCATGTGAGGGTGTGGACATTGTCTTGCATCAAGCTGCACTGGGTTCAGTTCCTCGTTCCATCGCTGACCCTGTGACTTCCAACCGTTCTAATATTACCGGTTTTCTTAACATGCTTACCGCAGCCAAAGATTCAGGTATCAAGCGGTTTGTTTATGCGAGCTCAAGTTCGGTTTATGGTGACTCTAAAGAGCTTCCTAAGGTAGAAGAGCGTACGGGCAATCTCCTCTCTCCCTACGCAGCGATGAAAATGACCAATGAACTCTACGCAGGTGTTTTCCAAAAGACTTATGGCATGGAGACTCTTGGTCTGCGTTACTTTAATGTCTTTGGCCGCCGTCAAGATCCAGATGGTGCATACGCAGCTGTTATCCCCAAATGGGTAGGTTCTCTTCTTGAAGGTGAAGATGTCTACATCAACGGTGACGGAGAAACCAGCCGTGACTTCACCTACATAGACAATGTCATCCAGATGAATCTATTGGCTGGAACCACAGACAACACAGAAGCCTTTGGAGAAGCGTTTAATGTAGCAGTAGGAGGAAGAAACACCCTCAACGAACTTTACAAGATCATCAACGATAACCTCGTAGAGCAATTGCCCCGCCAGGAAATGCCCTTGGGGTGCAAAATTAATAATTTAAAATTTAAAATTCCCGAAGGCCCTGTTTTCAGGGACTTCAGGGCAGGCGACATTCGCCACTCCAACGCCAACATCTCAAAAGCCCAAAACTTTGTAGGCTATGCCCCAACTCATGACATATACCAAGGTATGCAAGAAGCCATAAACTGGTACATAGAAAATATAGGTAACAAGAATGAAAACTAATAATACTTATACCATCAATCAAGAACCATGCAAAAGTTCATAATAGCACTTAGCACTTTTTAGATATAATAAAGCAAATATCGGTTTGAAATTAGGAGATAATATGCATCAATTGACGATAAATGTAAATGAAAGCTTTTATCCGCATTTTAAGGCACTTATAGATAGTCTGGTAAAAAGTAAACAGTTAAATTATGTAGAAACAAAAGAGGATAAAAAGCAGTATTTTGACCAAATCATTCTAA